>CAZMAI010000063.1:0-14179 GCA_964564195.1 uncultured Anaerolineales bacterium | reverse complement strand
GCGAGATCCGTGCCAGCGGTCTGCCCGTCTCGGCCATCAACCTGAACGTCAAGACCGAAAAGATCTGGCAGGTGGGCTCCTTTACCTCGCCGGACCCCGCCGTGCGCGCCCAGGCCGTGACCAATCTCAAGATCGCCATGGACCTGGCGGCCGAGTTCGACGCCTGGATGGTCACCTGCTGCCCGCTGATCGACGGTCACAACTATTCCTTCCAGGCGGACTATCTCCAGCAGTGGGGTTGGCTGGAGGCGTGCATCGCCGATGCAGCGGGGCACCGGAGTGACGTGCGCATCAGCCTCGAGTACAAGCTCAACGAGTCGCGCAACTATTGCGTGCTGGGCGACATGGGGCGCTCACTGTACCTCTGCGAGCACCTGGGCCTGCCCAACGTGGGCGTAACCATGGATGTGGGGCATGCCCTGATCGCCAAAGAGACGCCCGCGGAAGCCCTCGCCCTGGCCCACCGCGCCGGCCGGCTGTTCTATGTGCACCTCAACGACAACGGCCGTGAGTGGGACTGGGACATGATCCCCGGCTCGGTGAACTTTTGGGACCTGATTGAGATGCTCTACTACATGGATCGCATCGGCTGGGACGGCTGGGTATCGTACGACGTCAACTCGCGGCAGAGCCCGCCCATCGAGACCATGTCGGCGACCATTGCCGCGGTCAAGACGGCCGAGCAACTGCTGGACCGCATCGGGCGCGACCGGATCGGCGCGTTCATCGCCGAGGGCAACCCCGCCACGGCCTTTACGCACCTGTTCCGGTCGCTGCTGTAGAGGCGGGGAGGTACCGGATGGACGAACGACCGATTGAGGAACTCACTGGCCTGGTGCGGATCGCGGCGCTGATGCGCTGCGATATCGTGCGCATGATCCACATCGCGGGGCAGGGGCATCCGGGGGGCTCGCTCTCCGCCGCGGATATCCTCGCCGCCCTGTACTTTCGCGTTATGCGCATCGACCCATCCGAGCCACACTGGCCTGACCGCGACCGCTTTGTGCTCTCCAAAGGGCACGCCTGCCCGGCCTGGTACGCGGCGCTGATCCGCCGCGGATACCTGGATGCCCAGTGCGTGGGCACACTACGCTGCATCGACAGCCTGCTGCAGGGGCACCCGGATATGGTCAAGACGCCCGGCGTGGACATGACGGCGGGATCCCTGGGCCATGGTCTCCCCGCCGCCCTCGGCATGGCGCTGGCTGCGCGGGTCACCGGGCGCGACTATCGCACCTGGGCGATGATCGGCGACGGCGAGATGCAGGAGGGTTCGATCTGGGAGGCGGCACTGGTGGCCCCCAACCTCAAACTCGACAACCTGACCGTCATCCTGGACCGCAACCGGATCCAGAACGACGACTTTGTGGACAATGTCATGCCCATCGAGCCGGTGCGAGCCAAGTGGGAGGCCTTTGGCTGGCACGTGGTGGAGATCGACGGGCACGACATGGCCCAGGTCGTCGATGCGCTGGAGGAGAGCCGGAATGCTGTGGGCGGACCCACATTGATCCTGGCGCAGACGGTCAAAGGCAAGGGGGTGAGCTTTATGGAGAACAACCCCTTCTGGCACGGCAATGCGCCCAGCGCAGAGCAGGCGGAGGCAGCCTGTGCCGAGATACGGGCCGCAGCGGGCCTGGAGGAGGGCGAAGATGGCTGCTGAGCGCTATATGTACCTGCGGCCCGGCGTGGTCGACCTGCTGCGTGATGGCACCCTCTTTGCCAAAGGCGAAAAGCGCACCACCCGTTTCAGCTTTGCAGACGCCCTGTTGGAGCTGGGCGGGCAGCGTGACGATGTGGTCGTGCTCAACGCCGACGTCTCCAAAGGCATGGGCACCTGGACCTTTTCCGAGCGCTACCCCGAGCGCGGGTTCAATCTAGGCATCGCCGAGCAGAACATGATCGCCATGGCGGCGGGCATGGCCCATAGCGGGCTGGTGCCCTTTGTGGCCACTTACGCCGTCTTCGCCACCCTGCGGGGGCTGGACATGATCCGTAACAGCGTCTGCTACACCCAGGCCAACGTCAAGTTCGGCTGCGGCCACGCGGGGATTACGCCCGCGGAGGATGGCGCCACGCACCAGGGACAGGAGGATCTCTCCATCATGCGGGCCATGCCCAATATGACGGTCATCGCCCCGGCCGACGAGGTGACGACCCAAAAAGCGGTGTTCGCGGCGGCAGAGCATCAGGGGCCGGTGTACCTTAGCCTCACCAAGGAACCCCTGCCCTTTTTGTACGATGACACCTATCCCTTTGGGATCGGCAAGGCCGTCACCGTGCGCACCGGGTTCGATGCGACCATCATCGCCAACCGCGACATGGTGGCCCAGGCCCTGCTGGCGGCCGAGCTGGCCGCGCGTGAGGGCCTTGAGGTGCGCGTCATCGACTGCCACACGGTCAAGCCGCTGGATGAGGAGGCGGTGCTGCGCGCCGCAGGCGAGACCGGGGCCATCGTGACGGCGGAGGACAATGTGCTGGCGGGTGGGCTGGGCAGCGCCGTGGCGGAGTTGCTGATCGAGCGCGGGCCGGTGCCGATGCGCCGCATCGGCGTGCCGGACACCTTCTGCCAGTCAGGTCCCTACCTGCAATTGCTGGAGCGCTACGGCATGTCCGCGCGACACATCCTCGAGGCCATGCAAACGGTGGTCAGGCTCAAGCAGAGATACTGATCAACCCTGCAGCGGCTCAAACGGGCGCCGCGTCAGGAAGCTACCTCTGACGCGGCGCCTCGCCATTCCGTGACCTCCTGCCAGGGCCGGCGTGGCCGGGCGCGGGGCGACTCATCGGCGTATCCCAGCGAGACGGCAGCCACCAGCTTGTCGGCGCTGTGTCCGACCCAGACACTGATCTGCTCCTCGCAGTAGAGCACGTCACAGATCCAGAGCGAGCCCAGGCCCAGCGCTTGCGCGGCCAGGAGCATGGTCTGGATGGCCCCGCCGATGGACTGGAGCATGACAAAGCGGTAATCGTCGTGAAAGGCTGCGGGGATCTCTTCCGGTGGCGCGGCGTCGTACACCAGGATGGTCACGGGGGCTTGTTCCACGATGGCAGCGGTCCAGGCGAGGCTCCCTATGTCCTCCCCCTCGTCCGTCAACCGGTCCGCGGCGCGCTTCATGATCGTCGCCAACTCTCGGGCTGCGGACCCCTCGAGTACCACAAATCGCCAGGGCTGCTGGTTCTTGGCGGAAGGGGCCTGCACGGTGGCGGCCAGGATCTGCTCGAGGGACTCCCGGGGGATAGGCTCAGCGGTATAGCGGCGGATGGAGCGGCGCGCGGCGATGTCGTGTAGCGTCTCGGGCATGGTGTCTCCTCTTCTGGCAGGGTGTACCCACCCGGCTGCTATGTCCGGGGTGGCAGTTGCATCCTACACCCTCCCGCAAGGGGAGAGTCAAGGGCATTGGACGGCGTTTACCAGATCCAGGGGATCAGCCGGTAGGTGCCCTGCATGTAGGCCGCGTACGCCGGAATGCGCTGAGACAGGATGGCTTCCTCACGGAGCAGCCGGTAGACAAAGAGGCCTATCAGCACGGCGCTGAGCACCACGCTGATATAGGCATTCATCAACAGCGGCAGGCCAATGACGATCAGGATGGATGACAGGTAGGATGGGTGCCGGATCAGGCTGTACGGCCCCTGATCCACGATGCGCAGGGCTGCCCATGTGTCCACCCGCCGGCCGAGCTCGTTACGTAACTTGCCGGTGGCCCAGTAGCCCAGCGCCAGGCCGATGATCGTCAGGATGGCGCCGATGAGGCTGACCGTGGGGTGGCTGCGCAGCGTCAGCGCATGCTCCAGCAGGCTGCCCAGCGCCAGAAACCACCAGGCATAGGTCAGTACATAGCGCACCCAGATGCGATCGCTGTAAGCGTCCTCGTCCGGCCCCCGGAAGGTGCGCTGCTCGACGGCCAAATAGCCCACGAAGAACAGCATGTAGAGGTAGACGCGCCCCACATCCAGCGTCTGCCAGCGATTGAGCAACACCACCCAGATCGCGACAAATGCGACCAGCAGTGCCACCACGGCGACGCGCATGGCGATGCGCAACGGCTTGGAATAGGCTTTGGTGCCGAACTCGCTCACGGGCGACCTCCCGGGGTGTGTTAGATTTGCAGTGTCCGGATCATGGGCTCTGGTAGTGGCATTCCCGGCAGCGGCATCGGCTCCGGTTTGGAGTCATCGCGCACCAGCGCCAGCGCCTGTTGCGGGCAGAGCCGGGTACACACGCCGCAGCCCATGCAGCGCTCCGTATCGATCGACAATCCGTCCGACAGCGTGAGCGCGCCGAACGGGCAAGCCTCGACGCAGGTGCCGCACTGCACGCAGCACTTATCATCGATCTGGGCCACATACCCTGAGGATACGAGCATCGGCGTGCCGTGCAAGTGGGCAGAGATGGCCCCGCAGCAACAGGAACAGCAGTTGCATATCGCATAGAACCGTCCGAGCATGGCCTGTTTGAAGAAGGCGTGGTGCACGTGGCCGCGCGCCGCCTCGGCCTCGACGATGGCGACAGCCTCGTCCCGGGTGATCTGGCGGGCCCGGTCGCTGTTGTGCGACAGCACAAAGCTCGCGAAAGGTTCACCGATGATCAAGCACACATCCAGCGGCTCGCAGGGGTGTTCGCGTGCCAGCCGGCAGGGGCAATCCAGGACGACGTAGGGTCCATCGCCGGAGAGCACCAGTTGCCGGGCGCTCTCGTAGGGCAGCACCTGCTCGGGTAGCGGCAGGTCGAGGGGTTCGTGCACCTGCAGGAGGCGGGTGGCCTGCTCCGTGGGCAGCACCTTGCCGTGATACTCGTCACCCCAGCGTTTGGGGAACAGGGCCCGAGCCAGAAAAGGCGCCAGCAGCGCGCGCTTCCATGCCAGTTCGCGCCGCTCTCCGATCGCCGCTCCGATGTAGGTATGTGGCCAGCGGCCGTAGACATAGCCGTGTAGGCGCTGGAACCAGGTCAGGCCCTCCTTGTGGCCCTGGGCAAATAACGCACGCGTCGCAAGACGGCGCGCGCGGCGGTCCTGTTCGGGCGCTTGCTCCCGGGTCGTCATGGAGACCTCCTCCTGACATGCTGAGGGGCGGAGTGTCAGAGTAGTCGGTGTGCAAGGATTATCGTTGCTCTCGCAGCGCCCGTACCTCGGCCAGAATGTCGCCCAGGAGGTTGGCTACATCGCCGCTCGCAGTGTCGCGCTCCGGTCCCTCCGATGACTGCTCAGCCTGGTCCGCGTGGATGCGTTCCAGCAATCCTTCGCGCACCTCCTCCCAGCTTGCGAGGCCGTTCAGGGTAGCCTCGGACTGGGTCTGCTGGCTGTAGCCGGCGGTGTGTACCTTGAGCGTGCCGATGCCCAGCGCCCGGGCGATCGGCCCCCGCTTGACCTCGACATTGGTCACCATGCGGTAGGGCACCATGCTCTCGGAGCGGGTAATGATCCCGCGGCGCACGAGCAGGTCCTTGTCGGCGAACTCGTACTCGATCGAGCGGCAGTAAAAGGGCGTCAGGATGATCGCCGGCACGAGCCAGAGGGCGTTGGCGAACATAAAGATCAACAAGTAGAGCCAGCCCAATTCGGGCACCAGGCCGAATAGCGCAAAGGGCAGCACCAGAAACAGGAACGTGATGCCGATGGCGATCAGGATATGTGCCTGGTATTTTGGCGATGGGCGGAAGATTGTACTGTCGTTCATGATACCTCCAGCGTGCCTTGCCCGTTAGGGATGCGGCGCTTTGGCAGCGCCGCACAGGACGATAGGCCAGGTCTGGCGGCAATGGCCTGCAGACCACAGCCCTAGTTGCATCCATTATAGCGGATGCACCATGCCCTTTGCCAGCAGGCCCGCAGTTGCGGTAGGCTTGCACTGTCATTCATGCTGCCAGCCTGGCAGCAAGGCCAGGGTAAGGAGGCCGGCATGCCCGCTGTGAGTTGGTACCTGCTGCAACTGTCCGCCGTCCCAGATGTCCTCAGTTACGTACTCGAGCACTCCGGCTTGCCGGGGCCGCGCGCCAATCTGGAGCTCATCTATGCCGTCGCGGCCTGGGGCGATGAGGCGCTCTTTCTGTGCTGGCTGGATTCGCTGCCGGAAGGTGATGACGCTAATGAGCCGGCGATTTTCCCGGCACTCTGCGCCATCGTGGGCCTGGGGCGCCTGCTGGGCGAGGGGTCCGACGCGCACTGGGGGCCGCTCCGTGCCCTGGCCTCCGATCCGCGCTGGCGCGTGCGCGAGGCCGTGGCGATGGCGCTCCAACAGGCCGGTCTTGAGCGGTTTGATGCCCTCATCCAGCACACGCTGTCCTGGCGTTGTGGCAATGCGCTGGAGCAGAGGGCGCTGGTTTCGGGGATGTGCGAGCCCGCACTGCTCAAGGTGCCCGAACACGTGCGGGAGACCCTGGCCATGCTGGATCAGGTGACGCAATCGCTGCTGGAGCGCGCGAATCGCAAGAGCGACGACGTGCGGGTGCTTCGCCAGGCGCTCGGCTATGCCTGGAGTGTGGCCGTTGCGCCGCTCCCGGAGGAGGGCTGGCCGATGCTCATGAGGTGGGCCGACAGTTCCGATGGCGATGTCCGCTGGATCGTGCGCGAGAACCTGCGGAAAAAGCGCCTGCAACGGCTGGACCCCGAGGGGACTGCGACGCTCCTCCAGCGTCTCAAGGACTAGGGCAGGTGCAAGAACGGGGCGGACACCACCTGGTGCCCGCCCCGTCGTGCTTCAGCAATCGAAAGAACTAGTCCGTGCCCTCCAGGGCATGAGCGGCCCAGAGCATGCCCCTCGTCATGAGTTTCAGGATGTTGGGGTCCTGATCAAAGACCGAGGCCAGGTGCCCCATCGAGCTGTAGAACACGCGGCCCTTGCCCCACATCTTGGTCCAGGCCACGGGCATGGCGACATCGTCAAAGGGCGTGGCCGCCAGGACGTGAATTGCCGGGTCAACGTGCATGTAATAATGCTCTGACTTGGCATGGAATCCCGACACGCCCTGGGTGATCCAGTGGCCCTTGTCGACGATGAACACGTCATAGTCGATGCCGTCGTTCCCCGGGTGGGCCACCCACTGGCCCCCTACCATGAACTGATACGGGGTGGCGTCGCGGAAGGCGTCGCCCATGCCGCCGTGCAGTCCAGCAATGCCCACGCCACTCTCGACCGCCTCCAGCAGCGGCGCCAGCTGGTCGCGCTCGATCTTGCCCATGGTCCACTGCATGATGATCAGGTCCAGCGCCTTGAGGTCGCGCTCCTTGAGCACGTCCAGCGTATCGGCGATCTCGACCTCGACGCCGTTCTCGCGCAGCGCCCCGGCTAGAATGTCCGATACCTGTACGGGCTCGTGTCCCTGCCAGCCGCCCTGAATGATCAACGCTTTCTTCATGGCTCCCTTTCTCCTTTGAACTGCCCCTGTTGTGTGGGCTCACGGTCGTCTCTGACGTACGTGGCGATTGTAGCACGGTGGCGCAGAGAGCGTCAACCTTGAAAACGTCAAGAGGCTGGCGGCCATTTGGCATGCCTCCCCCGAGCAGGTATGCTCGATCCGTCATCAGGAGGGAAGAGTTTCGTGGATGTCATCGCGCTCTTGCGGTCGCGCCGCAGCATTCGCCGGTACGAGGAGCGCCCCGTGCCAGAGGAGATGCTGCGCCTGTTGCTGCAGGCCGCCATGGCGGCGCCGAGTGCCTGTAACAGCCAACCCTGGGAGTTCGTGGTCATCACGGCGCCAGAGGTGCTGGATCGCCTGCGGGGGCGGCTGATGTTTGCGCGCTACAACGCCCCCGCGGCGATTGTGGTCTGCGGCAACCCGGAATTGGCGAACAACACTGCTGCCCGGCAGTTCTGGGTGCAGGATTGCAGCGCCGCCACCGAGAACATCCTCATTGCGGCCGCGGGACTCGGCCTGGGCGCCGTCTGGATCGGCATCTACCCCCTGCCCAGCGTCATCGCGCCGGTCAAGGAGATCCTGCGCCTTCCCGAGCAGGTGACCCCGCTCTCGATGGTCTATGTCGGTTATCCGGCCGAGGAGCGGCCTGCGGCTGACCGCTATGATGAGCGGCGTGTCTACTGGCAAGAGTACGAGCCCCGCAAGCGGCGGGCCAGAGTCAAGAATGCGAAAAAGCTGTAGCCTGCCAGGCACATCAGGAATATCGAGATGATCGGCGCCTATTTCGATCGTGTGACCGTCACCTACCTGTCTGAGCCCGTTTTTGAGGATCTCCGCTGGGAGATCCATGAAGATCGCTGCGTGGGGCTGGTGGGTCCCAATGGCAGCGGCAAGAGCACGTTGCTCAAGCTGCTGGCGGGGGCCCTTACACCGGACGCTGGTTCCGTGGTGCTGGCCCGGGGCAAGACGGTGGGCTATCTACCCCAGGAGCCCGCTTTTCCGGCCGAGCGCACCGTGTGGGAGGAGGCGCTGACGGCCTCGACCCGTCTGGCGGAGCTGGAGCGTCGACTACTGGCGGCCGAGGCCCGCCTGAGCGATCCTCGCGTGTACGGCGATGCGCGCCGGTTGGAGCGGGCGTTGGCCGACCAAGAGTCTCTGGTGGAGGCGTACGAGCAGGCCGGCGGGCCCGGTTACGAAGGAAGGCTGCGCGGCATCCTGGCTAGCCTCCGGTTCAGCCACGCTGACCTTGATCTACCCGTGCAGGTGCTCAGCGGCGGCCAGAAAAAGCTGCTGGCGTTGGCCAAACTCATGGCCGTGCAGCCCGACCTGCTGCTCCTGGATGAGCCCGATAACCACCTGGATCTGGCGGGCAAAGAGATGCTGGAGCGGTACATCCGCGACTACAAGGGGGGCGTGGTAGTCGTGTCCCACGATCGCTATCTGCTGGACCTGGTCGTCGATGGGATCGCCGAACTGGAGCAGGGCCGCCTGACAGAGTACGCAGGCAACTATTCCGAGTACGCCGCGGAGCGAGAGTTGCGCCGCGCCCGACAGGGCCAACTCTACCAGACTCAGGGCCGCGAGATCGCCCGGCTTGAGCAGTCCGCCAAACGTCTCATGACCTGGGGCAAGGTCTATGACAATGCCAAGTTCTCGGCACGGGGCCAGGCCATTCTCAAGCGCCTGGAAAAGATGGAGCGCGTGGAGGCGCCTGTGGGCAGCCAGCGCCGGATGGGCCTGGCGCTGCCCGGCTGGCGCGGCAGCCAGCGCGTGCTCGAGATCACCGGCCTGCGCAAGAGCTTTGGGACGGACGGCGAGGAGTCCATCGTCCTGGACGGGGTTGATTTGCTGCTGCACCATGGCGACCGCGTGGGCCTGGTGGGCCCCAACGGTGCCGGCAAGACGGTGCTCTTTCGGCTAATCCTGGGGGCACTCGAGCCCACCGCCGGCGCGCTGCGCATCGGCCCGGGCGTGCGCGTTGGCCTGTATGCGCAGGAGCACGAGACGCTGGACCCGGAGCTGAGCCTGCTGGAGACGATCATGCGCGCCGGGCCCATGTCCGAGAGCGCGGCGGTGTCGTTCCTGGGGCGGTTTGTGTTCCCCTACGAGCAGGTGCGCGAGCCCGTTGGCACGCTCTCCGGTGGGGAAAAGGGGCGCCTGCAGATGGCGTTGCTGATGCTCAGCGATGCCAACCTGCTGCTGTTGGATGAGCCGACCAACAACCTGGACATCGCCTCCGCCGAGGTATTGGAGGCGGCTCTGGAGGATTTTGAGGGGACCATTCTGGTGATCTCCCATGACCGTTACTTCCTGGATCGCATCGTCACGCGTATCGCCGCTCTCGACGACGGTGTTCTGGCGAGTACGCCGGGCAACTATTCCGATTATGAGGCGGCGCGCACGCGGCGTGCTGGGGTGGCCGCCACTCCTGCGGAACCTGCGGGCACCAGGAAGCGTCAAAAGAGGTAGTGAGTTATCCGAACTGTTCCGATGTCTGAGGAGGATCTGTGTCGCGCTCCATGACCTTGTTCTTTGCACTTTTGCTCGTGATTTTGACCATCGCATCCTGTGCGCCGCAGGCGCCTGCCGCAGTGCCGACGCCGGAGACCGGGCAGTCGCCGGAAGTTGAGGGGACACCGTTGCCCGTGGCCTCAGCCACACCTGAGGTGGACAAGGAGGTGCCCGGGGGCCTGGTCCCCAGCAAGGCCTATGTCAACGCGGCTGCTCTGGTAGAGCCCAAGCGCGAGGGCGCCCCATGGACGTTGCAGGTCGAGGGTGATCTGGCTGATGGCTGCACCAAGATCTCGGAGGTGCGGCAGAACTGGTCTGGTGACGCACTGACGGTGGAGATCATCGCCGTGAGCCCGTCCGGCATGCTCTGCACCGAGGCGTTGGTACCTTTCACGCGAGAGATCGCGCTGGATACGGCGGGCCTGCCGGATGGTAGTTACATCGTGGTGGTCGGTGAGCATGAGTTTCCCCTGGCCATCGGCGCAAGTGCGGCACCGGCCACGCCGGTCAGCAAGCCTGCGGGGGACTTGCTCATCCGTCCGGCGGTCGTCGAGGACGTCGAGATTCTGGGCTCGAGTGATCCTTTAGGGCTGCGTGTGATGGTAAGCGGGTACTATCCTGACGGTTGCACCAGCTTTCACGGGACAACCCAGGCCGTGGATGGCGCACGGATCGTTCTGACGGTCGAGACCGAGCGTCCGCGGGATGCCATGTGCACCATGGCGATCGTGCCCTATAGCGAGACAGTCACAGTGGACGTGAGCGGCCTCAGGCCGGGAACATATACGCTGGAGGTCAACGGCCTGACCCGGGAGTTGACGCTGCCCTGAGCCGGCTATCGCCAAGTGCTGCAGCGCCCTGGCGCCGTGTGCCTCACGGGTCAGGGCGTGCTATAGTATCAGGCAGTCGGCAAAGGAGGGTACTGGTCTATGGTACGCGCAGTGTGGGTCTGCCTGATCGCAGCCGCTCTGGCCATGGGTGGTTGCGGTCGCCCGGCGAGTGATGGCGTTGCCGTGGTGGCCTCTACGAGCGAAAGCGTGTCGCCTGCGGTGACGGTCCCGCCCGTATCATCCGTTGCCACGCTAACGCCAACCCGTGAGCCGGCCACGCCTGTTCTCGCACTGCCGGTGGCATCCGCGACGGCCAGTGCCCCAACCAGCCTGCCGGCGGGGAGCCCAGTCGCAACAACAACCTCGGCGCCCGCACCCACGCGGCCCCCTACGGCTCTTCCTGCACCCGGGGATGTGGCCTACACCACAGAGGTCGTGGCCACCAACCTTACCGTGCCCTGGGCGCTCTCCTTCGATGACGCTGGCGCACTCTATTTCACCGAGCGGCCGGGGCGGTTGCGTGTGATCCGCGATGGTGTGCTCGATCACGAGCCGGTTGCAGAGCTCTCAGTGGCGGCTACGGGCGAGGGCGGCCTCCTCGGGCTGGCACTCGACCCGCAGTTCGCGTCCAGCGGGCACCTGTATCTGATGTACACCCTAGAGCAGGGCGGTGGCCTGACCAATCGCATCGCGCGTTACACGCTGGGCGACGACGGGCTCTCCGATGAGCAGGTGCTGGTGGATGGCATCCCCGGGGCGCGCAACCATGACGGTGGCCGGCTGGTCTTTGGCCCTGACGGGATGCTCTATGCCACCACGGGCGACGCGGGTCGACCTGCCCTGGCGCAGGATCTGGATTCGCTGGCGGGCAAGATCCTGCGGATGCATCCCGACGGCTCTGTGCCTACCGATAACCCATTCCCCGGCTCGCTGGTGTATTCCTATGGGCATCGTAACCCCCAGGGTCTCGCCTGGCACCCCGAGACTGGCGTGCTCTATAGCGTCGAGCACGGCCCCAGCGGCGAGTTTGGCTCCTGCTGCCGCGACGAGCTCAACCGGATCATTCCGGGCGGCAACTATGGCTGGCCCTATGTGGCCGGCAACGACGTCCTTGACCCGGCGGGCGCGGCCGGGCTGGATCTGATTGCTCCCGTGGCCAGCAGCGGTGAGAATACCTGGGCACCTGCTGCGCTGGCGTTCTACCGCGGTGAGCCTCTGGCTTCCTGGGAGAACATGGTGTTCATCGGGATGCTGCGGGGCAGCGATGTGATGCGGGTGGAATTGGGCGGTGCTGCCCTGGACCGGGCTGTCGCTTCCGCGGAACTCTTGAACGGGGAGTTCCAGCGCATTCGCGAGGTTGTTGTGGGCCCGGACGGGTACCTTTACATCTCCACCAGCAACCAGGATGGCCGTGCCTGGCCTGCCGCGGAGGATGATCGCATTCTGCGCATCGTCCCCGCACCCTGAGCCCGGGATTCATGGTCCACGGTGGATCACACCAATGGCGATAGCGTCACTTTCCCTCTAGACAGATACCTTCGGAGCGTGTCGATGACGATCCATCCCTTTCTCGCCCGTCTCGAGCAGGGCCCGATCCTGGGCGACGGTGCCATGGGCACCGAGTTGTATGCCCGCGGCGTCCTGCCCAGCCAGTGCTATGACGCCGTAAACATCACCGATCCCGATCTGGTGCAGCGCGTGCACATGGATTATCTGGCCGCGGGCTCCGAGATCATCGAGACCAACACCTTTGGTGCCAACGGCGCCAAGCTGGCAGCGTACGGCCGCGAGGGTCAGGTGCGGGACATCAACCGGCGGGGCGGACGGATTGCGCGCTATGCGCGGGATATCGCCGGCAGCACCGCCTTTGTCGCCGGCTCGATCGGCCCGCTGGGTGGCACTCTGGCCCCGCTGGGTGAGATCAGCGCCGATCAGGCTCAGGCATTCTATCGCGAGCAGATTGCCGGCCTGATTGATGGTGGGGTGGACCTGTTCATCCTGGAGACCTTTGCCGATCTGAACATGCTTTGCATCGCGCTGCAGGGCGTGCGCGAGGTGAGCGACCTGCCCGTGATCGCGCAGGCCACCTTTGATGAGGATGGGCGGACCCCCTGGGGGCAGACGGCGGTCAAGGTGGCGAGCGCGCTGCAGGATCTGGGTGCGGATGTGATCGGGGCCAACTGCAGCGTAGGGCCCGAGGGCGTGCTCAGCGTGGCCCGCCAGATGCTGGCCGCGGGCGTGCGCTATGTATCGGCCATCCCGAACGCGGGCATGCCCACGCAGACTGCCGGGCGTCTGATCTACCTCTCCAACCCGGCCTACTTTGGCTCCCGGGTGCGCGACTTTCTCGAGGCCGGCGTTACCGTGTTGGGCGGCTGCTGCGGCACCGGACCCGATCATATCGCGGCGATGCGCCAGGCGATGGATATCTATCTGCATGGCGGTGTCAGGCTGCCGGTAGAGCCGGTTATCGTGCGCGCGCCCTCGCGCCAGGCGGAGGAGGAGCTGGCGCCCGAACCTACCGGCATGCACGAGAAACTCGCGGCGGGCAAGTTCATCACAGCGGTTGAACTCTCGCCGCCCCGGGGCCTCAGCCCGGCTGCCCTGCTGCGCCATGCTCGCGCTCTCGCGGACAGCGGAAAGGTGGATCTGATCAATGTCACGGACAGCCCCATGGCCCGGGTGCGCATGGACGCCCTGGCGGCCTGCAACCTGATCCAGTCGCAGACCGGCATCGAGACCGTACTGCACCTGACGACTCGCGACCGCAACCTGATGGGGATCCAGTCACACCTTATCGGCGCGCACGCCCTGGGGGTCCGCAACATCCTGGCGCTCACTGGCGACCCGCCGGCTTTGGGCGATCTCAGCCAGTCCACGGGGGTCTATGACATTGACGCGATCGGGCTGGTGCGCGTGATCGCCCAGATGAAGCAGGGGCACGACATCGCCGGCAGCGAGATGGGCAGTCCCGCTGGCTTTTGCGTGGGCGTGGCCGTGGATCCCACCCGAGAGGACCTGGAGACCGAGGCGCGCCGGCTGCGCGACAAGATTGCCGCGGGCGCCGAGTTCATCATGACGCAGCCCATATACGATCTCGAGACGTGGGACCGGTTCCTGGAGGTATATGGGGAGAACGTCTCCATTCCGGTGCTCATGGGCTTGTTGCCCCTGCTGAGCCAGCGGCATGCCGAGTTCCTGCATAATGAGATTCCGGGCATCACTCTGAGCGACGAGGTGCTGGAGCGCATGCGTGGCGCCGGCGCCAACGGGCGCGAGGAGGGGGTGCGTCTGGGACAGGAACTGCTGCTACAGGCTGCGGGGAGGTTCCAGGGTGTGTATCTGATGCCCTCGTACAACCGGCATGATATGGCTCTGGATGTGCTCAAGGTGCTCCCTCGTGAGGCAAAGGAGAAGGCCTGATGGCGGAAACGATTGTCCGTTCGCGGCTGCGCCAGGTTGCCATCGGCCCGGATCATCC
>CAZMAI010000062.1:0-14275 GCA_964564195.1 uncultured Anaerolineales bacterium | reverse complement strand
CGCCCTCAGGTCACCGCGCTCCTCTCCAGCAGCGACGCAGGCTGCCGCCAGTATATCTCCGCCGTGGTAGACATGCTTGACAATTGGTTGAGGGTGGTCCCCGCCCGTCAACTCCACATGCAGATCTGGAACGAACCGAACGTGCCGCCAGCATCAGGTGGCACCGGCTTTGGAGACACAGAGGCAGCAATGCTGCGCCTGAACAGCATGTTCTCCGAAGGGTACGTGCGCATCAAGGAGCGCGCCCCCGAGGTCCGTGTCGGGTTCCCGCCGCTGGCCCCGCGGTATCGTGACTGCTGGTTCCCCGGCGATGCGTCAGGCCGTTATTACCTGCACGGCACCTCGGGCTGCCGCGGAACCGAAACCATGACGGCGAGCGACCGGAGTGCGGCTATCTCCAGCGGCCCCTGTTTCCCGGCGCTCAATATGGCTGACGAACTCTATGCCCACACATTCGTCCACAACCGGGATGGCGTGCTGTCCTGCTGGAATCACGCAGCGTACGGCCGCCGCTTTGAGGCGCTACGGTACTGGTGGCCCAACAAGCCCCTGTGGATCACAGAGTATGGCTATCCCAACAAGCAACTGCTGCAGCAGGCGGGCGCCAGCCAGGCCTTACTTTCCCACGCAAACTATATGATCGGTCAGAGTCCCTTTGTGGGGAGCGCAGCGCTCTGGACGCTGGGTGACGACCCCACCTGGGGAGGGGAGATGTTCATCCAGGATGGGCGCCCTTCCACGATCATACGCGATCTCACACTGCTTCAAGGGGACGGTGTACCCGCCCCGCCCAAGGAGGTACCTCCCATGTCTGACGACCAGATCGGTTCCTGGGTATCCGATTTCCTGCAGGATCACGTGCTGCCCCTCAACTCTGATGCCGCACTCTACAAGGCAGCCAAGCTGAGGAACCCGCGCCTGACCCCTGCCAGCGACGAGTGTCGCCCGGCAGAACTGCCCATCACCTTGCCCGACAGCCTGCCCGCCAACATCGTCTGCCAGGTCTTTCGCGATCCGCTGGACGATGCGTGGCAGGACATCGCCTGGACGCGCATCGGAGAGTGGGCCCCTTCACAGATTCACTGGATACGGCGCAGGAACTGACCGCCCGATCCCATACGCCCCGAAACAGCCTGATACGCAACGAACCGGCCCGAACGGGAGTTCCCGTTCGGGCCGGTGTGCCGTACGTACCAGAGTACTAGAGTGTGGGCAGGTACCGGGCCAGCTCCCACTGGGTAACTTCCAGACGATAGTCGTCCCATTCCTGCATTTTCGCAGTGCGGTAGCGCTGGTAGATATGGGGGCCCAGCGCCTCCTGCACAACCTCGTCCCGGTCCATCTCCTCAACCGCCTCGCTCAGCGATCCCGGCAGGGTCTTGAGCTTGCTGCGCGCCTCGAGGGACTCGAACAGGTCCTCTTCACTTGCCTCGGGCAGAGGCAGCTCGCGCTTGATCCCGTCAAGGCCGCACTTGAGCATCACGGCAAAGGCCAGGTAAGGGTTGCAGCTGGGATCGGGGCAACGCAGCTCCAGCCGTGTGGCGGCCGGGGACGGCGCACGCGGCACGCGGATCAGTGCCGAGCGGTTTACGCGCGCCCAGGAGATATACACCGGGGCCTCATAGCCGGGCACCAGGCGCTTGTACGAGTTCACCAGGGGCGCCAGCACGGCTGCCATGCCTCGGGCGTGCGCCAACTGACCGGCAATAAAGTGCTTGGCCAGCTGCGAGAGCCCGTACTTGTCGTCGCCATCGTAGAACATGTTGGTGCCGGTGCCGGCGTCCGCGAGACTCTGATGCACGTGCATGCCAGAACCGTTGATGCCCCGGATCGGCTTGGGCATAAAGGTCGCGTAGACGTCGTGCTGCTGGGCGATCGCCTTGAGTACATACTTGAAGGTGACTGCCGCATCGGCGGTGGTCAGCGCATGTCCATACCGAAAGTCGATCTCGTGCTGCCCGCTGGCCACCTCGTGGTGTCCGGCCTCCACGTCGATACCAAAGGGCTCCAGAGCCGAGATCATATCGTCGCGCACCAGTGCGCCCCGATCCGCAGTCAGATCAAAGTAGCCGGCCTCGTCGTGGGTGGCACCGGGGATGGGGGTACCCGAGTCATCCGTTTCAAAGAGAAAGAACTCGAGCTCTGGTCCGACGCGATACTCGAATCCCATCTCCTGGGCTTCAGCCATCGCCTGGGCAAGAATCGTGCGGGGAGCGCCGACAAAGGGCTCACCATTGGGCGTGAGCACGTTGCATACAAACCGCGCCGTCCCGTGGGTGCTGTTCAGCCAGGGGATGATCGCAAAGGTGCTCAGGTCGGGGCGCAGGAACATGTCGCTCTCGCTGATGCGCACAAAGCCCTGGATCGACGAGCCGTCGAACCAGACACCGTTCTCCATCGCATTCTCGAGCTGGCTGACAGGCACGGTGATGGTCTTGACGTTCCCCATAATGTCCGTGAACTGCAGGTTGATAAACCGGACCCCGTTGTCCCGAACCGCCTTGATGATCGACTCCTGAGTATGAACAGCCATGTACCCTCCTCTTCATATAACGAATCTAGGCTACAGGATAGAGCACTGCGACACTGTGCACATCGTGCACAGGTACTCAAGCGCCTGCCCCGCGATTTGTGCAGTTTGCACAAGGGCCGGCGCTAGGCACCGAGAAAGTGGATCCGCAACGCGACCTGCAGGGCGAGTCGCGTGTCTGCGCTGTCCAGATCGAGGCCGATGATCTCAGAGATACGCTGCAGGCGATAGTTGAGCGTGTTGCGGTGCACATAGAGCCGTCGGGCGGTCTCGCTGGCATTCGAGTTCTGCTCGAAATAGGCCCGGAGCGTGGCCACCAACTCGGTGTTGTGCTCCCGGTCATAGTCCACCAGCAGGCCGAGGGTGTCCCCGTAAAAGCGCCGCACCTCCGCCTGATCCCGCAGCCCCAGCAGTAGACGATAGAGACCGAGATCGGAGTAAAAGAGCGGCCCGGACTGATCGTTCATCCGCCGGCCCATCTTTTCACCGGCCAGAGACTGCTGCACGGCCTCGGAGAGGCCGCCCGCGTCCGGAACCACCCGGCTCACGGCCACGCGGTAACCGCGGGCGATCAGGGGCTCTGCGGCCCTGGTGAGCATTGCGCGCAGCCGCTGATCGCTGCTGGAGGGTGACGCTGAGACCAGCAGTAGTGTGACCTCCTGGTAACCGAGCCTGACCGCAGATACACCCTCGCGCCGCCCGCAGAAGCAGAGATCGCTCTCGAAGGAGGTTGCCACTGCGCTGGACGCGTCGACTGCCCCTGTACTCGATGACAGGGCCAGCACAAGGTGTCTCCGTCCCGGCGTGATGTCGTAACCCTGCCGCGACAGACGGGACAGGATGCTGTCGCGATCAGCCGTGGCCGACAAGAGATCGGAGATCAGGTCCGCTGCAAATTGATCCTCTGTTTCGCGCCGCACACAGGTCTGGATCATCTCCAGAGCGCAGACCTCGGCCGCCTGCGTCGCAGCCAGGCGCAACAGGGTCGGCGCCCGCTCGGCTGTGGCGACCTTGAGCGCTCCCAGGGATCTGCCAGTGACGGCGACTGGATAGGTGTGCTCGCTCTGGGACATGTGCCCGCCGTTTCGCGCGCTCTGAATCAGCACGGTCCCGGCGCCATCCACCAGACAGGCCTGCACATCGAACTCATCAGCCAACCGTTCGATCACAGCCCCGGTGCCCCGCTGTGAGAGCAATTCCTGGTACTCCTGCCGCCAGCGAGCGGCGTACAAAGCCTCCTGCCCCTCGCGGTCGAGCAGCGTGCGCAAGGCTTCTCGCTCCAGGGCGCGCAGATCAGTGTCTGCGGGCACGGCGAACAGCGGAAGCACCAGTTCGTCGGCGAGCCGGCAAGCCTCCTCATCGGGCACCTCGTCGATCACCAAACCCGCGGCATCGGCACGGGCCAGCTCTCGTATCAAGTACGGCAGAGTCAACTGCGCATCCAGGCGCCTGGCGACTTCCGGACGAGCGATGGCCAGATGGCCGCGATCCAGCTCGGGAAAAAGCGGATAGGTCGCATGCAGTGCCGTGACCCACTCGACCTGACGATCCAGGCCACGCTCGCCCCCGCAGGGGTGGCAATCGCCCAGAACCAGATCCCAGATATCTCTGACGGTGACTTCTCTAAGGGCGGCCATGCTCATACTCCTGCAGACTTCTGACAGCGATCTCGCGATTCCTCAAGGCCAGAATGGCCTCGGCTGCCGCGCTGGCGGCGGAGATCGTGGTCAGCACCGGCACCCGGTGAGCGATGGCTGCCTGCCGCAGGCGATGCTCATCGGACACCGAGCGGCTTCCCAGGGGGGTGTTGATCATCAGGTCGATCTCGCCGTTGATCACCAGGTCCTCGCCGTTGGGTCTACCCTCACTGACTTTGTTCACAAGCTCCACCTCAAGGCCGCGCTCGCCCAGATACTGCGCGGTCCCCCGGGTACCCACGAGGCGGAACCCCAGGGCCGCCAGTGAAGCTGCCACCGGCACCAGCGCCGGCTTGTCACGGTCATTGACGCTCACAAAGGCGGTTCCGGAGATCGGCAGCGCGTTACCGGCCGACATCTGTGCTTTGGCATAGGCCATGCCAAAGCTGGCATCCATCCCCATTACCTCACCGGTGCTGCGCATCTCCGGTCCCAGGATCACCGGCTCGTGGGGAAACTTGTCAAAGGGAAGGACGACCTCTTTGACGAAATATCCCTCCAGACGGGGCTCGGCGGGGACGTCCAACTCGCGCAGGGCGCGCCCGGCCAGGATGTTGCAGGCCACCTCTATCCAGGACACGCCGGTCGCCTTGCTGACATAGGGCACCGTTCGCGAGGCCCGCGGGTTGGCCTCGATCACATAGACAACCTCATCGGCGATGGCGTACTGGATGTTCAGGCAACCCACAGTGCCCAGCGCCAGGGCCAGCCGCCACGTATAGTCGCGAATTGTCGCCAGCGACTGCTCGCTGATCGCCACCGTTGGAATCACGCAGGCGCTGTCGCCGGAATGCACGCCGGCCAACTCGATCTGCTCCATGATGGCGGCGATGCGCACATCCACACCATCACTCACGCAGTCCACATCCAACTCAAAGGCACCCTCGAGGTACCGGTCGATAAGCAGCGGGCCATCCTCAGAGACCTGCACTGCATAGTGCGCATAGTGCCGCAACTCCTCGGGGGAATAGACAATCGCCATGGCGCGGCCACCCAGCACGTAGGACGGGCGCACGAGCACGGGGTAGCCGATCGCCTCCGCGACCTCCAGAGCGTCCGCTACAGAGCGCGCCGTGCCGTGTTCCGGCATGGGGATCCCGATCTGCTGCATGAGCGCCCCGAATCGCTCGCGATCCTCGGCGAGATCCATGGCGTCGGCCGATGTGCCCAGAATGGGAACGCCCGCCTCGACCAGCCGTCGAACCAACTTGAGCGGGGTCTGACCGCCAAACTGGACGATGACCCCCTCGGGCTTTTCGACATCGACGATGTTCAGAATGTGCTCCAGTGTCAACGGCTCAAAGTAGAGACGGTCGCTGGTGTCATAGTCGGTGGAGACAGTCTCGGGATTGCAGTTGGCCATGATGGTCTCATAGCCCAGGTCACGAAAGGCGAACGAGGCCTGCGTGCAGCAATAGTCGAACTCGATCCCCTGGCCGATACGGTTGGGGCCGCTTCCCAGCACCAGGACCTTGCGCCGATCGGTGGGTTGGGCCTCGCAGATGGACTCGTATGTGCTGTAGAGGTACGGTGTGAACGCGGGAAACTCTGCGGCGCAGGTGTCCACCCGGCTGTAGACCGGGCTCACCCCATGATCCAGACGCTGGCGCCGCACGGCCAGCTGCGGTTGCGGGGGTGAGAGCAGCCGCCCGATCAGCGCGTCGGTCATCCCGTTCTGCTTGGCCTCCCGCCAGAGCTGCGACGACACATCCTCCAGGAGGAGGCCCGCCAGGCGGTCCCGGAGCAGGCGGAGTTGGTCGATCTCATCCAGAAACCAGGGATCGATGCCCGACAGCGCGGCGATGTCGTCGACGGACAGCCCGGCATCCAGCGCGGGCACGATACCAAAGATGCGTTCGGGCGTGGGCGTCCGCAGCACCGCGCGAAGATCCTCCGGCGCCATTCCACCATAGATCGGGTCAAATAGCCCATCGCGCCCATCCTCCCGGGAAGCAAGCGCCTTGTTCAGAGCCTCGCCAAAGGTCCGGCCGATGGCCATCGCCTCGCCAACAGACTTCATCTGCGTCCCGAGCGTGCTGTCGGCACCGGGGAACTTGTCCATGTTCCAGCGCGGGACCTTGACCACCACATAGTCCAGCGCGGGCTCAAAGGAAGCGGGGGTGACGCGCGTGATATCGTTCGGCAGTTCGTGCAGCCGGTATCCGACGGCCAGTTTGGCGGCAATCTTGGCGATGGGAAAGCCAGTGGCCTTGGAAGCCAGCGCTGAGGATCGTGAGACGCGGGGGTTCATCTCGATCACCAGCACGCGGCCATTCCGCGGGTTCACTGCGAATTGCACATTGGAGCCGCCCGTCTCAACGCCTACACGCTGCATCACCAGGCGGGCCATGTCGCGCAGCCTCTGGTATTCCTTGTCCGTCAAAGTCTGGGCGGGGGCCACCGTGATGCTGTCGCCGGTATGAACACCCATGGCATCCAGGTTCTCGATGGAGCAGATGACCACGAAACCGTCATCGGCATCGCGCATCACCTCCAACTCGTATTCTTTCCAGCCGATGACAGATTCCTCGACGAGCACCTGGCTGACGGGGCTCTCATCCAAGCCATGGGCCACCATGTGGTCAAAGTCGTTCAAGTTATAGGCGATACCGCTGCCGCTCCCGCCCAGGGTAAAGGAGGGTCTGATGATGGCGGGCAGCCCGATCTCGTGCAGCATGGCGCGTGCCTCGGCCAGCGTCGACACGGCGAAACTGCGGGGCACCTCGAGGCCAATCTCCAGCATGGCGCTCTTGAAGAGATCCCGGTCCTCGGCCAGATCAATGGCCTCCGCGGAGGCGCCGATCAGCGTCACACCATACCGCGCCAGAATGCCGCTGCGATGCAGATCCATCGCCATATTGAGCCCCGTCTGACCGCCCATGGTCGGCAGCAGGGCGTCGGGCCGCTCCCTGGCGATGATACGCTCCAATACCTCGGCCGTGATGGGCTCGATGTAGGTGATATCGGCCGTCTGAGGGTCCGTCATGATGGTTGCAGGGTTGGAGTTCACCAGGAGGGTCTCATACCCCTCCTCTCGCAGCGCCTTGCAGGCCTGCGTTCCGGAGTAGTCAAACTCACAGGCCTGCCCGATGACAATCGGACCCGACCCGATGAGCAGGATCTTGTGCAGATCAGTGCGTCGCGGCATGACCGCCCTCTCTGTCGGCAAGTGAGTCAACGAACCCCTTGAGCAGCTGCAGGCTGTCGTGGGGACCGGGGGAAGACTCGGGATGGTACTGCACACTGGCGATGGGCAGCGTCAGGTGTCGGATGCCCTCGACGGTGTGGTCAAAGAGGTTCACGTGCGTGACCTCGTACGGCAGCCCCTGGAGGCTTTCCGGCATTACGGCGTAATTGTGATTCTGGCTGGTTATCGAGACCCGGCTGGATCTCACGTCCTGCACAGGATGGTTGCTGCCATGGTGTCCAAAGGGAAGCTTGTAGGTGCGCCCGCCAGCTGCCAGGCAGATGATCTGGTGCCCCAGGCAGATACCATAGAGCGGAACGCGTCCCATGAGTTCCTGCACCGAGAGGATGGTGGCCGTCGCCTGCTCCGGGTCTCCCGGCCCATTAGAGATCAAGACGCCATCGGGCGCCAGCGCCAGGATCTCCGAGACTGTGGCATCTGCGGGCACAACGGTGGTTCGGGCGCCGAATCCGGCCAGGAGGCGCAGGATGTTCTCCTTGGCGCCACAGTCGATCACGACGACATGAGGGGAACAGCCAGCGGGGGCCAGGTCATCCTGCACCGCAGAGAGCCAGGTGCCCGCTACCGTCTCGCGCCACGCGTGGCGCTCGCTCGAGGTCACCTGGGTCACCGGGGACAGCACGCTCATATCGGGCGCCTCGCGCGCCATCGTCACCAGGCGCTCGGGGTCCAGGTTGGTGCTGGAGAGCGCCCCACGCATGACGCCGGCCTCCCGCAGCCTCAGTGTGAGCCGTCGCGTGTCGATGCCGTCCAGCGCCGGGACCCCCGCCTCACGCAACACATCGGGCAGAGCCCGCTTGGCCCGCCAGTTACTGGGACGCTGTGCGATACGTCTGGCAAGAACGGCCCGCACGTGGGGAATGCGCGCCTCGCCATCCTCAGCATTGACCCCCACGTTGCCAATGTGGGGACAGGTAAACACCACCATCTGCCCCCAGTACGACGGATCGGTGATGGTCTCCTGATAGCCGGTCATACCGGTCACAAACACCACCTCGCCGACCCACTCACCCTGTGCGGCCAGCGAACGCCCGGCGTAGATGCTGCCATCCTCAAGCGCGAGCAACCCCGAGACGGCCTCCGACACGGGCTGGCAGTCCGCGGAGGTCACGAGTTCGTTCGCACGGTCAGTTGTACAGGCAGACTGGAATGTCATGCTTTTCGCACTTGCTCCCTAATCTCACAGGCTGTGAATGGCGCTCAGTATGCGTATAGACGGCCGTAGGGCCGCCGCGTGCGCGGATACAGCTTGAGAAACGGGCCGTCGAGCAGCGCATCGGGATCGCGACCGAAACAGGCGGCAAAGGCGACCACGTACTGCCGCACCGTGATCCAGTCCTCGGCGTCGAGCTCGGCGACCCCCACTTCCTTGCCGAGATAGCGATCATCAAAGGGGCCGCGGAGATAGATCACGCCGCCGTGCATGCCGGTCCCGATGTAGCGCGAGGGATGCATCTCACCCGCTTCGAGGTTCGCGCCCAGCACCAGGATGACGCCGCCGGCCATGTACTCGCCGAGGAAATGTTGTGCGGTCCCACCAATAACGATCGCAGGGCGTTGCTCTCCGAACTCTTTCATGTGTATGCCCACACGGTACCCGGCATTGCCATTGACCAGGATGGTGCCCCCGCGCATCGAGTGCCCGACAATGTCGCCCGCGGAACCATGGATCGCCAGCAAACCGCTGTTCATCGTGTTGCCGCAGCCGTCCTGCGCGTCGCCCAGTACCTCCACCAGCGGTCCATCCATAAAGGCGCCGAGATCGTTGCCCGGAACACCCTCGATGACTATGCTTACCGGAGCCTTCAGGTTGGTCCCTAGATAGCGCTGGCCCGACACAGCATGCAACGAGAGCCGGCGGGCGCCTCGGTCCACCAGGCTGGCCAGCTCTGCGTTGAGAGCCCTGTAGGGCACTCCGCGTGCATCGATCTCGATCGTCTCTGTTGAACAGATTGAACGGGCCGATTCAAGCGAGACGAGCAGGCGCAGATCAGCCATAGCTGGGCTCCTTCACTGTACGTACGGCCTTCCGGCTGGCGGTGCGCGGCGCTACCGGCATCTCACCAAGCCTTCCCACCACCGCCTCGCCTCCGAAGGGTGTCCACACGGCGTCGACATCTTTCTCAACCAGATGGATTGGGGCGATCTCTGACGACACATAGAGGATCGGGCCAGCGGTCGCGGCGACAAGCGGACGCAGCCGGATGCGATCGCCGAGACCGATCATCTCGCCTGTCCTGCCGATGATGACGGTAAAAGGCCCATTCATGAGCAAGGGCGCATAGGTCTGCCGGATCGCCCGGTAGACGCGTTGCTCTCGCTCCGGCAACATCCCGATCTCGGACCAGAGGGGACTGGCCATCACCAGCGACGCCTGTTGCGGTGAGAGGCCGTGGCGGCGCATCAGCAGGTCACAGGCATAGGCCATGACCTCGGTGTCGGTGCGCATGGTGCAGTGATAGCCCTTCATCTCAAGATACCGCCGGTTGGTGCCATAGGATGAGATCTCACCATTATGCACAACCGACCAGTCCAGCAGGCCAAAGGGATGCGCGCCGCCCCACCAACCGGGCGTGTTGGTCGGGAAACGGTTGTGGGCCGTCCACATGTACCCGGTATAGTCCGCCACCCGGTAAAAGTCCGCTATCTGCTGCGGGTGCCCTACGCCCTTAAAGATGCCCAGGTCCTTGCCGCTGGAGTAGATATAGGCACCCTGCATGTGGGTATTGGCATGCATCACATGGTGAACAACCCACTCGTCCGCCGTGAACGAGCCGTCATCCGGCAGCCTGGGAGCGCAGAAAAAGCGCCAGACGATCGGGGCATCCTCGATGCCAGCCACGGGCCAGTGGGGCACAGGCTCCTGGTGAACGATGGAGAACTGGCGGGCCAGATACTGCTCCATCTCCTGCCGGTCCAGATCAGACCGGCACATGACGTGGAGCGCGTACATCTCCGCCAGGTCCGGGTAACAGCCGTAGACCGCGTACCCAGCACCCAGGCCGTTGCCCCGCTCCTGCATACTGTCCAGGGCCTCGACGGCCGCCTGGCCATCGTGCGCCCAGCCGGAGGTGTCGATGAACCCAAAGAGTCCGCACGCACTCGAGACACGATCGTCGTTGTAGCGGTTCTCAATATCAGCCCAGGCCATATGTCCCCCTATACCTCAATCCCGGCACCCTGGACCACATGCTTGCGGTACTGCTCTGGCAATGAGAGCAGACTCACATGCCCATCCAACAGGCGCTGGCGATGCTGGCCGACGTCGATCTTGTTGCGAATGAGACCGGTATAGATGCCAGCGCGGTCGATCTCACCTACGAGGATGGCGCCGATCAACCGGCCGTCGCGCATCACGAGGCGCTTGTACGTATTGGCGCGCTCGTCGATCTGGGCCAGTATGTCGTGCCCCTCCTCGGGCGCATTGCCGTTTCCGATAGACATGGCCGGCACGCCCATGACCTCAACGGTGTTCATCGCCACGCCACCCGGATCAGGGCGCGACACTCCGACCATGTGCGCGCCTGCGATCGCCCCCTGGCGGTAGGCGTTGGGCCAGATTGCCACGGTACGGTTCATGTCCACGACCAGGTCGTAGGCCTCGGCAACATCTCCGGCCGCATAGATGTCGGGATCGGACGTGCGCATATACTCATCGACGCAAACACCCCGGTTGACCTGGAGACCCGCTGCACTGGCGAGGCTCGCATTGGGACGCACCCCGATCCCAAAGACCACCGTTTCGCAGTCCACGATGGTGCCGTCCTTGAGGAGCGCAGACGCTACCCGGCCTTCACCGTCATCGCGAATCTCTGTGACAGTGTTCTCCGTGCGCACGCTGACGCCGTGCCCCTCCAGCAGCCGCTTGATCATCGCGGAGGCGGTGCTATCCAGCGCCGCAGCCAGGATCGCGGGCGCCAGTTCCACCATCGTCACCTGCACACCGCGCTTGATCAGGGCGTCGGTGGCTTTGATACCGATCATCCCGCCGCCGACCACCACTGCGCGGTGTGCGCCCTGACCTTCGAGATACCGGGCCAGGCGTGTCGCATCTCGCTGGCGGGTAAAGGTGAACACGCCCTCCAGATCCAGGCCAGGGACGGGAGGCACGATCGGCTGCCCCCCGGTGCTGATCAACAGGCGATCGTAGGCGATCGCCTTGCCCGTGGCTGTCGTTACCTGATGCGCAGCCGGATCGATAGCGACGACGGAGTCATCCGTGATCAGGGCCACGTGATGACGTGTGTAAAAGTCTGCAGGCCGGTACGCCAGTCGCGAGCGATCGATCTCACCTGCAAGATAGTGAGACAGCATCGGCCGCGAGTAGATCATGGGGCCCTCTTCCGAGATCACCATGATCTCTGCTCCCTGATCATGCTCACGGATCGACTCTATCGCCCCAACAGCCGTGGCCGAGTTCCCAATGATGACGACTCTCATACCTCACCTCCGTCCCGATCCGAGACCTCTTCGTAGGTGAGGGCGCCGTTCGGGCAATGGGCGACACAGGCGGGCACCTCCGCCCCGTAGCAGAGATCGCACTTGCTCGCGATCCGGGTGCCCAGCGTGTTCTGCCGAATCGCGCCGGCCGGACATACCATGATGCACATCCAGCAGCCCACGCACCTGCTCTCATCGCAGACGATGGCGCCGGTGCGCTCGTCGCGATGCATGGCGCCAGAGATACAGGCCTCCAGACAGGCCGGCTCGTCGCACTGGCGACATTGGAGAGCAAAGGACACAGGGCCGCTCTCTTCCACGATCAAACGGGGCATCAACTCCGTCCGCTCACGGCGGTAGGCCTTGATGATGTCGTGCGACTTGGAGTGCTGGACGAGGCAGTGCACCTCGCACAGGCGGCAGCCGATGCAGTGCTCTTCATGTATGACGATGCGCTTCATGGCCAACCCCCTACAGCCCTGCGGCCCGGATGCCGAGAGTGTCCAGCTCAACCTGGTTCAGCCCAACGCCGCGCAGATGATCGCGGTTGCCCCGCAGACTCTCGATCGCGTTAACACCCATGCCTCCCATCATCTCCTTGATCTCCAGACTCCAGGCACGCAACAGATTGGTGAGCCGTTGCGCCCCGATGTCCGGGTTCAGCCGCTTGGTCAGGTAAGGATCCTGCGTGGCGATACCCCAGTTGCACTTGCCCGTGTAGCAGTTCTGGCAAAGGTGACAACCCATCGACACCAGGGCCGAGGTCGCGACATAGACTGCATCGGCACCGAGGGCGATCGCCTTGACGACATCCGCGCTGCTGCGGATGCTGCCGGCCGCGACGAGCGAGGCGCGATGGCGAATGCCTTCGTCTCGCAGGCGCTGGTCCACCGCGGCCAGAGCGAGCTCGATCGGGATGCCGACGTTGTTGCGCACCTGTGTCGGCGCGGCGCCAGTCCCGCCCCGCAGGCCATCGATGGCGACGATATCGGCCCCAGCCCGCACGATCCCGCTGGCGATAGGCGCAATGTTGTGAACCGCCGCCACCTTGACGCTGACCGGCTTTTCATAGCCGGTGGCCTCTTTGAGCGCATAGATGAGCTGGCGCAGATCTTCGATCGAATAGATGTCGTGATGGGGCGCGGGAGAGAGGGCATCGGTGCCCACAGGGATCATCCGTGTGCTGGAGATATCAGGGGTCACTTTCTCGCCAGGAAGATGCCCGCCGATGCCGGGCTTGGCCCCCTGTCCGATCTTGATCTCGAGCGCCGCGACAGCATTCAGATAGTCGAGGTGCACTCCGAATCGCCCGGAAGCGACCTGCGCGATGGTGTTGCCGCCGTAACTATAGAGCGCTGGATGGAGCCCGCCCTCACCGGTGTTGTAAAAGGTACCTGCCTCCTGGGAGGCCCGGGCGAGGGACTCGCAGGCGTTAAAGCTGATCGACCCATAGGACATGGCCGAGAACATGATCGGCACCTCGAGCCGGAGCTGCGGGGCCATTTGTGTCCCTACAGGCTCTCCGTCCGCGCCCCATTCCAGCCGCTCGGGCTTGGCTCCCAGGTAGGTGACCAGTTCCATCGGCTCACGCATGGGATCGATCGAAGGGTTGGTCACCTGGCTGGCGTTTAGCAGCATGTGATCCCAGTACACGCGATAGGGTTGGTCGCAACCCATACCGGTGAGGAGCATGCCGCCGCTCTCCGCCTGGCGGTAGATGTTACGCAGGGCCTGGTTCGACCAGTTGGCATGTGGCCGAAACTCGAGTGGATTCTGCCGCACGGTCAGGGCGTGAGTTGGGCAGAGCGTCACACAGCGGTGGCAGCCCACGCAATTCACATCCTCGCTATAGACGGAGTCATCCTCCAGGTCGTAGACGTGGACATCATTAGCACACTGCCGGACACACACCTGGCAGGAGATGCACCGGCTCAGGTCGCGCTCGATGATAAAAGCGGGCGTCGTGTAGGAGAGCGCCATGGCTTACCTCAAGTGGTATAAAAAGGCCGCCCCAATAGGAGCGGCTTCGCTGCACGCGGCGGGTCATCGACATCGACCCGATCACCTGTAGGCTTATCTTAAGGGGACTTGGGCGGGGCCGCATCGACCGTGTGGAGGATTTCGAGGATGCCGAACGGAGGATTTAGAGGGCCAGAAACGGCGGAAGCGGTCCTCCCTGACCAGGCGCACCGCTCCAATAGAAGATAGATCACGTCAGGTCGTGACAGAGTCGCGTACCCCCGCCATCAGCAGGCCAATCTGCTCGCGCGTGGCCGTTGGCCCGTTCACCGTCGCGATGATCTCACCCTCATAGATCACGGCAATACGATCTGCAAGGGCCAGTATCTCGTCCAGCTCAGCGGACACCAGGAGTACGGCGACGCCTCGGTCGCGTTGCGC
>CAZMAI010000061.1:0-14301 GCA_964564195.1 uncultured Anaerolineales bacterium | reverse complement strand
ATATCAGCGGGGGCGAGTTGGAACGCTATTTTGGGAGAACCTGATAAGCAACCACGGGCGTCCACATGCGTATAGGGTGCAGAAGCATACCTGCGCAAGGGGGAATCATGCGACGCCTGTACCGCAGCCGAAATGATCGGGTCATCGCTGGCGTATGTGGGGGGCTCGGCCTGCAACTGGGCGTCAGCTCGCTGGTTTTTCGTGTCCTCTTTATCCTGCTCAGTTCAGCAGGCGGGTTGGGCGTACCTCTCTATCTGATCCTGTGGATCATCATCCCCGACGCTCGCGAGGTCTTTCAGGCCGAAGAGCGCAGCCTGGGCAGCCAGGTCACCAATCCGGGGTCCGACACCAGCCGCCTCGACGAGAGTCCCCTGCCAGACTGGGCAAGAGAGCCCGACAGAGGCGGCAACGCGGAGTGGCCCGTATTACTGGGAGTCGTCCTGGTCGGCCTTGGGCTGATGATCCTGTTGCGGAATTTGGGTCTTTTCTCCTGGCTGCGGATTCTCGCTCCGGTGGCGGTGGTCGCCCTCGGCATTGCCCTGCTGATCGAGGTTCTCAACAGGCGCCCCTAGCATCGCCGGCGTTCCGGCAGGCACCCGCGCCGTACGCCGCAGGTTCACACTCACAAAAAAACTCCCCGCGCTAGCGCGGGGAGTTTTGGTTATGCAGCCCAGATCTCTCAGGCTTGATCGTACAGCGCCTCGATCCGAGCGTTGGGGTCCACATTCGGCGAGAGCGCGATGGGCAGCACCTGATCCATCGAGTCCACAAAGACCAGATTGAGCCCCCGTCTCATCTTGGCGGGTATCTCGGAAAGGTCGCGCTTGTTCCGCCCCGGGAGCAGCATCGTGGTTAGGCCGGCCCGGTGCGCTGCCAGCATCTTTTCACGCACGCCCCCGATAGGCAGCACCCGGCCGCGCAACGTGATCTCACCCGTCATCGCCACGTTGTGCACGACGGGTCTCCCGGTGAGGGCTGAGATCAATGCTGTGGCGATCGTGATACCGGCCGAGGGCCCATCCTTGGGCACAGCGCCCTCGGGCACATGGATGTGAATATCAATCTTGTCAAAGTCCAACTCCTCAAGGCCGAGTTGCTCCGCCCGGGACCGGGTATAGCTTAACGCTGCCTGAGCCGATTCTTGCATGATGTCGCCCAGCTGACCGGTCATTAGCAAGCTCCCCTTGCCGGGGAGAACTGTCACCTCGATGGACAGAGTATCGCCGCCCGACTCGGTCCAGGCCAGACCCGTGGCAACACCGACCTCATCCTGATTCTCGGCCTCGCCGATGCTATATCTGGGTGGCCCCAGGTAGCTCGTGAGCGACTGGCAGCCGATCGACTTTCGCGCGGGTCTGCCCTCGGCGACACGCCGGGCGACCTTGCGACAGATGTTCGCGATCTCCCGCTCCAGGTTGCGAACGCCCGCCTCCTGCGTGTACTCGCGAATCAGCATCTGAAGGCTCGCACGCGAAAAGCCGAGATTCGCCAGACCATTCTGCTCCAGCTGCCGCGGGATGATGAATCGTTCGGCGATGGAGAGCTTTTCCTCCTCCATGTAACCGGGGAATTCGATGACTTCCATGCGGTCCAGCAGGGGATCCGGAATCGTATCCAGCATATTCGCTGTCGTGATGAACATCACCTTTGACAGGTCAAAGGGCAATTCCAGATAGTGATCCGAGAAAGCATTGTTCTGCTCGGGATCCAGCACCTCCAGCAAGGCCGCTGAAGGATCTCCCCTAAAGTCCATGCCGACCTTGTCGATCTCATCGAGCATGAACACCGGGTTCGAAGACTCGGCCCGCCGCATCGTCTGGATGATCCGCCCCGGCAGGGCGCCCACGTAGGTGCGGCGGTGCCCCCTGATCTCGGCCTCGTCGCGGATGCCGCCCAGACTCACCCGCACAAAGTTCCGTCCCAGTGCCTTGGCGATCGACCTGCCCAGCGAGGTCTTGCCAGTACCGGGAGGCCCTACAAAGCAGAGGATGGGGCTCTTCATCTTTTCCGCGGCCAGCTGGCGCACGGCCATGTGCTCCAGGATACGCTCCTTGGCCTTGGGCAGACCATAGTGCGTCTCGTCGAGGATCCGCTCCGCCGCCTTGAGGTCCAGACTGTCCTCTGTCTGTTCACTCCAGGGCAGGGAGATGATCCAATCCAGGTAGGTGCGAATGATGCCGCTCTCTGGGGAGGCTGATGACAACCCCTCCAGGCGATGCAGTTCGCGCTCCGCGCGCTTTTCGATCTCTTCCGGCAGGTTGAGCGCCCCCAGCTGCTCGCGCAGATCCTTGACCTCTTCGACGAAGGGGTCTCCCTCACCCAGTTCATCCTGCATCACGCGGATCTGTTCGCGCAGAAAATACTCGCGCTGGCCCTTGTCGATGCCCTCTTGTACCTGCGACTGGATCCGATTCTCCAGCTCCAGCACGTCCAGCTCTGTGGCCAACTCGATACTGAGATGCTCCAGCCGGCGGGTGGCGTCCAGTTCCTCAAGGAGTTCCTGCCGGCGAGGCACCTGCAGATCGATGATCGAGGCCACAAGGTCGGCCAATAGGCCGGGCTCCTCTGCGTTCACCGCCGCCACATAGGCATCCTCGGGCAGGTTGTTATTGAGCTGGACCACCTTTTCGAACAATGCCAGCACCGCGCGCATCAGCGCCTCGGTGGAGAGTGAGGTCTCCCAGTGATCCTCCAGCGCGGTGGCCTGCGCTGTGAGGTGGGGATACTGCTGCACAAAGCGCTCCACCTTGACCCGGCGCTGGCCTTGCACCCAGATACTGGCAGAGCCATCCGGCATTCGCAGCCGCCGCCCGATGACGATCTCTGTCCCAACCTGGTACAGATCCTGCTCGCCGGGCTCCTCGACGTCCTGCTCTCGCTGCGCCAGAGCGATCATGCGCCTTCCTCCCTCCATCGCGGCCTCAACCGCGCTGAGGGAGCTGTTTCGTCCAACCAGTAGGGGGACCATCATATGCGGGTACATGACCGCATCGCGCAAGGCCAGCACCGGCAGGTCTATCAGATTGTCCTGTTCATCCGACTGGAAGCGCTCGAAATCCTCCTCCAGCCAGTCGTCAAACATACCACCATTATCCATGAACTCTTGAGCCATAGGGCCAATACCCCTTGATGTTATTCATACTTGGCCTTCTATGATAGTCCATCGGAGACCCTTTAGCAAAAGGTGAGCCTTACGGTATAATGCCAGTCGTGGCCTCTGGCCCCACCTGTTCTATCACTTGCTTTACCAAACTGGAGGCATTCGTTGAGAGACACCTACAGCCTGCCCGATGCTGGACAGCCGGGCGCACTGCCACAGTCACCGATCACCGGACTCATCGGCCGGACACGCGAAACCGCCGAACTGGAGACGCTGCTGTCTGCAGACAGAGTGGCCCCTGTCTGGCTCACGGGCTATGAGGGCGTCGGCAAGACAGCCTTGATCTGCGAGACGGCGCGGAAACTGCTCGCCTCCGGACGTTTTGAGCGCGTCGTCTACACCAGCTTCGGGCTGGCCGGGATCACCGAGGCCGCGCTTTACGATCTGGGTCAGTCCCTGATCGGCCCCGATTTCAAGCTCTCCACGGACTCCCTCCCCAGGATCGAAGAGACGCTGTCCAGCCAGCCGACGCTCATCATCTGGGATGATGTGGGATCGGTGCTCTACGGGGGCTCACAGGCCCTTGATCAGCCAGCCCTCCTTACCTGGTATCAGACGGCCAACCGCATCGCCACTCAGGGCGGGAGCGCCCTCTGCCTGATATCGGACGGCATCGAACTTCCGCCGAGCTCACGCCGGCTGGCCGCCGTCAAAGAATACCAGGTGAGCACTCTGGCGGACGATGCCGCGGTGGCGTTGGGCCTGGCACTCGATCAAGCCATGACAAAACAAGAGCCTCGCTCCAGTTGGCAACAACTGGTGCAGTGGCTCGGCGGGAACCCGCTCGCGCTCCGCTGTCTCTCCGCCGCAAGAGGGGAACTCCCGCTAGATTCCGTCTCCGCTGACTTGCTGGCCAGGGCTCCGGGCCTGCAATCGGGAGAGGGGCGCTTTCGCAATCGCGCCCTCGAGGTAGCCCTGGATCAACTGGTTGGTACCCTTAGCGAGGCGCTGCGCGAGCGTCTACCCGATCTGGGCATCTTTGTGGGCGGGTTTGTCCAGAACCTCGGGGCGGAGGTCCTGGAGATCACGCGCGAACAGTGGGTGGACGGGTCTACTCCTCTTGGACAGGCGGGATTGGTGTGGGATGAACCTGCCCCGGTATTGACCATCCCCGTGGTGCGTTTCCATCCTGCACTGGAGCGCTGGGCCGGACGGCGTCTCGGCAGCGAGCGCCGCGCCGAGCTTGCCGCAGCGCACTATAGCCACTACTTTGGCTTTGTCTCGTGGATCTTTAGGTCTGCGAGCGCCCTTCAGGAGCGAGGCCCCAGGCTATTCTATCGGGAGATCGGCAATGTGCGCCGCGGGCTCGCGAGTATCCTCGCCTCGGGCGAGGTCTCAGTGGCTATAAACTACATCCAGGTGTACAACGCGCTCCTCAAGGAGCTCGGGTTTGAGCAAGAGTCAACCCGGGCCACCGATGCGGTCAGCGCAGCGACGCAGACCCTTCTGCCCCAGGAAGGTCCCTGGACCCAGACGGGGGTCGAGATCGCCCTCAAGCAAGCAGAGGCGTTCATGTCGTCGGGCGATGGGCAGAAGGCTGGAAGTCTGCTGAGCCAGCTCGCGGTGCGTTTTGAGCGCCCGGACGGCGTGGACTATAAGGGGCAGCAGGCCACACTGGACCACGTGCGTGTCCTGGTGGACCTGGCCCGCGTTCTGCGCAGCACACAACACGCAGATGTGGCCGTGCGCAGCCTGAATGAAGCCCTGGACCTGCTGGACCCGTTCGATGTCACCGAGGGCACCCGCACGCGCCGGGCTGAGATCTACAGCGACCTGCTCGAGATACATCTACAGCTCGGCCAGATCGAGGATGCGGCCAGCGCCTGCCAGCGGGGGCTGTCCGCTCTGGGTGACCTGGATAGCCCGCAGCTGAGGGCCAATCTGCACACCCGGGCAGCCTTTCTCGCGGTCCGGCAAAATGACCTCGACAAGGCCCGGGAGGAGCTGCTAGAGGCAGCCACCATCATGACCGCGAATGGAGATCTAGCGGGCCTGGCGGCGGTCGAGAACCAACTGGCAACGCTGGATTTGCGCTCCCCGGACGGCATACCGTCAGCGATGGAGCATCTAGGCCACGCGATAGGCTACGCCCGTGAGGGGGGCCAATGGCTGGTAGAGGCGCAGCTGCATTCCCAGAGGTCGCAGTTGGCCGTGCAGCAGCGCGACTCTGATACTGCCGAGAACGAACTGCGTGAGGCCGTCGCCATTTACGAGTCCAACGGCGCGGCCGGGCTATTGACCATGGCCCGCGCCACGCTCGCCGAGCTCCTGCTGCGCCTTAGCCGTCCAGAGGAAGCACAATCGGAGGCGGAGCTTGCCCTGGTGGCCGGAAGGGCGAGCGGCCAGAGCATCCCGTGGGAGTTGTATCTGCTCCTGCAACGAATCGCCACTGTGCGCGAAGATGAAGCCGACCAGGCCAGATGGCGGGCGCTGACGACAGAGGCCTATGGGCAGTCACCGGCGGCCGCCGCGGTGGTGAACCGGTTTACGCCTCTGTTCGACGCCCTTGCTAGAGCTTCACAGGGAGAAGCCATGGACACCGATGCAGCCGAGATGCTCGAGTCCATGGAGAACAACGCACAGACCAAGGCGCTGGCGCAGAGCCTGTGGCGCGTCCTGTCTGGAGAGCGCGGCGAGATTCTCTTTGGCGAGTTGGATCACGTCGGCACCGCCGTTGTCCGTGCACTATTGCAGCGTCTGGACAATGCGCCTGACGACGATGCGTCGATAGGCGATGCCTCCGAGGAAGAGTCCCCGGCTGCCGACGCCTAGCAGGGCGTGATCACTGGCGCAGTTTGAGTCAGGATCACAATAGAAACAAGCGAGAAAGAACATGCCCGAGCTACCCAACAGCCTGGTGCGCTGGCTCGCCGCCCAAGTCGAGAGCCTGGCCCCTGAGATTCCCAGCGAGAACGCGTGGTTGGCCACCGTGGATCGCGTGCTCTCCTCTGCGATGGGCTCAAGGGAGAGCGCCAATCTCCGGGCGCTGCTGGAAACGCCGGCAGACGAGAAAGCGCGCTGCTCGACCATCCTCATCCCGGGTATCCTGGGATCCCTGTTGGCGAGCACGCGGGGTATCAGTGCGATTCTCTGGCTCAACCCAACGCTTCTCATTCACGGGTATCTCAACCTGCTGGATCTCGCCGAGGACGGCGAATCAGATGCATCGCCCGATGTTGAGATCACCCCGATCGGCATCGAGAAAATGGCGTACCTGCCGATCATCCAGACGCTTGGTCATCACTCGCGGCTCTATGAGTTCCCCTATGACTGGCGCAAAAGCAACGTGGCCAGTGCGCATCGGCTGCACCAGTCCATCGAGCGCTGGTCGGCGGCTGAACCATTACGCCGCTTTTCCATTGTATGCCACAGTATGGGAGGGATCGTCGCACGAACCTACATGGCGCTCTACCCGCGGCAAGCCGAGGAAAAGCTCGAGCGTGTGGTGATGATCGGCGTGCCGCTTCATGGCGCGGCGGGAGCCGCGCTGGCCTTTGGCAACGAGCACCATCCATACGTGCTGGTCGCACACCTCAACAAAGAAAACAAGCTGGTGCCATTTACCCGGGCAATGCCATCCGTCTACCAGCTCCTTCCGGAGCCTAAAGAGCAGTTCTCTGGCGAATGTGACTACCCCTGCGACTGGGATCTCTACGATGCTGCGGCCTGGCCCGTTCCCGGGCTGCGCCAGGACTATTTGGATCGTGCCCGCGAGTTACACGAATTGCTCGCGGCCTCCGATCCTCAGGTGCCCATGTTCAACTTTGCCGGTTGCCACAAGTCCACGGTTGCGTCCGTACAGCGCGGTTCCGAGGATAGCGCCAGCATGCGGCCCCTCTATGTAGAACATGGGGAGGACTCGGGCGATGAGCAGGTACCACTGTGGTCTGCCAGAGCAGCCAACGTCGCGACGCACTATGTCGAAGAGAGCCATGTAGCACTGGTGAGCAACGATCGGGTGCTCGCGGACATGGTCGCCCTCCTGCGTGATGAAGCGCCAGGCTTACCTCGACAGATTCCCAGGCAGCAGACGGCCGCCGAGCGGTTGCGCAACATCCCTCTGGCCCAGCAGCTGGCCGAGATGCGCGATCGCATCGAGAACGGGACATTGACCCGCGTGGACCTGGATCACCTGTTCTTCTGGCGCTAACGGGCAATCCCCGGCCGGCGTCTTGTGGACGGCTCCGATAACGCGTTGGGCATCCCGTCACTGTACTCAGGTCTGTTGCATCCTGCACCCAGCCTACGCATGCTCGTGTTACAAAGCAGGATCACCGGCCTCGGGATCGGCGCTGTCCCGGTCTCCAAGATTTGGAGCTGCCCGCGCCCGCCGCGATAGCATCATGTCCTCTATCTCGGGGTATCTCTGCATCGCTGCCCACATAAAGCGCAGTCCAGGGCGTCTCTTGCCAGACAGGATCATAGAGAGGTGGCTGGTCGCAAATCCGAGCCGGCGAGCCATACCCTGCATACTGAGACTCTCCTCCGACATGATCCGCTTTAGGATGCGCACCAGTGTCCTGACCTGGTCGTCCTCCATCGGCTCCTCCTGGCCCCGTGGCGGCTATCACGAACAGTATAGAACAAATGTTCTATTCTCGCAACAGGATTTCGCCCGAGCAGACAACCAAATTGTGATGCGGAAATAGAGAAGATGTGCGCGTCGCTCAGTCCGAGCCAGTGTCCCAGAACAGCGTAAAGTGCCTGTCAAGCGCAAGGTCGGTCTCGACAACGCGCAGCGGGCCCCTGGCGGTGTAATCGCCCGATATGGAAACCTGGGAGAGGTCTGGATCCGTCCCCAGCTGGAACGGGGTGGCGATGGTCCCCGGTTGCTTCTGGACCGTCAGACTGTAGTGGCAACTCCCGCGGTCGCAGACCAGCGCTTCGCCGGGCAGGCGATACACGAAATCCAGCTGTGCTGTCTTCCCAGGCGCCACGACGACCATCGTGCCAAAGCTGGCCCGACCTGCCTCCACGCCCTTGTCGATGGTGTAGTTGCTGCCGCGCGCCTCGAGCAACTCTGCGCCCCTGGGGACAAACACGCGCACGTAATTCCAGTAGCACTGCTCTGTGAGTTCCTGGTACGAGTCATAGATCTGCGCCTCGTGAATACATACATCCAGGTCGGCTGTGGACGTGTTGGTATAAGTCAGACTCAGCGTCACGACGGGGTCGCCCGATGGCAGTTCGAGGCTGTATGCAATGCGCCGCTCAATCCGGCGATCGACCTTGTTAAAACCCACATTTGCATCCACGACCATCAAGTAATCGCCGGGATGGGAGAGCACCTCGCCAGACCAGCCAGCTCGCGACAGATCCTCTTGCGCCACACTGCTCGTCAGTGTCCAGAACTGCAGATGCCGGTCCTTGAGGCTGAACAGCAGCGTCTCCGCCAGCCTCAGCCAGACCTCGATGCCTTGATTGCCCAAATGTCCCCGCGCCGCATCGATAAAGTCGCCCCCAAAATCCTTGCGATGCTCCAGCCAACCCTGCAGATCCGCGGCGCGGCCTGACAGCGGAGCGCCTTCCAGAGGGTTCTCCCAGTACTGCTCTGACACCGCCACCAGGTTTTCACCGGTGACCGTCAGGCTGTACCTGGGCACCGGGACAGGACCGATGGCATCAAGAACTCGCACCAGCAGCACCGAGTCCATCGCCACCATCCCATCTACGGGGCCGCGGCTCCCACTGTAGATGGCGCCCAGTACCGCGGCCGAGGTGGGGAAATCAGGGGACCAGTTCGCATCGCGAAACACCAGGCCCGGTGCGGACATGTACTTGGCAAGAGGACCGGGGGCCGGTGGCATCTGGGCACGTTCCGATTCGACGTCATAGCTGTTCAGGTATTGCAGCGAGACGAGTTCGGTGCCCCGAAATGCTAGCGAAGCGAGGCTCCCGATGAACCCACCGGTGGGCCTTAACTCGTCCGTGTTCTGCAGGATCGCCAGGTAGACTCGGGTCTGGTCACCGCCGAACAGCTCGGGCCCCAGCAGCAGAGCATTCACCGCTCCGGGCGCCAGCGTACCCAGGAGGCGCACCTTCTCGGGCAAACGAGGCAGAACGGCCACATTCTCATCCAGCCGCTCTGCAGCAGGCAAGAGACTCAGGAGGTGCTCGCGATCAGTAGCGAAATAGCGCAACGCTGCCTGCAACTGATCGGGCATACCGACGTCGTCCTGCACAGCAGCATCATCCATAGCCGCCAGGGCGCCTGTGACAGGGCCCATCAGGCCGGAGCCTAGCCCGAGCCCATCACAACCCAACTGCGCATAGCGACCCGCTGCGCTCTCCCCGAGAAACCGTCCCAGCGCACAGATCGGCGGGCTGGCCCAGCGCTGCAGTCCGCTCAGCTCGGCCCCAAGATACCCGGCGTGAGTACGAGCCGTGCGTACCTGCTCCGGCGACAGTCCCTGCTCATCCGAGCGCATCTCCCACAGCGCCTGCAGATCCTGGAGAAAGGCTCTGCCATGAACCAGCGTCCCGAAGGCGCGATAGGTGCACACACTGCACCAGAGAACCACAAGGCCTAACAATACCCACAGGATAATCCGGACAGAGCGCGGACGGCGCTCGGGGGATACCGATGCGCTCACGTGATACAGCCGCCCAATGATGTGGTACAGCGGTGAGCGAAATGAGGGGCTATACAGCACGGAGGCAAGAAGAGTGCTGCTGCGGTGAAGAGAACCACAGACCCGTATTGCCCGCGATTGGCCGAAACGCAGCGAAAAGCCGATCGCGGAGTCAACATGCGACGTACAGAACCACAGCAAGACACGCTGCTGGCGAGCATGTCCCCCTACGAGCCTTCCATGCGAATGATGACACGCAAGGTATAGAGGCAGACGATCGCATCGAGCACTGGCCCACGATGCTTTAGATAGTACAGGTCGTAACGCAGTTTCTCCAGGGCGTCATCTACCGTGTTCCCGTAGCGGAAGCGCACCTGAGCCCATCCTGTGAGCCCCGGCCGAACCGAATGGCGCACGGGATAGTACGGAAAGGCTTCGGTGAGTTGCTCCACAAACACCGGTCGCTCCGGTCTGGGACCAACCAACGTCATCGTGCCATTGATCAGGTTCCAGAACTGGGGCAACTCGTCCAGGCGTGTCGCCCGGAGAAACCGGCCCACGCGCGTGACCCGGCTATCATGTGCGCACGCCCACACGGCGCCGTTTGCCTCAGCATCGGTCACCATCGAGCGGAACTTGAGCAGGGTAAAGATCCGCCCACCCATGCCGACCCTCTCCTGACGGTAGAGTACGCCCCCGGGGCTATCCAGTGAGATCGCTAACGCTATAAAGGGTAGAAGCGCCCCCGTCAACACGAGACCAACCGCTCCGACAGCAAAATCCAACAGGCGCCGCGCCACATCCCATAGACGCAACCCCACCCCAACAGGGACGCCGACCAGCGCAAAGAGATTCTGCCCCAGATGCTGCGCAGGCACAGCCCCGGTGAGCTGCTCATAGTAGATCGCCATGGGCACCACGTTGGCACCGAGGCTCCAGCAGGCAATCAGAGACTGCATCAATTGCGGCTTGATCTCGTCGGTATTGGTGATCGCGACCACCACATCCTGTATCCCCTTTTCGCGGACGAGCCTGACGAGATCGTTGCTGTCGCCCAATACAGTGGAACGCTGCACCTCTGCGTCCCTGAGCCTCTCGTCGTCATCCACGAAACCGACCAACTGCAGACCCGACCAATAGCCGATGTCCTGGATCTCGCTCGCCATAGCGCGCCCTGACCACCCGGCACCCACAATGAGCACGCGGCGTGCGAGACTCTCCGTCCTGGAGATACGAGCGAACAGGACCCGGCTGGCGCCGATGGCCAGCACAACGATGGCCGCAAAGATGAACCAGGCGAGCCGCGAGCGGGTCAACGGAGCAGAAATGACGGGGATTACGAGATAGAGCGCAGAGACCAGGAGAGCGCAGCCCGCAGCATACACGGCGCTCCGTGCAGGCTCCGCCGCCTGTTTGAGGTCGTAACAATCAAAGATCAGCGCAAAGGGGAACCACAGAGCGATCAGCGTGATCCACCAGATCGACCTGAGGGGGAAAAAGCCAACTGGATCCATGTCCACAAAGAGCGTACGGGCCCACAGAGCAAACAGAAGCGATCCGGACAGGATGACAACGTCCATGATGACAAGGATGAACTGGCGGTCAGAGGTATGCAAACCGCGCAAGCCAAAGGCCGGTTTTGCGGTAGAGTCCTTTGCGCCCCGGGCTTCCACGCTGTTTTGTAAGGATGCCAGACGCTGCGCCATCATACCTCACTCCGTCCTGGCTATTGCTCACGGCGTGGCTGACCATACCGCTACCCCACGCTAAACGCTGCAGCAACTCACGACGAGTCGGGGATGCGTTTGATACGCATCCCCGACCTTACCTCACAGTGGGTGCTATTTTCCGACCGAAGGGAGTACAGGACACGGCGCATCTATACAGATCTCGTTGATCAGAGAGACCTCGTCGCCGCACTCGAGGTACACACCCATGATGTACCGTGTGCAGGGAAGCACGTTGGGATCATCGCACTTGAGCCGGACATCATAGGTAATACTGACCTGCTCTCCAGGAGAGAGCTCAGGAACCGCGATCGTGTATGGAGCGCTGAGTACCGTGCCATTCACGAGGTACTCTATGCCTCCAGCCTCATCCAGGCGAATGACGCACCCCTCCATCGTCTCGGTGCCCTCGTTCCTGATGGTCTCGGTCATTGTCGTGGCCTCACAGGGCGCCAGAAGAACGCACTCCATAGCCCTTGGCGTCGGGCTCGGCACGGGCGTCACAATCGTCTGCCGCAACGGCTCGGCCAACGGACTAGCCCACACAGCCGGAAGGGCCGCAAGTAGTAGCACTCCCAGCAACGCGATCACCCATCCCAATGGAACTCTACTTCTGCCATCACCCATTGTTCGCTCCTTTGCTCTCCCGATGTCCCAGCGGAAAACGCCTTCAGGCCCCTTCCTATGAAGCCCTGTAAAGCGATTATAGCACCTTTCAGGCCGAATACAAGGACACGTGGTCACGAGAGTGTCGAAAAACGGCGCCCCGATTGGCACCGAAGCACGTAGTTGTGCATACTGCGAACAGAAGCAGCGGTAGCTTCGCGATCAGGGGAGGAACAGCAGCATGGGACGTAGTGAGCGGTATCACGACACCGGGAGTGGCTCTTTCTTTGGGGACATGGCCTACGAGCGGGTGCTGGGCCGCCATCGGCGTCACGTTCTGGTGATCTTGAATGAACTCATCGATTGGAGGAGGATAGGGGAGGAGTTACTGCCGCTGTACAAGGGACAGGCCAGGCGTGGGCGCCCACCCTACGAACCACAGGTGCTGCTGAAGATGCTGTTCTTGTCGTACTTGTACAACGTGTCGGAGCGATCGATGGAGGAGTTTGCGGACACGAACTTGCTGGCCAAGTGGTTCATGGGGCTGGCGGTGGATGATCCAGCGCCGGATCATTCCCCACTGAGGGTATTCAGGCGAAGACTGGAGCAGGAGCGGGGGCAGAACGCGCTGCAAGGGCTGTTCGATGAGGTGATACTGACGGCGAAGAGGGCGGGTCTGGTGTTTGGGGAACTGCAAGTGCTGGACAGCGTGCATACACAAGCGGACGTTGATCTGGCCAAAGAGAGAGCACCATGATGAGAGACGCCCACCGCGGGATCCGGATGCGCGAGTGGTACGGAAAGGGAAGAGGCGGGTGGCAAAGCCCGACGGGATAGTGCAGATGGAGGAAGTCACCTCACGGGGGTACAAGGCACATACAGCGCAGAACGTGGCGACAGGGATCGTCACCACAACGCATGTGTCCCACGGGAACGCAGCGGATAACAAAGCGTTCGTGCCTATGCGAGCGCACGACCGGGTACTGGGACTGCCGATACGGGCCTACGGCGGGGACAAGGCCTATGACGACACCGATATCTACAGCCGGCTGGTGCAGGAGGGCTTGGAGACTGCGATCAGCCTGAGAGACTTCAGGAGAGAGAAGAAGGATGCCAACAGAGAGGTCTGGCTGGCATTGGAGGCCGATGCGACGTATCAGGCGCGGAAAGCGCAGCGCTATCGTGTAGAGCAGCCCTTTGGCACGCTGAAGCGCTGGACTGGGTTGGGGCGCTGCCGGTACGTGGGCCTGGAGAGGTATCGGACGCAGGCGTTGATGACCTTTATTGTGCACAACTGCAAGCGCGCCGTGAAGCCGCTGACAGGAGTGACGTTCCTCCCTAAAGAGAGAGGGGCGAACGGAGAACAGATCACCGCTGTGCTGGGGATAATGCCCCTGGCGTAGCGCGCCTGAGCGGCGAGAGAGCACGCTAAGAGCGACTTTCTGGCTTGTCGATAGTCTCAGGACTGGCCATCAGTAACTATATCAAGGAGGAAAGCCGGCTCACGACCTGGCACGCAATCCTATAATGCGTAAAACACGCTCATGGAGTGGTTACTCGCACATTCTCTCGTTCATTCCACACTCTCCGTGGTCACTCACCTAGAATGTCACTAGACGAGTATGGTACTCTCAAATGTAGATGTCACCGAGGGTATCGTGCCGAACAAACATCGAGTGAGCAGTTCAGCCAGTCGGGAGTTCGTGTTTGCGCATCGGGAGGAGAGTCTGGCTGCAGGAAGGAAGGAGAGAGGGGTCCTGCTCGCCCGTCTTGTGGAGGACACTGGATACAACGGCAAGTATCTCATCCGTCTGCTTCGCGGCAAGTACAAACATCACCCTCGTCCCAAGCGCCGTGGCCGACACTACGGCGCCGTGCTAGACGACGCTCTGCGAGTGATCTTTGAAACTCTCGATGGTATCTGTGCTGAGCGTATCCATCCAAAGCTGATTGAAATGGCAGAACATGCCGATGCGGATGGGGAGCTGGCGCTGACAACAGAACTGCGACAGCAGTTGGAGACCGTGAGTCTCTCCACGGTGCGGCGTCGATGGCGGCAACTGACCCAGGACGAGCCACGACTACTTCGGCGTCGGCCTCGGCCAAGTAACGATATCCGTCGCAACGTCCCGATGCGTCGCATCCCATGGGATGAGCAGTCGCCAGGCCTCTTTGAGGTAGATCTGGTGCATCATTCGGGGCCGTCAGCACAAGGGGAGTACGTACATACCCTGCA
>CAZMAI010000060.1:0-14620 GCA_964564195.1 uncultured Anaerolineales bacterium | reverse complement strand
ATGTCCAGATCGCCCATCTGTGCCTCAACCTGTGGCGCCAGCGCCTCGATCGCTGCCGGGTCGGACAGATCGCAGCGCCAGGCCAGCCCATCCGGGCACATCGCGGCCGTCTCCTCAGCGCCAGCCAGATTGACATCCACCACGGCCACCCGCGCGCCCGCCTCCGCCAGAGTCAGCGCGCAGGTGCGGCCAAGCCCCTGGGCCCCGCCTGTCACCAGCGCTCGCTTCCCAGTCAGGTCGATCGGTATCATGCTCACCTCACGCAGTGCTAGACGGAAAAGTAGGGCTCGACCAGCGAGAGAGCATAGTCGAGTTCGGCGCGATCCACCTCGTCAATCACCAGCGGCCCCTGGTTGCGGATGGCCGCCGAGGAGATCACGCCCCTGCGCCGCAACACCTCCTTGGCCGAGAGCCAGCCGCCGCGCATGCTCGTCACCGCGTTCTCCAGCACCATCTTGTCCCGGTGGATGCGGCGCGCCTCGGCGATATCGCCGGCCTCCAGCAGGTTCCAGATGCGGACGTCGACATCGACCATGTGTGAGGCGGGCATCGAGCCGCAGGCCCCGCGGGCATGGTCCGCAATCAGCCACATGCACTGGCTCCCGGAAAAGACGCCGTGTACCGCCGGGCTATGCGCCTCCAGCACCTCACTGAGCGACTGTCCCTTGGGATCCTTTTCTTCCTTAAGGTACTGGACCAGGGGGATGCGCTCGCATAGGTCGACCACCGTGCGTCCAGGCAGGGCCGAGCCGAGCGGCGGACCGACGTTCTGCACCACAATTGGCAGGCCACAGGCCTCGCCTATCGCGCGGTAGTAGGCTTCGACCAGAGAGGGGGCATTGAGCTTGGTGCTCCAGGGGGGCATGGCGATCACCGCATCGGCGCCGGCCTGTGCCGCAGCCTCCGCCAGCGCCACAGCGCCAGCCTGGCTGGTGTCTGCAACACCGATCACCACGGGGACGCGCCCTGCGGCCACCTGCGCCGCCCGCCGCGTGCCCTCCAGGCGCTCGGAAAAGGAGAGCGAGGTAAACTCGCTGGCCATCACGGGCCAGACCAGACCATGGGCGCCTGCACGGATCACATGGTCAAAGACAGTATCCAGGTCATCCCAGAGCAGCGCGCCGGCGTCATCAAAGGGGGTGTTGGCAATGGCAAAGATGCCGCGAAACGGTTGCATGGCGTTCCTTTCCCGGCGCCCGCGACAGGTCTCTCAGGGCGCCTGATTATTCAGTATCGGGCCAGCCCAGGCACAGCCGCTATACTGGACAGGCCAGGGGCAGCGCTGCAGCGGATGGCGCGGAGGCGCCAATCCCCAGGGCGCAAGCACCCGGTAGAGGTGGCATAGCGGCATCCCGACCACATTGGCATAGCAGCCTTCAAGCCGCTGCACAGGATCGAAAACCTCGTTCTGGATGGCATAGGCGCCAGCCTTGTCCATCGGATCGCCGCTGTTCACATAGGCCCGCATGGCCAGCTCACTGTAGGTGCGCATCAGAACGGGCGTGGAGGCCAATTGCACCGATTCCTGCCCGGTGGGACCGTTGATGACCGCCAGGCCCGTGTGCACCATGTGCCGGCGGCCGCGCAAGCGCATGAGCATCTCCATCGCGTCTTCGGCAGAGCGCGGCTTGCCCAGGACCTTGTCCTCCAGCACCACCAGGGTATCCGCCGCAATGACGACGGCCTCTGGAGCGTTCTGCGCCACTTCGCGTGCCTTTTCCATGGCCAGGCGAAGGGCCATCTCCTCGGGCTTTTCTCCTGCCCGCGCAGACTCGTCGACCATCGATGGCAGGACGGTCACCGGCAACCCGATATCTGTGAGGAGCGCCAGCCGCCGTGGCGACTGCGAAGCGAGCATGATCTGAATTGGATGGTGTGTCATGGGACCTTTCCGCGGCAGTTATCCTTAACAGTTGACATTATACGCTTTGGGGGGAGCCTGTACAGAGGCGCTTTGGCGCAGAAAAGCCCCGAGGAGTGTTCCACTCCTCGGGGCTTTGGTTTCTCAGTTGGGTGTGCGGTCTATACGAACCGTCTCAGTGCTAGCTGCGGCGTCTGCGGATCGACCAGTAGGTCGCACCGCCGACTGCTGCCAGAGCCACCGGCAGGAGGCTGCCGAAGGAGGCCACCGGCGCACCAGCGGCGGGCAGGACCACCTGCTCGGCCGGGGGCAGGAGCACCGTGTCGATCACATGGATCACACCGTTGGTGGCTTCGATGTCAGTGATAATGACCTGCACGTTGTCATTGAGGTAGACGTTGCCGTCACGGACCGTAATCGTCACGTCCTTGCCCAACAGCGTCGGGGCGGCGTCCAGCGTGACCACATCGGCGGCCATGACCTTGCCTGAGACGACGTGGTACAGAAGGATGTCAGTCAGCGCAGGGATGTCATTGAGAAGACCCTCGACTGTGCCGGCGGGAAGCTTGGCAAACGCGTCATCCGTGGGGGCGAAGACTGTCAGCGGGCCTTCCGCCTTGAGTGCATCCACGAGGCCTGCGGCCTGAACTGCGGCAACGAGCGTCTCGAAACGGCCGTCGGCTACGGCGATATCGACGATGTCGCCTTCAGCCCGTGCAATGTTGGCGAACGGAAACAGTGTACCGAACACGATCAGAGCGAGCGCGATAATGCGAGCGGCTTTCATTTGAACTCTCCTCAAAACGATGATTTTCTATCCTGGGGCTGCTTCTCGAGCACCAAGCCATCTGTCACTTGCTCTCGACTGAACCCCGTTCACTTTCAAAGACAGTATAGCGGCGCGCAATCGCCCGCGCACCGGGCATGTGTATAGTCCTTGTACTGGACGAATGTCCAGTCCCGCCGTGTTTAGGCACACGAAAAAGAGGCAACCCGGTGCACGGATTGCCTCGTATTCCCGCCACAGGATGGGCTCAGTCGATCAGCCCACGTTTCACAGCGAGCGCCGCCGCCTCGGCACGATTGGCAGCCCCCAGTCTGGACAGGATCGAGCTCACGTGAAAGCGGGCCGTGGCGACCGTGATCGTGAGAGCGCGCGCGATCTCGGCGTTGCTCATGCCCGCCACCAGCAGCCTGAGCACATCTAGCTGTCTCTCTGTAAGCTCCATCTCAGGCAGGTCCCCCGCGGTCGCCTCTGCGAGCGCCCCGGCAACCTCAGGAGAGAGGCTCCTCCTCCCCCTGAATGCCCCGCGGATCGCCGCACCAAGTTCATCCACCGTCACATCTTTGAGCAGGTAGCCGGTAGCGCCGGCGCGCAGCGCCTCCTGGGCCCGCGTGGCTTCCTGAAAGCTGCTCAGTGCCAGCACGCGAACATCCGGCAGCCGCTGGCGGAGCACCCGTATGGCCTCGATGCCGTCCATCTCGGGCATGACCAGGTCCATCAGCACGACGTCGGGCTCCAGACGCACGCAGAGTTCTACCGCCTCTCGTCCGTTGCTGGCCTCGCCGATCAGGGTGACATCGGGCATCGACAGCAGGAAAAAGCGCAGCCCGCTCCGCACCATGGCATGATCGTCGACGATCAGCACCCGAATCGCGCGTTCCCCTGTCATTGCCTGCTCCCATCAGCGTCCCATTTCGCCACGACACTGGTGCCAGTCACTCGACTTGAGTGAATGATCAGCGATGCCCCAATGTCGCCAGCTCGCCCCCGCATGATATCCAAACCGAGGTGTCCTGGAGACACGCTGTCTGCCTCGAACCCGCGCCCGTTGTCACTGATTCCCAGCTCAAGCCCTGTCTCGGTGCGCATGAGCGCGATCCCAATCCTGGTGGCTCGCGCATGCTTGACGGCGTTGTTCAGTGCCTCTTCAGCGATGCGATACAAGTTGATTTTGACGTGCTGCGGCACACCGGGGCTCGCGTCCAGGGAACGATCGATCGCTATCTGCGAACGACTGGAGACGGAATCGGCCAATCTCGTCAGAAGCACATCCAACGGCTGCTCCGCAAGGGCCACGGGCCCCAGATCAAGCAGCAGCCCGCGCATCTCCAACAGGGCCGACCGGCTGAGGCGCCGTATCTCCTCAAGCCCACTACGAGCCTCCTGGGGGTGTTGCTCCCAGATCCGAGGCAGCGCGTCTGCAATCAGGTTGGCACTAAAGAGCGACTGGGACACAGAGTCGTGCAACTCACGGAGCAGCCGCGTACGCTCTGCCTCTGTGGCGCCAAGATGTACGCGTTCACGCAACTCGGCATTATCCACAGCGAGGGAGATCTGCAGTGCCAGGTCGGCCACCAGATCCACCTCATCCTGCACAATCTCGCGAGGCCGGTCGAATTGAGCCACCAGAGCTCCCCGATACTGACCCGATACGCGAACCGGTGCCAGCAATCGCGCTCCTGCCTGTGAGACCTGAGATGCGTCCCAATCGCAGGAGACATCCACCACGACTAGCCCAGAGTCCCGACCCATCGCCAGCAATTCGGCGGGATCATACTCTACCTGAGCCTCTTCGTCTGGCGAATATCGCTCATCATGATCCGCCACCACCGCCAGATCGGAGCCACTCGTAAGCAGCAGGTGCACGGAGCAGGCCCCCAAGAGGTTACGCGCCTGTCCCACGATCGTCTCCAGGACCTCTTGCAGCGGCAGATCCGAGTTCAACAGAGCGAGCACATCCTTGAGGGCAGCCGCTATGGCCTCACGCCTTTGAGAGAGCAACCGCTGTTGCACCTCCGCGGCGTGAGCCCGTTCCGCCTCGAGGCGCGCCGCTGTCGTCTGGAGCTCTGCGATTTTGCGCGCCGTGATATTCTCGTGCGCGATAACCACGCCACGGCTCCCCAGGAGATCCACCGGTGTCGCCCACATGATGAACCATCGCTGCTCATCCGGGCTGTCACAGGGATACTCGTAATGGAACTCCTGCAGGGTCCCATCCAGCACGGCGTGAACACCCTGCGCCGCCGCCTTTGCGTCCTCCGCCCCCTCTCCGGTCGCATCAGCAAAGGCCCCAAGATAATCACGGCCGATACCGTAATCGGCCCAGGACAGGCCATTCTCGTCTGCAAAGCGCCGCCAGGAGGCGTTCACTGCGCGGACGATCCCTTGGTTGTCCAGGATCGCAAGATGGGCCGACAGCGCGTCGAGAACAGACTGCAAAAAAGCAGCCTCCTGCTCAGAAACGGCCTCTTTGGTATCAGCCATCTGTGTCCTGCCTATCTGTTCCAGGCGCCTCCGCGGTATAGCAGAGGGTTTGCTCTAGTGCCAGTCTGGCCGGATCTGCTTCCGTCCGGACAGGAACCTCTCCACGCCCTTTGCCGCGATGGCGCCATCCGCGGCGGCCACCACCACCTGCTTCAGGTGGTTGCACAGGACGTCTCCCACCGCAAACACCCCGGGAATGCTGGTTTGCATCATCGTATCCACCTGCAGACAGCCACCTTCGTTACGCGCCAGTTGATCGCCCACAAACTCGGTAATGGGCTGGCGGCCCTGCAGAAAGATAAAGACCCCCGTCGCCGGCAGAACTGCTTCGTCACCGTTCTCTCGCATGCGCACACCGGTGACTTCCTCCTCGCCCAGGATCTCGAGCACGCGCGTGCTTCGGTGGAGGACCATCTTCTCGTGATGGAGCACCTCCTCAGCCACCTCGGCCGGCACGCGCAGGTCAGCCGTCTGAGACAACAGGTGCACATGAGAGGCGAATCGTGTCAAGAAGAGCGCCTCTTCTACGGCCTCGTTGTGGTTGCCGGCGACAGCCACCTCCTGGTCCTTGAAAAAAGCGCCGTCACAGGTGGCGCAGTAGGATACGCCACGTCCGATGTACTGCTCTTCGCCGGGGATAGGCTCGCCTCTCCCCATGGCGCCGGTGGCGATGATGACAGAGCGCCCCCGGTAGTAGCCCTGGTTGCCCGATACGGACTTGATCTCGTCCTGCAGATCGGCCATGCCTACGACATCCTGCACAAAGCTGGCACCAAAGGCCAGGGCCTGCTCATTCATGCGCTCCGTGAGCTCCTCACCGGAGATCTCACCGGGGATACCGGGGTAGTTGGCGATGCGGTCAGCCAGGGCACTGGAGCCCGTGCCGGGTCCCCGGTGGATCACCAGTGTCTTTAGTCCGGCGCGAGCGGTATAGATCGCGGCGGTCGAGCCTCCCGGCCCGGCGCCGATGATGATGACATCGTAGGTCTCATTCATCGCATCTATGGGTTCGATATGCATTTCGCAACTCCTTGCGGGCCCGCCAGGTGGTGCGGGCCGATATTGTCCCTCTCATGGTACCATGGCGAAAGGCGCCTGTCGATCCGGCAAAGTTGGCGCTCTCGGCAGTTCCAGGCAGTAGATGATCCTCCATAAACGGTCTAGTTGTTACATATTCCAAACTATACAATCAATACGCGCAATATCTGTTCAGACTATTGACAAGATCATCAATATTTGCTATGATGCTCACAGAAAGGGGGCGCGATGCGAAAAATACTCGAGCGTTGTCCTAGTTGTGGGTCCGATCTGATCGTGTCCGAGATGCGGTGCTCGGTGTGTGACACCACCGTGCGTGGCAGTTGGGAGCCCTGTCGCTTTTGCCAGCTGGACGCAGAAACGCTGCAGTTCATCGAGGTTTTCGTCAAGAACCGCGGGAACCTCAAGGAGATGGAGCGCGAGTTGTCCGAGTCGTACTGGACGCTGCGGGCCAGGCTGAACCAGGCTATCGAAGCATTGGGGCTTGAGGGGTCTGAAGCGGAGCAAGAAGCGGCCGAGTCCGACAGCACCGCCCATGCCCGCCAGTCGATTCTGCAGCAAGTTCAGGAAGGCAAGCTCCAGGCCGCCGATGCTGTGCGCCGCCTGGCGGAGCTTGGTAAGGAGTAGTGTGAAATGACAGAAGAAAGCATCAAGCGGGACTTTGCCGCGGAACAGCTAGAGATTCTCAATCTCGTCGCGGCCGGCAAGGTGACTGCAACAGAGGCCAACCGTTTGCTGGCTGCCCTGGAGCAAGAGTCGCGTGCTGCAGCCGGAATCTCCGGCAGGGCCACGCAACGTCTGGATAAAGCTGCACCGGCGGACAGCCGCCCCACGGCGATTCTGTCGGACAAGGCGCCGGGTCCCGAGGGCGACGCTGCGTCCCCTTTCGTGCGCGACGCGGAGACTCCACCGACTCCGCATGGCCCGGAACCTTTTTCACTAGGCGAAGATACCACCCGGCGCTCTGAATCTGAACGCGCTTCCGCGCGTGAGGCCGAGGAAGAGGGTGAGCCCTTTCGGCTGGATGAGGAACAACCACAATTTGGCCGCAGCTATCGTAACGCGGATCTGCGGGGCGCCGACCTTCACGGCCAGGACCTGCGCGGCGTCGACATGCGCTCGGCCAATCTGCAGGGCGCCAACCTTCGGGGGGCCAATCTCCGCGGCGCCAGCCTGATTCGCGCCAACCTGCGCGAGGCGGATCTCAGCGGCGCCAACCTCGAACGTACCAACCTGCAGGCGGCCGCCTTGCATGGGGCCAGGCTGGTCAAGGCCTACATGGCGCGCGTCAATGCCCAGGTGGCCCACTTTGACGATGCGGATCTGACAGATGCCAACCTGGAGCGCGCCAATCTGCAGGCATCCGACCTGCGGGGCTGCCGTGTCGCGGGCATCACGCTGCGGCGCGCCAACATGCAGGCCGCCAATCTCGAGGGCTTGAACCTGCGCGGCCAGAACCTGGAGCACACGAGCATGCAGGCTGCCCGGCTGGCGCGCGCCGTGCTGGCAGAGGCGAATCTCGCCCACGCCAACATGCAGGCGGCCTATCTGACCGAGGTGGATCTGCGGGGAGCGTCGCTCGATCACACGAACCTTCAGGCGGCCAACCTGACCGGCGCGATCATGACCGAGAATTCGCTCTCACATACCAATCTGCAGGCCGCCCGTCTGACAGGTGCCGACCTGCAGGGTGCCAAGCTCGATCATGTCAACATGCAGGCGGCCAATCTCTCCGAGGCCGATCTGCGCCACGCGCAGATGTCGCACTGCAACCTGATGGTCGCCAACCTCAACGGCGCCAGAACGGATGGGCTCAAGACCGATCACACCAACATGAACCCCACAGGGCCACTGAGCGACATACTCAAGGGATTGGACATTAACATCGACGTCGACCTCAGTTCGCTGGGCGACATGTTTGGCCCAAAATCGGCCGATGACGAGGAGTAAGGCCCTGGATCGTGACCAGGCCTCCGGAGGGTGGGGACACACTTTCTCCCTGATCTTTGGAGGCCTGGTATTGTCGCGGATCGGCAGCGCAGTGGCCCGCTTTGCCCTGGTGTGGTGGCTGACCGATCTGACGGGCTCCGCAGCCGTACTCGCCAGCGCCTCCGCGCTGGCGCTGATCCCGCAGATCGTGCTCGGGCCGCTGGCTGGTGCCTATGTGGACCGCTGGAACCGGCGCATCACGATGATCCTGTCCGACGGGATCATCGCGTTGCTCTCGCTCCTGCTGGCCTGGCTCTTCTGGAGCGGCAACCTGCAGATATGGCACGTGTATGTGATCATGATCGGCCGTGCACTCGGCGATATCTTTCACCGGCCCGCCACGCAAGCCGCGGTGACGATGCTCGTGCCACGCGAGGAATTGCCCCGCGTGCACGGGCTAAACCAGACGCTCGCGGGCGCCATCGAGATCGTTGGGCCGCCGTTGGGGGCCCTCGCACTGGCGGTCATGAAGCTGGACCAGGTCATGTTTGTGGACGTGATCACCGCTGTCCTCGCGATCGTGCCGCTGCTCTTTGTCCACATTCCAGAGCCCGAGAGGGCCATGAGCGTGAAGGCAACGACGGTGTGGCGTGATCTCGCAGAGGGATTGCGTTACATCTGGGGGCTCCCGGGGGTCGTTGCCGTCATGATCATGGCGGTCGCCATGAACTTTGCGGGCGCACCCACCTGGACGCTGTTACCGCTGTATGTGCGCAATATCTTTGGCGGGGGCGCCGTGGAACTTGGTATCGTTGAGTCTGCCCAAGGGGCCGGGCTCATCCTCGGCGGCATCGCCCTCAGCATCTGGGGGCACAGGTCCAAGAGCCGAGTCGTGCAATCCTTTGGCGGGTTCCTGCTGGCGGGCGTCGCGGGCTTTGGCATGGCCCTGGCTCCCGCAGCGGCGCTGTGGATCCTGGTCGCCTCATGGCTAATCTTTGGCATCTTTAACGCCATCGGCAACGGCACCATTATTGCGTTGCTGCAGGGCGCCATCGCGCCGGAGATGCAGGGACGGGTGAACTCGGCGGTTATCAGCCTCGTGATGCTCGCGACGCCCATCGGACTGGCCGTCTCCGCGCCGGTCGTCGAGCGGTTCGGCCTGCGATCATGGTATCTGTTCGCGGCCGCCGTATGCACGATTGGGCCACTCTGGGCGATGCTGTCGCCGCGGGTGCGCCTCTTGGACCACATCCGTCCAGACGTAGATCAGCCCATAGAAACTGGTTCTCTGACCAGAGACGCCTCCCCGAGCACCCTGCCTATTCTTGGAGATACGATCGCTGAATAGACTGACCGCAACAAGCGCGTAAAGGGGGGAGGGTAGAGCCGCCCCCCTTGCGCGTGAAAACAGGCATCACTGGTCGCCGCGACGACGCCGTCGACCCATCTGCGCCAGCGCCTCCAGCGCATCCAACTGCTCAATCAGGTCACCCTGCCCGCCAGCAACCGTCTCGCCCAACACACGCGAAAGCGCCCGGCGCAAAGGGCGCCGCAGCGCGATACCAACAGCCAGCTGCAGAATCACAAACGCCGCTATCCATAGGACCACCGCAGCGATTCCCGCCTGCTGGAAAAAGTCGCCGCCCAGGTAGCTCGCGCTAAAGAGCCCCTCGATGGCGCGATACCCGACCCACCCCACCAGCCCGATCAGAGGCAGATTCAGTACCAATTGCCAGAGCCAGAGGCTGAGCCGGCGAGCCAGCAGGTCCAGCACGTTCTCCACGGCCGTATCGCCGCCGGCAAGCATCGCACTGGAGACGGCCTCGGCATGTGCCCGCCACTGCTCAGCGTGGCGCACCTGCGGGCCAAACCCGATCTGCACCAACAGATCGCCCAGCGGCGGCCAGGACACCGCATACAGCGATGCCTGTGCGGCGATCAACGCCTCGCGCACGTGGGCGTCTGCGCGAGAGAGATCGCTCAGGCCGCGCCCGTCACGCCGCGCCACCCCCCGCAGCCAGCCGATCAGCCGCAGCGCCAGCGCCCATACGGCCACGAGCCAACCGACGGGCCCCCACCACTGGCGAGCGAGACGCTCATAGAGCCCCTCGGCCATGGAAAAAGATCCGCGGCCATCCAGAGTCTCCAGCACCTCGTCCGCCATGGCCTGTTGCGAGCGCACGTTCAACTCGTTCAGCCGGGTGCGAGCCTCGGCGCGCGCCCCCGTCTCGTCGATGCGGCTGGCCACGTCCTCGCGCAACAGAGCCACCAGGCGCTCGGCGTGCGCGCCCCGCCGCGAGGCCGCCTCACCGGCCCGGTTGAGCGCTCCCAGCACGCGGCCCTGTAGCTCGGCGAACTCGTTGCGCCCGTGCAGCGGGTGTTCATCCTCGATGGCACCCGCCCCCTCCAGCGCGGCCCGCCCGGAGACATGGTACACGCGGCCGGGCTGCAACCCCCACTCACTGCGTAACGCTGTCTGAAGATCCGGCGTGAGCTCACGGTCCAGCGCCGATTCTGTCACCCGATCCACCCGATTGAGCACCGGCACGATCGCATCCTGCGGCAGACGGCGCATGGCTGGCGCCAGAAAAGCCAGATTGTCGAGGAGTTGCGGGTTACCGGCGTCAAAGACGGCCAGCACCAGATCCACATGCTCCAGCGTGCGCTCCAACAGCGCCTGGTTCTCTGGCACTGTGTTGGTGTCGGGCGTATCCAGCAGGATCAAGTGTGCCAGGCCAGGGGCATCCCGTGCCACACTCACCTGCACGTGCTCCTCACCCAGCAACTGCTCCAGCCAGCGAGCGTCATCGTCCGAGGGCACAAAGGCAACGACCTGCCGCGTTGTGGGCCGCTCCAGGCCGGTGGCCGACAGCGTGCGCCCGGCCAGGGCATTGAGCAGCGTGGACTTGCCCGAGCCCGAAGGTCCGACAATCGCCACCACCAGCCGGCGATCCCAGGCCTCTGCGAGGCGCGCCAGCTGGCCACGAACCCATGCTGATTCAGCGCGTAACTCACGCGCGGGCTCCCAGAGAGGCAGGCGATCCAGCAGCGCCTCCAGGTCGTCCAGCTCGCCGTTCAGGCGGGCCAATATCCCGGCACGCGCCATGGTAGCGCGCTCTATCTCCAGACCTTGCCAGCGATCGCTCATTGCGCTCCTCCCGACAGCCGTTGCAGTGCAGCCTCAAGAGCGGCCAGCCGCTCGTCATTTTCAGCAGGCATGGCCTCCAGGCTGTCTGCCAGCGGCCCATACACAGTCTCCCGAAACAGCCGGCCGACGGTATCCGTGCGCCTTGCGAGCCACACCTTGAACACCGGTGCGATCATCTCTTGCAGCTGTCGACGGTCCTGCTCGCTCAGCCCGGCCGAGGCCGGTATCGAGACCAGCGCCCAGAGATCGTTCAATCCGAGGATTCCCTCCAGTTGGATCCACATGCCGGCGCCCGCGGCCGGATTCGCTGTCAGCAGGGTGTAGGTCACGCCGAGCACCGGCGGCAGCGCCGTGAGTGAGGCGAACAGGGCCTCACGCAAGCGCCGGCCGACGCCCATACGAGAGCGAAATTCTACGATCGACTGGCGCAGCTCGGCCTCGACGTCGCGAGGCATGCCCACCAGAGTCTCTGCGGCCTGCGCCAACGTGGCGCGGGCGCGATCCCAGTCCTGCGACAGCATCCCCGGTATGTGCGTCGTGACCACGTCTGGCGCGGGTACATGGACATGCAAATGGTCGCGGTCCAGCATCTCAATGCGGGCTCCCTGCGCCGCCACTCCTCTGGCTGCAACGACGAGATCGTCCTCCGGGCCCGCCTGCACGATCAGATCGCCCTCGATCAGCCGGTTGCGCAGGTCTCCGGCGGACACCAGCAAGTCATCGCGCAAAGCCGCGCGAATGTCCGGCGGCGGCGCGGGGGCATCCGTCAGGCCCAGCCACGTACCCACCTTGCGCGCGGCGCTCTGCGCGCCCCGCAGCGGCGCGCCCACGACCCTGCCCGTCTGCCGCAGCGCGCGCACCAGCGGGGGGCTGCTCTCGATAAAAAGCCGCGTCGCCAGCGCCAGAGCCTCGTTCGCAGGAAAGGTCTTGAGCGCCTCCAGCGCCTGCTGCGTGACCAGATGGTCCAGGGCCTGGCGATAGAGCGCAGCCCGTGCCATCTGCTCTCGCACCAGCGCCAGTTCCTCGCGCGCACCCGCGGCAATGCCGCGCAGATCGCCGGCAAAGACCTGGCGCTTGATGGCCGCGGCATCCAGCCCAGCCAACAGCTCAGGCAGAGGTTTGCGAGCCGTTACTCTCCCCACGGGGATCGGGCGGGGCGTCTCGCGACCCAGGGCCACGCGATCCGACTCGTGGATGCGGTAGACGCCGATGACCTCCGCTGGCAGGGCGTCAGGGCCAGTCACACCCTCACCGTACAGGCGACGCGCCACGTGCCGGCAGTGCTCGAGCACGGTCTCATCGTCCGCCACCCGTGAGATGCGGTAGACCAGGACGGTCGGCCGCCCGCCGATACCCCCGACGATGTCCGCCAGAAAAGACGTGTTCGAGAGGTTGTTGTATACCGCATTGGTGAACACATACACCAGCACCTCCGCTGTGCGGAGCAGCGGTTCGGCGAGTTCGCGGTTCACCAACTCGCCATCGATGCCCGTGTCAAAGTCCGGGGTGTCGATCAGCAGGAGATTGCGCGGCACCTGCGGAGCAGAGGCAAAGAGCGGAGGACCGGCCTCGCCCGTGTCGTCTGCGCTGCTCCAGCGCACCGGCGGCTCAGGCAGGCGGTGCAGCAGCGCCCGGGCCACATCGGGCCCCGAGAGCACGTCGGGATGGCCCGCCAGCAACAACCGGCGCGTCAGGCCGGCGCGAAAGGCCACCTGTGACAGGGGCGCGCCCGCCAGTGCGTTAAACAGGCTGGACTTGCCCGTACTTCCGCCGCCGGTTATGGCCACGAGCAGCGTGGGCAGGTCAAGGTCCACCGCTGGCAGGACGCTGTGCGTCAGCCGCACGCGCCAGGCAGCGGTGCTCTCAGGCAGCCCCACCTGCCGGCGCATAGCGGGCAACTCGTCACGTAAAAGATAGAGGTCGCCACGCAACTGACTGTAGGCGCCCTGTTTCGACATGGTGCATCACTCCCCGGCCACCATGGCCGTCAACCGGGCGTTAGCGCTCGGGGTAAACGGGCGCACGATTTGCGGCGCCGTATGGCTCAGGCCACTGCTCCGGAACGTTCAACGAGCGGGCCGCATAGTGCGCCCAGTAGGGTGAGCGCAGCAGACCCCGGCCAAGGGCGATAAGATCGGCTTGCCCCTGCCGGACAACGGCGTCGGCCTGCTCCGGCCTGCTGATCAGGCCCACGGCGGCGACGGGCAGACCACTTGCACGGCGCACCTCTTCCGCAAAGGCCACCTGGTAGCCAGGCGAGGCCTTTGGCCGCACGTTCACCACCCCGCCGCTGCTGCAGTCCACCAGATCGACGCCGTGCGCCTTGAAAAGGCGCGCGTACTCGGCCGCATCCGCGGGTGTATTGCCGCCCTCTGCCCAGTCTGTACAAGAGAGCCGGATAACGAGCGGCCTCAACTCGGGCCACTCGGTGCGGATTGCCTCCGCTACCTCCACCGCCAGCCGCGCACGCCCGGCATGATCTCCACCGTAAGCGTCCGTGCGCGCGTTTGCCAGAGGTGACAGAAACTCGCTGATCAGGTAGCCATGTGCTCCATGGATCTCGATCACGTCGAGGCCAGCCTGGAGCGCTCGGCGTGCGGCGGCACCAAAGGCCGCCACCACCCTGTCGATCCCGGGCTGGTCCAGCGCTTCGGGCATGCGCCAGCCCTCGTCGAAGGGAATCGCCGACGGGGCGACAGGCACCTCTGGACCAAAGGCGCGCTCTGCGCTCCAGGCCTTGCGCCCGGCATGTCCCAGCTGCACGCCCACCCGGGCGCCCTGGGAATGGCAGAAATCCACGACCCGCGCCAACGACGCAATCTGCGCGTCCTCCCACAGGCCAAGGTCGCCCTGGCTGATGCGGCCGCCCGACTGCACAGCGGTGGCCTCGATCATCACCAGACCCACGCCGCCGCTGGCGCGCGCGCCATAGTGCACCAGATGCCAATCGGTCGCACGCCCGTCGTCCCCGGCGGCATACTGACACATGGGTGACATCATGATGCGATTGCGGAGCGTCACATCCCTGAGGGTATATACGTCAAAGAGACCTGGCATGTTGTGCTCCTCCCGTCCTTGGTGCGGTGATTGTGCCACACCAGGCGCCTGCCGGCCAATCAACAGGTATCGCGCCAAGAATCGGGCCACATAGGAGATTACCATATAAATAAACTAAACAATCTTGACTTCTCAAGCGGGTCGTGCTATACTTTCGGAGGTGTGACGAGTGGTCCGTAAGGAGAGCAATATGGCGCGTATTCGATTGGGGCTTGTGGGTTTCGGTCTGATCTGGGATCAGGAGCATGAGCCCATTGTCAACACCATGTCAGACATCTTTGAGGTGGTTGCCCTCAGCGCCTCCAGCGACCGCAGCGCG
>CAZMAI010000059.1:10379-14628 GCA_964564195.1 uncultured Anaerolineales bacterium | reverse complement strand
GTGCGCTCAGAGGCGCGCAGGTCGGGCAGGTTGAGCAGGGTATCCGCGGAGATGACACCCACCAGGGTCACCCGCGGCAGATCCAGCCCTTTGGCCACCATCTGCGTACCGACCATCACATCGGCCTCACCCCGGACAAAGCGATCCAGCAACTGCTCGTGGGCCCCCCGCTGGCGCGTCGCGTCATAGTCCCAGCGCACCACGCGGGCGCCTGGATACCGGGCCTTGAGCTCCTGCTCGACCCGCTGGGTGCCCAGCCCGAAATAGCGGATGCGCCGGCTGCCGCACACCGGACACGTCCCCGGCACAGGCTCGCGGACATTGCAGCGGTGGCAGAGCAGGTCCTCTTCAGCGCTGTGGTAGGTCAGCGGCAGGCCACAGCGCGAGCAGGCCAGCACATGACCGCAGTCACGGCACAGCACAAAGGAGGCAGAGCCGCGCCGGTTCACAAACAGGATCGCCTGTTGCCCTTCGGCAAGGGTCCGATCCAGCGCCTCTTGCAGCGCCCGGCTAAAGATACTGGTGTTGCCCTCGCGCAGCTCCTGGCGCAGGTCGACCACGTGTACCGGGGGCAGATCGGTATAGAGCGCGTCCGCATCCGCGCCGGCTAGGGGGCGGTACCCCCTCGCCGGATGGGGCAGATGTGAGGTCTGCTCGTCGACGGCCCGGCGATGGCCCATGATCCGCTTCGGTAGCGACAGTCGCACCAGCACGCCCCGCTCGGCGGCATAGCCCGATTCCAGCGAGGGCGTCGCACTGCCGAGGATCACCGTGGCACCGGCAAGTTCCCTCAGGCGGAGCGCCACCTCGCGGGCGTGATACATCGGCGAGCGGTCCTGCTTGTAAGTCCACTCATGCTCCTCGTCCAAGACGACCAGACCCAGATCCTGCACGGGGCTGAAAATCGCAGAGCGGGCACCTACCACCAGGCGGAGCTCTCCGGCGCGCACGCGCCGCCACTGGTCGTATCGCTCTCCCGGCGTCAGCCCGCTGTGCATCACAGCGATCGTGTCCGGAAAGCGAGCCCCAAACCGCCGGATTGTCTGCGGCGTCAGGGCGATCTCTGGCACCAGAACGATCGCGCTCTTGCCTTGCGCCAGCACCTGCTGCACGGCGCGCAGATACAGCTCTGTCTTGCCGCTTCCCGTGACCCCCTGCAGCAGGTAGGCGGTCGCGCCGCCGGTGTCCAGATCGGCCGAGAGCGTGTTCCAGATCGCCTCCTGATCGGGCGTCAGGCGAGGGGGTGTCACGGGAACAAAGGACTTGCCTTCCAGTGGGTCGCGCCATACCTGGCGCTGCTCGCGCGCGATGATCTCCCGGTCAAGCAACCAGTTCAGATCCGCCCTGGTCCCCCCGGACTCCCGTGCCAGCGTGTCCCAGAGCATCCAACCGCGGGTATCGGGCCGTGCCAGAGCCCAGTTCTGTAGCGCCTTAATCACAGCGCTGCGCCTGCGCCTGGGCTCTTCCCGGATGGAGAGTGACTCCTCCTGCGGCACGGTGCGTAGACGGCAAAAGTCCTTGAACAGAGGCCGCACCCGCGGAGGCGTGATCTCCATATGCCGCGCGACCAGCCCCTGATCCTCGGTTCGTCGCAGCATCGTCCGCCAGCTGCGGGGACCCGCCAGGCGCCCAAGTTCGCTCAGCGAGATCGGGCCGTGTTCATGCACGAGCGCCAGGATCTCCCGCTGGCCGGGCGTAAGCGCCTCGAGCTCTGCACTTTCGAAAGATGTGGTGGCCTCGAGAAATGCCTCGGCCTGTTCGGTGCTTCCCGGAGGGATCATGGCCCAGATGGCCTGCTGCAGCGGCGCCATATAGTAGGTGCTGATCCAGCGGGCGAGCGCCAGTTGCGTCGGGTTGAGGAAAGGCTCCGGGTCCGCCAGCCGGTCAATCAGGCGCGTCTCCGCTACCGGCGAGCGGTCATCCAACGCCATGACCACGCCCTGGAGGTACTGCGGCCCAAAGGGCACCCAGACGAGATGGCCCGGCTCGAGGCCCGCGATGTGCTCTGGAATCCGGTAGTGAAACGCCTCGAGAGGGCGCTCTTCCTGCTCGTCATCGTGGTCTGGCAACTCACGAGCATGTCTGGGGCGCACCGCGCCGGCATTGACGGCTACGATTGCATACCGGTCGGGCGACGCCGGGTCGTCGTGCTCCAGCGAACCCACCTGATCTAGTCCCCCACCAGGGCCACAGCCCCGTAGCCCACCAGATCGCTCGGGCGGCCATAGGGCATCACCTCATGGCTGGTGGTATAGTGCAGCAGTTCACCCCGCGTGGCGCCCAGCGCCTGCGCTGCCGCCATGGCTGCTACAACGGCGCCCGGTCCGCAGGCGTTATAGTGTGCGTGCGCCTCCGGCAGCACCCGCCCGATCTGCAGCCCCACGATGAGATCCAAGACACGCCGGTCGTTCTCGTGGGCCCAGGCGAGGCCAGCCTCGCCGGTGCCCGCCGGTGTGATACCATAGCGCGGGCCATAGTGGGTCAGGTCGGTGCTGCCGATCAGCGCTACCCGCTTCCCCGAGTCCTGGATAACCGCGGCGGTGACAGCCCCCAACGCCTGGGCATCACTGTAAGGCGGCATCGCCACAGGAAGGATTCTGGCCTGAGGAAAGAGCACCTGGACAAAGGGCACCTGAACCTCAATCGAGTGCTCATCGGCGTGGGCGGATGGTCGATCGGCAAAGCGCGAGTCCGCTGCCAGCAACTCCCGTGCGAGATCATCATCAATGGCGATGTCGCCCAGGGGGGTGCGCCAGGCACCGCTGCCGTACAGCGAGGCTCCGGGAACTCCCGGGGTATGCACCGCGCCAAAGAAAAGCACCGTGTCCGGATGCTCGCCCTGCCACAGTGCCTTGAAGGCCCGGAGCGCCGTCTGCCCGGAGTAGACCCACCCGGCGTGCGGTACAATCCCGCCATAGACGGTGCCAGAGACCTGTACCGGTGTCTGGTCCAACCAGCCCTGTACGGTCTCACGAATCTCGCGCGCTGTCCCGGGATAAAAGCTGCCCGCCACACGAGGTTTACGTATTGCCATCGCCACACCTCCCTCACAAAACAGGGCTCGGTCTGTCAGAGCAGCCCCCGCGTGTGAATCCAGGTGCCGAGCCCACTCAAGGCTACCAGAAGGATCGCCATCCCCACTGTCATCGCCGCAGCACGGCCGCGGGGCAGACGATCCTGTAACTGCAACTCGCCCGAGGCCCCCTGCGCCAGGCTGTAACGGGGACAGTATGCCCAACCCATCGCCAGGCCCACCAGCAATCCGCCCAGATGTCCCAGGTTGTCGATCTGTGAATTCATGAGGCCCCACAGCAGGTTATAGCCCATCACCAGCAGGAGGCTGCTCAATTGCCGGCGACCCTGGGATCCAAACGCCTCGCGATAGACGGCGTAATACACCGTAGTAGCCCCAATCAGACCGAACACCGCCGCCGAGGCGCCTGCGGAGAGGGCACTGCTGCCGATATAGCTCAGTATGGTCCCGCCCAGACCGGACAGCAGGTAGAGCACGATAAAACGCAGCCGGCCAAAACGCCTCTCGACCTGCAGACCGAACAGGTAGAGCGCGTACGAGTTCATCAACAGGTGCAGGATGCCGATGTGCAGGAAATTGGCCGTCAACAGGCGCCAGTACTCACCCCGAACGATCAAGGGCTGGAACTTGGCGCCAAAGAGCACGAGTATCCGGATGTCCTCCGACCCCCCGAGGGCGGTCATGGCCAGCCAGACCACGGCATTGAGGACCAGCAGTACATAGGTCCAGAGCGGAGCATGCACCGGCACCGGCAGGCTCGTGCGGAACGCAGGTGCCACGGAGGGAGCGGCTTCCGGGACTACTTCCGGCCGATCCGGGGTTAGCGACATCTCCCTATAGCTCCAGCGGCCGGCGGGCCGTGCGCCGCTTTTCGGCGTCCATAATCGCCAGAATCTGGCGCGCGGCATCGCACAGGCGTCCGTCATGGTTGATCACGACATAGTCAAAGGACTCGGCAAGGGCGATCTCCGCTTCTGCCGTCTCCAGCCGTTGCGCGATCTGGTCCGGCTCGTCGACACCCCGACTCTCCAGTCGCGTCCTGAGAGCCTGTATGGAACTTGGCGCCAGAAAGACAGTGACAGCGCCGGGGATCCGCTCTTTGATCACCTGGGCGCCCTGCACATCCAGGCGCATCACCGTGTCCTTGCCCGCCTTGAGCGCGGCCAGCACCTGGGCCTTTTGCACGCCCTTGTACTGGTTGTACACCACAGCGTA
>CAZMAI010000059.1:0-10279 GCA_964564195.1 uncultured Anaerolineales bacterium | reverse complement strand
CGAGACGCAGCGCCCGGCGTGCAGGCGCTGCGTGACAAGCGAGCCGTTGACTCACCAGGCACCCGGGCTGCGGGCACCCGCGGGTGAACTAGAACCGGACTAGCTTTTCGACGTCAAGCACGAAAATGACTGCCCCGCCCACCTGAACCTCGACCGGATTGGGCATGTACAACTCTCCCGGCTCCATCACTGGCGGCAGGGGATTGACATACTGCGTGCGCGTGTGGCAGTTGCGCTTGATGATATCGAGAACGGCGGGCACCTTTTCCTCATCCGTGCCGATCAGAATAGACGCGTTGCCTTCACGCAAAAAGCCGCCCGTCGTGCTGATCTTGGTGGAGGAAAAGCCAGCGTCCCGCAGTGCAGCAATGAGTGGATCCGCGTCATCGCTGTGGACAATGCTCACGACAAGTTTGGTACTCATAGGTTAACCCCCTTGAGCTGCAATGAGGCCAGAACGCTCACATAATTCGTCGATCCGCCGCTGAATCTGGCGATGGATAACATCCGCCGGCTGCCCGGCGTCGATCACCATCCATCGCGCCCCATCTGCCTGGGCCATCCGCAGATAGCTTTTCCGCACCGCCCGATGAAACTCTACGGCGAGTTGATCCATCCGGTTCCATTCGCCGCCCTCGTCAAAGGCGAGTTGCTTGCGACGCAGTCCCTCGGTCACGTCCAGATCCAGATAGACGACCAGATCTGGCATCAACCCGCCCGTGGCCCACAACGTCATCTGCTCAAGCATCGCCCGGTCCAGGCCATGCCCCTCGCCCTGGTACGCCAGCGTCGAGTAGGCATACCGGTCAGAGACCACAAAACGGCCAATGGAGAGCGCCGGACGAATCACCTCTCCCACGTGCTGTGCTCTCGCAGCAGAGTATAGCAGAGCCTCAGTAATAGGCAACATACTCGCGTTTTCAACCGCGTGCAATACGTCGCGAATCTGCTCACCGATGGCGGTGCCACCCGGCTCTCGCGTGCACAGAACATCACGCCCGGCCCTCTGCAGCGCCTCACGCAGCAGGCGTATCTGCGTTGTCTTGCCGCTGCCCTCGGGCCCCTCAAACACCACGAAAAGTCCCATGCCCGTCCTTACCGGTTGGTATAGATCGTGACGCGGCGCTGCGGCTCGGTGCCAGAGCTCCGTGAATAGAGGTTCGCATCCTTGGCCATCTGATGCTGCATCTTGCGCACCATGGCGTCCTGAGACGAGAGCTGCACCGACGTGCGCTCACCCGAGATAACCTTTTCGATCGCGCGGCGCGCATCCTCGATGGCCATCTCCAGGGCCGGCACGCCCATCTCCGGCTCCAGATCGAGATCAAAGACCTCGGCCAGATACTTTTCCATCTGCGTTTCAGTGTTACTGCGCAGGACATACACCGGTATGCCGCGGCGCTCCGCTTCCTCTACCGCCGCCGGTCGCTTGCGATAGTAGGTCCGGAGGGTCACCAGAGCATCCGCCTGGGCGAGATCTCCCACCAGCACGAGCGGAACGCCCAGCCTACGGCTGACCTGGCGCATCCGGTTCTGGTTCAAGCCGTAGGGGTACACACGCACCGCCTTGCGCCGCCCGTTGCCCCGCGCCGACTGCGACAGCGGGTAGGACATCTCCCGCGCCTCACGCTCTTCCTCTCGCGGCTGGCGAACGCGCTCGGGCACTTCCTGCATCTTTTCGATCTCGCCGGTCTCCGTCCGAACCCGAATCTCGGCCGGCAGATTGCGCCCGCGCAAAAGGGCATCGACCGAGGCCGCGACATCAGCCCGGACGGCCACCCGATCGCGATCCTGAATCTCGATCACCACATCAAAGGTGGGAGGCGCCTTGCGCTCCAGGACGGACTTTTGCGTGCCCCGGCGGCGCGCCTCCTCGTCTCCGAGCGTAACCGTCTGAATCCCACCGACCAGATCGCTCAGCGTGGGATTCATCATCAGGTTATCGAGCGTGTTCCCGTGAGCGGTGCCCACCAGCTGAACGCCGCGCTCGGCGATGGTCCTTGCCGCGGAAGCCTCCAGCTCGGTGCCAATCTCATCGATGACGATCACCTCGGGCATATGGTTCTCCACCGCCTCGATCATGACCGCGTGCTGCATCGATGGGGTGATCACCTGCATGCGGCGCGCGCGCCCCACCGCGGGATGGGGAATGTCGCCATCGCCGCCGATCTCGTTGGATGTGTCCACAATGATCACGCGCATCTTTTCCGCGAGCACACGCGCTACTTCACGCAGCATCGTGGTCTTGCCGACACCGGGACGCCCGAGCAGCAGCAGGCTCTTGCCCGAGCGCACAATGTCCTCAATGACCTCGATGGTGCCATAGACGGCTCGGCCCACGCGGCAGGTCAGCCCAACCACATCGCCCCGGCGATTGCGGATCGCCGAGATTCGGTGCAACGTGCGGGCGATGCCAGCGCGATTGTCCTCGCCAAAGTCGCCGATGCGCGCCACGACATAATCGATCTCTTCCTGCCTGATCTCGTGGTTCGTGAGCGCGATCTCGCGCTCGACGTAGCGTGCCTCGCAGACACGCCCCAGGTCCATGACGACCTCCAGCAGCGCGTCGAACTGGCCTGCCCGTCTAAGTGCAGAAGCGATCTCGGGAGGAAAAACGTCGATCAAAGCGTCTATATCATCAGTAATTCGTATTGTCATATCTCTCTATAAGCACCTCTTGGCACGCAGGCGAACATTGAGCGCAAGATGAGCCCCTGTACCCTGCTGCCATTAATGCGCAACCATGTCGACGCCACCCTCAAGCCCGTGAGCCACCGCAGGCCGGGCTACGGTGACTCGGCTGACCGTGTGGGCAACCATCACCTGCTGGCGTCCCAAAGACTCGAACCCTAGCATGCGGAGCAGCCACCCCAGACCGACCGTATAGTCCGGTACGGCGACATAGATCGGCCTGCTGCCCTCGCCGTCTGCCATATACATCAACCAGCGCAGATAGGGCAGGAGATCACCGCGCCGCCCCGGCCTGACGATGCACTCGATCCAGTGCCCGCGGCCGGTTGACTCTAGCGCCATGTGCGCCACCAGCGCACCTTCCTCGACCCAGACATAGCCGTTCCCGGCCCGCGTGCTCGAGGCCGCCTCCTCCGGCCCGAACCACTGAGCCTGATAGACGAGGGGAGGGATCACCTGACGCCGTAACTCTGAGAGCGCAAACGCGTCACCGTCACGGACCTCTCGCAGATTCGGCGGCATGGGGGCCTTTGGGCGTCGCCCGGAGGACACAAAGATCTCCTCGCACCCCACCATCGAAAAGCCGCACCGGCGCAAGATCGCGGCAGCTTCACCATCTACGGGCGGGCGCGCATAAATGCGTGACACGCATTGTTCCGCCGCCATAATGACGGCCCGGCCCAGCAGATCCTGCCAGTAACAGGCCACGTCTTGCCTGTCGTCCAGCGCTGGAGCGATGCAGGACACGTCCCAACAGGCGCCATCTTCCCGTGGAAGCAGCTGAACAAAGGCCACCGGCCGATCGTCCGCCCTGTTCGTATGCACCAGGGTACGGGCTCCGACATAGTGGCCGCTCACCAGGCCGAGGACAGCCGAACGCGTGGGATGTGGCGAACTCAAAAGGCGCCGCTTGTAGTCAAAAGCCGCGCCCCGAGTCTGCAGGTGCCAGATAGCAGGCGCATCCCGCAGACTGAAGGACCTGATCACAGACTTACCTCATGAAGCATTCATCGCTCCGCCAGGCCCTTGGTGGTAACTCTGGCACAATGATTGTACCAAGCTTGCCCTCTATTGGCAACTAACCAGAGCCAACAGGACATAATGTAAGGAAGAGGCGCTGCTCTCCATAGGCGCCCTGACTGGTTGCGGACCCCTTTCGGTCTTCTTATACTCATCGTATTCCCAACATGAAAGATCTATTTCGCAGTCTCGACGACTATCCGGAAGAACTGCACCGGGCTCTGGCAGATGCCTGGGATATCGACCTGCCCGCAGACGAGCCGCTGCACCGGGTGCTGCGGCTGGGCGAGGGGATGCTGGCGGCCGGTGCCGTGGAACGCATGGTGCAGACCCTCTCTCCCGAGGCGCAGGAGGCGCTGGCCCATGTGGCAGCCGACGGCGGCGCTTCTGCCGCGCGGACACTGGCCATGCGTTACGGTGAGGTCCGGCGCTTTGGGCCCGCCGCGCTGCGTCGTGAGCAGCCCTGGCAGGCGCCCTCCAGCCCGCTGGAGGAGTTGTACTACCGGGGGCTGATCTATCGCGCCTTTGGCGATCTCGGCGACCTGGTTGGCGAGATGTTTGTGATCCCGGATCAACTGCTGGCCCGGCTGCCCTCTCTCGAGCCACCCTCTTTCAAGAGCATCCTGATCATGGCGGGGCACGCGGCTGAGGGGCTGTGCCAGGGCGATACCCTCGTCGAGGATGTGATGGCCGAGATCGTCCAGATGCGTCAGCAGCCGGTACGCCTGCCAGCCTCTGGCGGATTCCCATCCGAGCTCCAGGCCAGACTGGACCTTGGGGCGAGGCTCAGTGGCCCCGCGAGTGCTGAAAGGATGCATCTGCTCTGGCGCCTGCTCACAGCGCAGGATCTGGTCGAACACGACGGCCGGCAGTGGCATCTGTCGCTGCGCGCACGGCAGTGGCTCGGGCAGCCCGATGCAGATCAATGGCTGGCCTGCTACACAGCCTGGCGGGACGACCGCGGCTGGGATGAGCTCTACAATCTGCCCGGGATCATCTGCGACCGGAGCACCTGCCCGAACGAGCCCTGGGAAGCACGCAAGCAGCTGTGCAACCACCTCGAAAACCTTGCTGAAGAGCAGTGGTATGAACTCGACAGTCTTGTGGCTGCGCTCCGGCAGGTTCAGCCCGACTATCTGAGGCCCGACGGTGACATGGACAGCTGGCTGGTGCGCGATGCCGCCAGCGGGGAGTTTCTGCGCGGCATGTCCAGCTGGGATGCCATCGAGGGCGCTCTCGCGCGGCATCTCGTGACCGGGCCCTTGCATTGGCTCGGAATCGTCGATTTGGGCACAGATGCCGAGAACCACGAACTCTTTAAGATCAGTGCACCAGGGAGTGAACTGCTATCCGAGTTGCCTCCCCATGTCCCCGACGATCGTCCGGGTGCGCCTCTCGCGGTGATCGACTCGAGACTGCAGGTCACCATCGATCTCCGCAACTCGCGCTACCAGCGCTACCAACTGGAACGCCTTGCCGAGTGGCGCGGACATAGCGAGGGGCAGGCGCGCTACCAGCTGTCAGAGGACTCTGTCTGGCAGGCCGAGAACGCGGGCATCACCACCGACCAGATGCTCACCTTTCTCCGGCGCATCACCAACGACCGCCTGCCAGAGATCACCATACGCACGTTGCAGGCATGGGGCCAACGCTATGGCAGCGCCAGTCTACGGCGCGCCGTACTGCTGGAGACGGTGGATGCCGCAACCATGCAAAGGATCCGCAAGGTGCCGGCGATTGCCGCGCTGCTCGGGCAGGGGCTTGGCGCGACGCGCTGCCTCGTGGATGAGGACAATATGGAACGTCTCATCATAGAGCTCAAACGACGCAACATCTGGCCCAGAATCAGCCGCTGAGATAGAGAAAACCGGAGGCATTACTGCCTCCGGTCAATCGGCGCGCTCAGATTAGTGCTCTTCGGGCTCCGGACTCGACGCCTGTGCAGGCTCAAGTTCCAGTTCTTCCTCGAACAGTGGTTCCTGCTCTACCGGCTCTGCGGACGTCTGCCTGGTAGCCTTGCGCCCGCTACGGCGGCTCTCCTGTTCGGGGACCTCATGAGGGTGCCCGCAGTGAGGGCAGACCACCCAGTCGAGATCTACCAGTTCGCCACAGTTGAGGCAGGTATCACGCAACTGGTGCTCGCAGTACGGGCACAGGACAAAGCTCTCCTCGATCCTGCGCTGACAGCTGGGGCATGTGCGACGCTCATGCAGATCCTGCAGCACGGCTTCCTCGGCCAATGCGCGCTCATACTCCTCCGCCAGCGTCTCTTTGGGGCGCAGGAGGATATAGATCAGCACGCCGGGCAATGTGAACACCGCCACCAGCAGGGCGGCCAGAATCTGACCCAGGACGTCACGGGTCCGGGAGCGGATATCGCGAAACGTCCAGACGACCAGGCCGATGTAGGTCGCCACCAGATAGGCTCCGATGACAAACAGTACTGCGGCCGCATACACATTCAGATTGGCAGGCAGTTGCACGCCTTGTCTCCTTCAAAAGGTTCGCGAAATTGTACCACGAGCCTTCAACTCTGTCATATGACGCCAGTACGGCGCATCAGCTATGAACCGCCAGGCCTGGGGCGAACCGCCGGCAAGAAACTCCCGCCGTCCTCGGTCCAGTGCACCGTCTCGAGCGATTCGACATTCACCGACCAGATGTCAGCCCGCTCCGGCATGAGCCCCCCAAGATCGATCTCGCTGGCGTACAGCTGGTAGAACACCGAAGCGCCTCGCATGCCCCAGGTCGGATTTGTAGCGTGCCAACCCCACTCGGCCTCCACCAGGGCACTCGCATTCTGTCCCTCCGCGTCAACGGTCATAAGGTCTGTGCGGAATTTCTGGCCGCTCCACCAGTACCAACGGTGGAGCTCAAAGGCAATGGACGAACCATCAGACGACCATGTGGGGCGCGTGATCGTCAGGATCTGATCCTCCGGGTTCTCTATCCGGTAGAGGTCGCCGACCGATACGCCCCGGGCATCCCACTCCCACAGATAGGCCGTCTCCTCATCCGATAGCCCACCTACGATGCGCTCCCCGCTGGGAGACCAGGCAGCCCCGTGGAAGGCCATGCCTTCAGGGAGCTCCAACCGGCCATACTCTCCGGTGGCGCCATCATACAGCACACCGGCAAGTTCGTAGACGACCTCTCCGGCATCATCCAGGCGCCACTGGTAGTGCGTGCCTAAGAACCGCTCCCCATCCGGACCAAAGCTGATATCGCGCCAGCCCTGACCGCCGCTGGAGACCGCAATGACGATCTCTCCCGCACCACCGGAAAGATCCAGATCCACACTCCCCTGGAGGATCCCAACATCACCCTGGCAGACGGCGCGCGCCCAGGTGGCCTCCTGAGACACCCCCTCGATGACGAATGCCCCGGTCTCATCGGTATCGACGAGGCTGGCCATCCCCTGCGCCGTCACGCGACAGAACCCGGAGGCTCCTTCCACACGGCCCGCAAGGGCCACAAAGGGGCCAACAGCATCCTCAGGGCGCGCGTATTGTCCCGTCACCATCCGTTGCTCCGAGCCGTCCGCGCGCATGACAAATACATTGTTCTCATAGTCCCGGCTGAACACGAAATCGTGCGAACTCGTAAATCCGATGTGCTCGCCATCTGGCAGCCACCGCACCGCACCAAAGCTCATTGGCTCGATAAAGTGGGTGAGCACGACCTCCTCGCCTGCCCAGTCTGGCACGATGATGTTCGCAGAACCATTGGGCAGCTCCTTGACGATGACCAATGGAGGCGCGGAGACCGTCGGGACCAGCGTCGGCGTCAGCGTAGGCATGGGCGTAGGTATCGGCGTGGGCGGGGCCGGCGTGGGCGTTAGCGTGGCCGTGGGAATCGGCGCGATGGCGGTGAGCCGCGCCGCCAGCTGTGCCTCAGTACGGGTCTCCAGCAGGGCGATATCTGGCGTGGGCGTGATCTCGCCGCTCTCCGGCGCGGTGCAGCCAGCGAACAGGATACAGAGTGCGCCCAGGAGGAGCGCACGCTTGAGGGAATCGATAGGTACAGACATCCGTACTCCTGTGAGGAGCTGGGCTAAGGCAGGAACCTTCGCCAATATAAAGCCCGTCCTGGCGCTACGCCCGCATGGAGGCGATGACTCGCGTGAGAATGCCATCAAGATCGACCGTGGGCTCCCAGCCCACCGCGTCCCTGACCTTGCGAATATCGGGCACACGACGAAGCATATCCTCGAACCCCTCTTCATAAGCTTCGCCATAGGGGATATAGACCAGCTCAGACTGGCTGCCCGAGAGGGCGATGACCCGCCGCGCTAACTGCTCGATTGTGACCTCTTCGGTGCTACCAAGGTTGTACACCTGACCCACAGCCTCCGGGCAATCGGCCAACGCCACCACACCCCGGACCACATCCTCCACATAGGCGAAACAGCGCGACTGCTGCCCGTCCCCATAGATGGTCAGGGGCTCGCCGGACAAGGCCTGACGCACAAAGCGTGGGATCACCATCCCGTAGCGCCCGCTCTGCCTGGGCCCGACGGTGTTGAAGAAGCGTGTGATCACCACAGGCAACGCCAGTTGCTTGTGGTAGGCCAGTGCCATGAACTCATCCAGTGCCTTGGAGCACGCATAGGACCAACGGCTGCGCGTGGTAGGTCCGAGGGTGCGATCGTCGTCCTCGGAAAAGGGCACTTTGGTGCCTTTGCCATATACTTCGGAGGTCGAGGCCAGCACCACCTTTTTGCGGTAGCGCGCACCCACGCGAAAGATCACCTCGGTGCCCTGAACATTGGTCTCCAGCACATGCACCGGATCACGAACGACGAGCTCCACACCAACCGCGGCAGCGAGGTGATAGATGATGTCGCACTCGCTGGCGAGGCGGTCCATGACGGTCTCGTTGGCGATCGTCTCGATGGCAAAGGAAAACCCCGGCCGCCCAACCAGAGGCTGAATGTTCTCAAAGCGCCCGGTGGACAGGTCGTCCACGACCGTGACGGCATCTCCCCGAGCGAGCAAGGCCTCGGCAAGATAGCTGCCGATAAAGCCGCAGCCACCAGTTATCAGGGCTCTCATGACGAATACACCCCCAGGATGCTCCAGGACTATCGAACGGATCGATTCTAGGACAGCAGGGTGGGGGCGTCAAAGCAGCGGCGGGCGCACCGTGACCCTGGCGTTCGGACTGAGCAGCACGCAGCGACCAGCTGCGCGCTTTGGACTGTGCCCCGTTGCTCCTATACTTGACGACAGACAAGGCCAGCGGCGAGGAGGATCGCGATGATCGTCGAAATGCAGCGCGGCGCAACCCGGGAACAACTGGATGCGGTGATCGAACGGGCCCACGGCTACGGCTTTGAGGTTCAGCTGAACCAGGGAACCGACAAGGTCGTGGTGGCCGTGCTGGGCAGCGACACGGGCCATGTGCCCACTGCCAACTTTGAGGTGCTTCCCGGCGTGGCCTCTGTGACGCGCATCATGCGCCCGTACAAGCTGGCCTCGCGCGAGTTCCGGCCAGAGTCAACCCTGGTGCAAGCCGGGAACGTCACCATCGGCGGGCAGAAGATCGTCGTCATGGCGGGCCCTTGCTCGATCGAGTCATGGGACCAGCTGGCCGCCACAGCACGACACGTGGTAGGCGCCGGCGCAACAATCCTGCGCGGCGGCGCATTCAAGCCACGCAGCTCGCCTTTCAGCTTTCAAGGCATGGGCTTTGAGGGGGCCGATCTGCTCCGCCGTATCGGCGATGAACTGCACGTCCCCGTGGTCAGCGAGGTTACCGACTCGCAATACGTGGAGCGTATGGCCGGCGATATCGATATCCTCCAGGTGGGCGCGCGCAACATGCAGAACTATACCCTGCTCAGGGCAGTGGGAGAGACCAACAAGCCCTGCATCCTAAAGCGCGGATTGGCCGCAACGGTGACAGAGTGGCTGCAGGCGGCGGACTATGTGCTCGCCTCAGGCGCCAACCAGGTGATTCTGTGCGAGCGCGGTATCCGCTCCTTTGAGGATAGCACACGCTTTACGCTGGATATCTCGGCCGTCCCTGTGATCAAGCGACAGTCTCACCTGCCGGTCATTGTGGATCCCAGCCATGCCGCCGGACACTTTGCGCTGGTGCCCGGGCTGGCTCGAGCGGCGATCGCCGCGGGCGCAGACGGCCTGCTGATCGAGGTGCATCCCGATCCGCCCAATGCGCTCTCTGACGGCCTGCAGAGCCTGACCTTTTCTGACTTTACCCGGCTCATGGCCGAGTGCCGTCTGATCGCCGAGGCCATTGGGCGCACACTGTAGCGCGCCCGGGCCTCGCCACGCATCTACTCAAATGTGATCACGGTACCGACAGGGCAAGGCGATACCAACTCGCCAAAGGCGGCGCGCAGCGCGTATACGGGGCGTTCGCCGGTGCAGTGATTGAGGTACAGCCTTGGGGATCCTTCCTGCCTGAGCACCTCTATCAGGGCGGCGAACTCTTGCTCCGTCGCATCCGCCAGGTGCGTGCCGCCGATGATCGCCACGAGGGGCGCATCCGTCTGGCTGCGTACCGTGGCCAGCGTGTTGCGCAAGCCGGCGTGACAGCACCCGCA
>CAZMAI010000058.1:0-14703 GCA_964564195.1 uncultured Anaerolineales bacterium | reverse complement strand
GTGCCGTCTGTCAGGGTCACTCGCAGGTAGTGCCGGCGTCCGTCTTTTCGCTCAATTCCCGTGGCCAGTCGAGCCTGGATGGTTGGGAGGTGGTACGGATTCAGGCCGGTCATGTGCCGTATCGCGGGCACACCGAACAGCATCATTCCAAGCATGGCGGCCACAGGGTTTCCTGGCAGGGCGAGCAGAGGCGTCGAGCCTATCGTGCCAAAAGCCAACGGACGGCCGGGCTTCATATTGACCCACCAGAAGTCCAAAGACCCCTCCGCGGATAAGACCTGTTTCACCAGGTCAAAGTCCCCCACAGAGACGCCACCTGAAGTCACGATGAGGTCGGCGTTGAGCGCCAACGCTCTGCCGATCCTTTCTTGCAGGGCGGATTTCTGATCGGGAGCGATCTCGAGGATCAGTGGCTCTCCGCCTGCCTGAATGATCTGGGCTGCGTTCGTATAGCTGTTGATATTCCGAATCTTGCCCGGTTGTGCTGGAGCATCGATGGGCAGGATCTCGTCCCCCGTGGCCAGTACCGCGATCCGCGGCCGGCGATGCACAGTGATGGTTGGCCTGCCCAGCGAGGCCAGCATGCCGATCTCTGCGGGGCCCAGCTGTATGCCCGCGCGCAACACGGCCTGACCTGCTTGCACGTCCTCGCCGGCGCGGCGGATGTCTGCTCCAGGGCGCGGGCGGTGTGTCGTCCGCACCGTAACGCCATCGGTCACGGCATCTTCAAAGCGTATCACCGTGTCCGCACCAGCGGGTACGGGGGCACCAGTCATGATCCGCAGGGCCTCTCCCGGACCGAGGACGCCCGGCCAGACGCTTCCGGCTGGCACCTCGCCGATAACGGTGAGTGTGGTGCCACCGCCCGAGAGATCGGCATTGCGCACGGCATAGCCATCCATGGCTGAATTGTCGTGCGGCGGAATAGGCGCGTCAGCAATCACGTCAGAGACGAGACTGCGCCCCAGCGCCTGAAGAATTGGCACGGCCTCAGGCTCCGTTGGTGCAAGGAGAGCCAGGATACGGGCCTGTGCTTGTTCAACGCTGAGCACGGGATAGCGGCTACGGTCAGCCATCAGCCGTTCCTTCGTGCTCAAGGTCCGTACCCTGCGCCATCTGCAGCGCGTGCGCCAGCACCGGGCCGAGAATGGCCAGTCCGTCTTTGACGGCGCCGCGGCTCCCGGCCAGATTGATGATCAGGCACTGGCCCCGGAGGCCCGCAACGCCCCGTGATAAGATGGCTCTGGGGGTGCTCTCGTAGCCTTTCCAGCGCAAGAGCTCTGCAATGCCGGGCATCTCGCGGTCGATGACGGCCAGCGTGGCCTCGGGTGTGTGGTCGCGCGGAGCTGCGCCGGTGCCCCCTGTGGTGATGATCAGGTCGATATCTTTCCCGTCCGCCAGCGCGGAGAGCTCAGCACGGATCATCTCGGGCTCATCAGGGATGATTCTCTGCACCAGCACATGGGCGCCCATCTTAGCCAGTCCCTGTGCAAGTAGCGGTCCACTGGTATCAACTCGATCGCCGCGATAACCCTTGTCGCTTATCGTCAGCACGGCAGTGTTGAATCTCAACGGCATCCTCCAAAAAAACAGCCGGCCTCCATGCCTGGAGCGCCGGATCTGTAGATGCCGGTTGACGCTCTCCTTTCCAAGCACGGGAGGCGAGAGGGTTTCCCCCCTGACCCTTACTGCTCTACTGAGCAGACGATCGCATGCCGTAGGCACAAGCCGTTAGGTATGGCGACTCGGAGACGGCGTATGTAACTCCTTGCAGTATACCACAGGTTGCCGAATCCCAGCGATGGCGATATTCTGCCATGAGTGGCCGAGTGTCGTGAAGCGGATCTGGTGCGATGGGACCGTCTTTCGCGACGGCCAGTGTTTTGACACAAGGATGGCCGGTAACTATAATCTCGTACGACCTTAACTACCGAAAAGAGCGAAATGCTAGCGTTTAATGTCGCACAGCTGCTCAAAGAGGGGGTTGGGGCCTCGCGCCAGCGGGCGCTGTCCGGCAATCTCTCTCAGATCGATGAGCTCAATTCCGGGCCAGTGGGCGTCAGCGGCGACGTGACGCTCGTACGCACGCCATCGGGAGTCCTGGTGATCGGTCGCGCGGAGATGACCCTGCAGGTGGCTTGCCGTCGCTGTCTGGAGACTGTGACACGGAACGTGTCACTGGAGATCGAAGAGGAATTTGTGCCGTCGGTTGACGTTGTTACTGGCAGGCCTGTTCCGGTGGATGCGGACACGACGCCTGAGTTGGTGATAGACGAGAGGCACACCCTCGACCTGACAGAAGCACTCTGGCAGTACGCGGTTGCGGAGACGATGCGTCCGGCGTATTGCTCCAGTGACTGCAAGGGGTTGTGTCCACAGTGCGGCGCAAACCTGAACCTGGGGCCCTGTGGTTGCGATACCGAGCAGATTGATCCTCGTCTGGCCTTGTTGGCCGGCCTGCTAGGATCATCTGAACCTGTAGATAAGACTGAACAAGGGGAAGAAGAATGACACCGCTACCGAAGAGAAAACATTCACATGGTCGGACGCGGAGACGCCGAGCCCACGACCATCTGACAGTTGTGAACCTGGTCGAGTGCCCGTCATGCCACGCTATGCGGCTGCCGCATACGGTGTGCTCTGCATGTGGCTCTTATCGCGGCAAGGTCGTTCTGTCGAATCAGAGCTGACCTAACGCCAATCAAGTAACGGGCCGATCGAGGTGCTGACCCTCGCGGCCCGTTTGTTGGCTTGAGGGATAGTGATCGCCAGACTATGGGGAGGAAAGATGGTCGAAGGCAAACTGGGTACGGTGCGCATCTCGCCGCAGGTGCTGGCCACCATCGCACGCCTGACGACGCTCGCGGTTCCGGGGGTCGCCAGTCTGCACCATGATTTCTCCACCGACGTTGATCGTCTCTTTCGCGGCAAAGGCGGAGGGGGCGGAGTCAGTGTCCAGGTCGTTGATGGGGCCGTTCGTGTGGATGTCGGGATCGTGGCTGAAAAGGACACGAATCTCTATGACCTCGGGCTGGAGATCCAGTCGCAGGTTTCGCGCGCGATCAAGGATATGGTCGGCATGCCCGTGCTGGCTGTCAACGTCCACGTAGCCAATGTTGCGATGGGGATCACCCCAGAGTGACGCATCCGGGCGGGCGAAACAAGTGAAACCACGACGAAAAGCACGCATTATCGTGCTTCAGGTGCTTTTTGAGGTCGATCTGACTGGCCACAATCCGTCAATCGCGCTCGAGGAACGGCTGAGGGAGCAGGACCTGCCTGCTTCCGGCGAGGCCTTTTGCCGGAGCCTGCTGGCCGACTCGCTGGCGCATCGCGATACGCTGGATGCCATCATCCAACAGATCGCACCCGAGTGGCCTCTTGATCAGATGGCCCCTGTCGATCGCAACATCCTGCGCCTCGCATCCCAAGAACTGCTCTATGGCGCCGACACCCCGCCCAAGGTGGCGATTAATGAGGCTGTTGAGGTCGCCAAGCTCTTTGGCAGTGAGAGTTCCGGGCGCTTTATTAACGGCGTTCTGGGCACGCTGCTGACTCAGCGACAGTCGTTGCTGTCGGCCTATCACATCGCGCCTGTGCTGCCAGACCCTGAAGTAGAGGCGCCCTAGACCGTGCGGCGCAGGGCAGTGTTATGCAAGGAGGCTTGCACTCGCTATGTTTGGTATCGGTCTGACAGAGTTAATCGTGATCCTGGTTCTGGCCGCGCTGGTGGTCGGACCAGAGGAGATGATCCAGTTCGCCGGGCAGATGGGGCGTTGGCTGGCCAAGTTCCGGCGGGAGACAGAGGGCGTTACCAGAGAATTCAAAGAAGCCTTTAATCTGGAGCTGCAGCCCTTTAACGAGATCAAGAATGAGTTGACCTCGGATCTTCAGGAAGTCAAGGCTGTACAGGACGACCTGGCTGCGATTGACCTTCCCAGCGAGATCGAGGGCAAGAGGCCGGCAACCACCCCGAGAGGGAACTGGAATCTTACCGGAGCTGGCGCGCCCACATCTTCGAGCCAGCAGGTGACGCCTCAGCAGGCGACCGCCTCTGCCACGGATGCTGTGGATGCCGGCGGCGATGAGGTTACGACACAGCAACCTGATCCCATGCTGCAGCCCAGACCCATTGTGGAAGCAGAGCCTGTAGTCATCGACACATCACCTGACGCTGAACCCATCAGCATCGGCGTTGCCGAGTTGGTCCCCGAGGATGACGAGGTAGAGCCGACGATCATCGGTGAGCCGTTGTGGGTCGACGCCCCGGAGGAAGAGGTCGCCGTTGAGGTCGTAACGGAGGATGCTGCTCTCAAGCCGGACGGTGACGAGGGTCGGGATGCTGCTGACGAGGAGGAGGTAGCATGACAACCTACACCGATCGCGAACTGACCATCATGGAGCACCTGGCCGAGTTACGAGATCGGCTGGTGTGGGCGGTGCTGGCGCTGGTCATTGGCACTGCGGTGGGCACGATCTTTACGCAGGATGTCCTCCGGCTATTGATTATGCCCCTCGGGAATAACGTCCCGCAATCGATTGCTCCTACAGAGTCAATCATGGTCTACTTTAGGATCGCTCTGATCATGGGCGTTACCATTGCGATGCCCGTGATCGTATATGAGATCATTCGCTTTTTGCTGCCCGGTCTGCTGCCGCACGAGCGCAAGTATCTCACGTTCCTGGTTCCCGGGGCGGGGGTGAGCTTTGCCGCGGGCGTCGCCTTTGCACTCTTTGTGATGATGCCAGGCATGATCCAGTTCATGCAGGGCTTCTTGACCGAGGTTGTGGAGAACAACTGGACGCTTCAGAACTATGTGAATTTCATGACCTTTGTCATGTTTTGGATGGGTATTCTCTTTGAGATGCCGCTGGTGATCTTTTTCCTGGCCAAACTCGGCGTTGTAACGGTGCCCCAATTGCGCAAGGCACGCCGCTGGGCGATTATGGTCAGTGCGGTTGTGGCCGCGGTGGTAACGCCCAGCCATGACCCTGTGAATATGATTGTGCTCATGGTCCCTCTGGTGTTTCTATATGAGCTGGGCATCCTGTTGGCGCACTTTGCCAAGCCGCGTGAGGATCAGAGCGCAGAGTCGATGATCGCATAAGGTACGCATGTGAGAAACAAAGAGGCGCACAGAAGTGCGCCTCTTTGTTTCTCACAGTTATCTCTGCGTGTTAGCCCAGGGCCTCAAGCACCTCGTCCACATGCCCTTCGACCTTGACCTTGGGGAACACCTTGACGATCTTGCCATCTTCGTCGATCACATAGGTGGAACGGATGATCCCAAAGTACGACTTGCCATACATCTGTTTCTCGCCCCAGGCACCATACATCTCTGCCACCACATGATCCGGGTCGCTCAGTAGATAGAAGGGCAGTTCGTACATGCCGCGGAACTTTTGGTGGGAAGCGACGCTGTCGGGGCTGACGCCGATCACGACGGCGCCCTTCATCGAGATCGCCGCGTTCTCATCCCTGAAACTGCAGGCCTCCTTGGTGCAGCCTGATGTGTTGTCCTTGGGGTAAAAGTACAACACCACCTTCTTACCGCGGAAATCACTGAGAGACACGGTTCCACCCTGGTCAGATTCTAGCGTAAAGTCGGGAGCCAACGCGTTTTCTTCAAGCATGGGGCACCTCCAGATTCGATAGCTCAATTATAGAAAAGATGATAGACTTTGTCAAGAATTGATAGCCTCTGATCCGCTCAGCCACATCGATTGTAGCCGAGCGGCCGCACGGGTACAATCGCATCAAGTTTCTGAGGAGGTCGGCCAATGTCCAGGCGGTTCGTTTCCCTCGGCACTGTCGCTGGCATACCCTTACGCCTGGATCTGACCTGGTTTCTCTTAATAGCTGGCATGGTCTGGTTCTTGCCACGGCTATACCTGGGCGAAGCTCTGCCGGTTGATGCATTGCCGTATCGCTGGCTCGTAGCGTTGCTCATTGCGCTCGTCTTTGCTGCGGCTGTGCTTGCTCACGAACTGGCGCACGCGGCCGCTGCCAGGGCCGTCCATCTGACCATTCAGCATATCACGCTGTCCCTCTTTGGGGGCGGGCTAAGCCTTCTTGATGAACGCGAGACGCCGGGCCAGGAGCTGCTCATCTCGCTAGCGGGACCGAGCACCACACTGCTGCTGGGCTTTGTCTTTGGTGGCATATACAGGCTCTCGAATCCCATCCTGCCGGTGATCGCCGTCTCAGCGCGTGCTCTGTCATTCATGTGCCTCGCCCTGGGCGCCTTTAACCTGCTCCCGGCCCTGCCGCTGGATGGCGGGCAAGCACTTGGCGCGCTGTTCTGGTTTGTTTCTGGAGACCGCAATGGAGCGACTCGCTGGGCAGCACGGATCGGTCAGTTCATTGGCACGGCCCTGACAGTCGCGGGCCTCGCGGTGTGGCTTGTTCGAGACATTCGGGAGTGGGTGTGGGTCGCGATTGTTGGCCTCTCTGTGGAGGGTGGTTCGCGGACTGCTCAGCGGCGAGCCAGCGCTCAACGGGCTCTGGAGGGGCAGGTCGCGGCAGACGCCATGCTGCGTGGATGCGTGCCCCTGGATCCTATACTAACCCTGGCCGCCCTTGATGATGTGCTGGCACAGCACAGTGTGCCCTGTCTGATCGTCGGCGACGAGCGGGGCGTGTACGGGATGCTTTCTGAGCGGCGTCTCCGCCGCGTGCCCCGCGAGCAGTGGGCAGAAACCACCCTCGAGAGTGTTATGTTGCCCCTGACGGACCGTAACAAGGTCCCGCCAGAGATGCCGCTGGCCAGGGTGCTTCAGAGGATGGCAGAGCAGAACCTCGAGGAGTTGCCTGTGATGCGTGGCGGGACTCTGCTCGGCGTGGTGGAGCGACACGAGATCATGCGGCTCATTGAATCGCGCATCGCTCTGGGCATATAGACCAGAGAAAGGTCCCTTCTCACTGTGGTGGAGGGGCCGAGTGCCCCTCCAACACAGCACAACGGACGCTACTCGACTGCCCCCGTGTTACCGGTATAGGCGATCCGGGGCAGCGGGCGGTCTGCTGGCCAGGGGATCTCCCACGGCACCCCGGGCAAGAGATCGAAAACGTCGTCCGAGAGGGCCTGCTCGCCCGTTGGATCGAGGCAGATCCCCCAGACGAACGCAGGACTGGTGAACACGGCGCGCTCGCCCCTGCGCGTCACCCGTATCTCCGGCTGAGGCCAACTCACATCGCTAAAGCGGGCGAGGAGCACGCGGTTCTGCCGCACGCAGACGCCGTCCTCCCACAGGGTAGCAAAGGCACCGGCGCGGTCAACGCCGATCTTGTGCCACTCATCCAGCGGAAACTGCGCCAGAAGTGTGGATGCATTGGGCGTCAGTTCAGCCACCACCTCTTCCTGCCCCGCGGGCTCCCCGTCAAAGCGGAACAACCCGTAGCGCACGGTGCCTTTCCACGGGGTCGCCAGTTCGTTGACGCCATAGATGCTGACTCTGTCCCCGTCGATAGCCGGGATGATCTGCAGAGGATCAAAGGCTCGGCGAACCGGATGAAAAGCGAGTTTACGGCGCATGTAATAGTCCACGATGGTCCAGCCATGCGTCACCGGCCAGGAGTCGTTATACATCCAGAAAATCGCCGATGCGGTGCTGAACATGCGCCGGCGATAGTTGCTGATATACTCCACCAGGGCTTCAGACTGGAGCACGCCACTGTAATATGCATAGTCGGGCAGCGTCATGGCGGCAGGATCCATGCCGAGCCATGTGCGGAACCAGGTTTCGTTGATGGACTTGCGCCCGGGGCCGCCGTCCCCAACGGGGTTCGGTCCGAGCGCGAGCTCATTGTCGTGGTATTCCCAGGAGGGGGAGAGGTAGCAGCGCTCGTTCTCGGGCAAGAATTCTTTCAGAGTCTCGATGGACGAGGCGCCCAGCGCGCCGCCCTCGTTGGGGAAGCGGCTCACATCGACGCGATACGCCCAATAGTTCTCGAGATCGCCAAAGAGAGATACATGCCAGGGGTGCTGGTCACCCACCATGGGATCGTTGGGGTACTGGCTATCCGGCGAATAGGGCGAACTGGGCCAATAGGGGCGTGAAGGATCCTCGGCCTTGAGTATGCGCGGAATCTCCATGTGATAGAGCGCATAGTCTGGATGGGCGTTGACGGTGTCATAGCCCCACGACCACGCGCCCCACTCGATCTCATTATTGCCGCACCACACGATCAGGCTGGGATGAGGCGAGAGCTCGCGAGAGACGTACTGAATCTCTTTGCGGATGCTGTTCAAAAAGCCAGGATCGCCCGCAGGGTACTGCGAGCAGGCGAAGATGCAGTCGTGCCAGACAAGCAGGCCCGCCTCGTCACAGAGCCCCAGCAGATCGTGGTCCAGGTACCGGCCGCCACCCCAGACGCGCAGCGTGTTAAAGTTGGCAGCCAGCGCCTCCTGAACCAGCCTGCTGTATCGCTCGTGATCGACATCGGCCATCAGCATGTCGGCCGGGACCCAGTTGCCGCCCTTGGCAAAGATGCGTTTGCCATTGACCACCAGACAGAAATACTCGCCGCCCTCAGGGTGGGGAGATCGATCGATGTTGATGGAGCGGATGCCCGTCCGGCGCGTGCACGTATCCACCACACTGGCACCAATCGCGATCTGGGCGGTCACATCGTACAGCGGTTGCTCGCCGTGCGGGCGCGGCCACCAGAGGGCCGGATCCTGAATGGAGAGGGAGATTTCCTGCATCGATTCCCCGGGCGGAAGCGTCACCTGCACACGGCGGCTGGCGGTGCCCGGTCCGGTCACCTGCACGATGAGGGTCGCCTCCAGCGAGCTATCGAATACGTTGTCCAGAAACAGTCGCGTTACAACGCTCGCTGAGGTGTGATCCTCAGAGAGTACGGGGTAGACCGCCATCTGATCAATGCGCGCGGTGTCCGTCCACTCCAGGCGAACCGATCCCGAGATTCCCACGTTCACGAGCCGGGGGTTCCAGTCCCAGCCAAACTGGTACTGGGGCTTGCGCAGCCACATACGCTTGTGCAGCAGGCTATCGGGGTTGCCGGGCGTGTAGCCCATAGCCGGACGCTCCCCTGCGCTATAGAGCCCGGATTCGATCGCCACACTCAGCTGGTTCGTTCCTGGGCGAAGGATGCCGGTGACATCGACGCGGCAGGGGTAAAAGGTGTTGGCATGGGTCCCGACCAGCGTGTCGTTCAGATAGATCTCTGCGGCGAGGTCCAATTCATCAAACACCAGCCAGCAACGCCCGGCCTGCAGGGCCTCATCGGGCGCCTCAAAGGTCCGCCTGTAGATCCAGAACTGCTCCTCCACCCAGCGCGCATCCAGCGCATTCGTCCCTTTGCGAGGGTCGGCGATGCGGCCTGCGCGCATCAAATCGAGGTGCACCTCGCCGGGGACGGTAGCCGCGATAAAGGGCCTCTCGTCCACATCCTCCAGGCAGTAGGTGCTGACCTCACCGCGTCGTCCATCGGTACCCTTTAGCAACCAGGTTCCATCCAGACTGGCTCGCCCAGGCATGTTGTGGCTCCTTTCGTACGATCAACAGATAAATGCATCTGGTGCGATTATGACGGGAGGCCATCGGGGCGTCAACCGCTATTGCCAGGGAGCCACGGCGTTTTTCTGTTTACGGGCGGAAGGGTAAGGTGCTATGATGTTCGGGATTGTTTTGGAGGTGATCATGAAGATACTGGGACGGACGCAGCCGCTGGAACGCTATCCTGTACTGCAGTGCCTGGAGGTGATCAAACGTCTGGGGTTTGACGGTGTGGAGGTCTGTCTGGAGACGGCGGAGATGGCCCCGGACACGCTCACACCGCAGCGCCTGGACGCTGTGCGCGAGCGCATCGAGGCCCTCGATCTCCAACCCTATTCGGTCGGTTACCACCGCGACTATATCTATGACGATCGCGAGCTCGAGCTGACACTCATGGCCATCGAAGCGGCCCGCACCCTGGGAAGCGAGATGCTGATCTTTTCGGGCATCGGCGCTCGCACGGGCGACGAGACCGAATGGCAACGGATGATCGCGCGTACCGCCATCCTGCTGGAGGCAGCGGAAAAGCGCGGGATCATTCTGGCGCAAGAGTTCGAGCCGGGGTTCATCGTCGGGTCCACCGAACAGCTCTTGCGCCTGTTCGACGCACTGCCCAGCGCATACTTGGCGGCCAATGCCGATCTCGGGCACCTGTTCCTGTGCGATCCCGATCCCGTGGCGTCCATCGCGGCGATCGGATCGCGCATCGTGCACGGGCACATCGAGAATATGGCCAGCGGTGTTCATGACCATCTGCTGCCGACCGAAGGGGATATGGATTTGCGGCAGTACATGGCGGCCCTGGAACGGGTTGGCTTTACCGGAGGCCTCGCGCTGGACCTGTACAAGCAGGATTATGAGGCTGTAGCACCCGAACAGATCGCCTACCTGCGTTCGTTGATGTCATAGGGCAAGGACAAGGACATGCCGGATCAGGATCTCTACCCGCTGCTGTTTGAGCCTCAGTTGCGGCACTATGTGTGGGGCGGGCGAAATCTGGAGACGATGTATGGCCGCAAACTGCCGCCGGGACCCACGGCGGAGAGCTGGGAGATCTCCGGCCATGCGGAGGCGCCGACCAGGGTAACCAACGGCGCCTATCAGGGCTTGTTGCTGCCGGAGTTGGTGCGAACCCTGGGGCCGCGTCTCCTGGGCACGCGCACCATCGAGTTGTTGGGCGGATCGCGATTTCCGCTGCTGGTCAAGCTCCTGGATGCGCACCGCGACCTGTCTGTTCAGGTGCATCCCGATGACGCCTACGCCATGGCACACGAGAATGGCGAGCAGGGCAAGACGGAAGCGTGGTATGTGCTCGCTGCTGAAGAGGGCGCGCGACTGGTGTATGGCTTGCGCACGGGTACGGATCGCGAGGGGATGGAGAAGGCTCTAGCGGATGGGACGGTCGTCGATCTCTTGACCTATCTGCCCGTCAAGGCAGGAGATTGCGTCTTTGTGCCCACGGGTACCGTGCACGCGGTGATGTCGGGGACGGTCGTGGCTGAGATTCAGCAGACCTCCGACGCCACGTACCGGCTCTACGACTGGGGCCGCCTGGGGAACGATGGCAAGCCGCGGGAGCTGCATATTGCTCAGGCGTTGGACACGATCCAGTGGGATGCCCAGGGGCCCGGCCTTGTTGCGCCGCGCGCGCTGGAGACCGCTGACGGCTACAGGCGCGCGTGCCTGATCCGTTGTCCGCAGTTCACCCTTGAGAAAGTGGACTTGGATGCCGGCGCCAGCTTTACGGGGTGTTGTAGCGGCGATACCTTTGAGATCTGGGGCTGCATTGAGGGTGCCGTGAGCTTTGGAGAGTACGGCGGCCCGAGGCTGGAGGCCGTGCAGTTCACGCTGTTACCGGCAGCATTGGGGGCTTATCGCCTTACGGCGGAATCGGGGGCCAGCCTGCTGCGCGCCTATGTGGGGCCTTGTGAAGGGTAGGTAAGGGGGCCAGGGATCCCGGCCCCCTCCCATATAGCCCCTAGTCGAAGATGAACACGGTCCGGATGTTTCCCTCCACGCCCTTGTAGAGCCGGTCGAAGACCGCCTGTCCGTCCTCGATGCTGGCATATTCGCTGATAAAGGGATCGATGTTGAGCCTGCCAGAAGCGATTAGCTCCACGCAGTCAGGGATCTCGCTATTGTTCGCACAGACGCCGTACAGCGTGATCTCGCGGCTCACCACACTCTGCAGGGCCATGCTGATCTGTGGCGCGACATTGCCGATGAGCGTGACGCTCCCACCCTTGCGGGTGATCTCCAGGGCGGTCTCAAAAGTCGCCTGCACGCCAACAGCCTCCAATGCCGCGTCGGCGCCTCTTGGGCCCGTGGCCGCCCGCAACTGGTCCATCATGTCAGGCGCGTCGGCGGGAACGGTTACGTCGGCGCCCATGGAGCGCGCCATTTCCAGCCGGGACGGCGACAGATCCGTGACGATGAGCTTGCCGGCTCCCTTGAGTCGCATCGCCTGCAGCGCCACCAGGCCTACGCCGCCCGCGCCCACGACCACCACTGTGTCGTTTAGCTTGAGCGGTGTGCGGTTAGCGGCGTGCACGCCGACCGACGCGGTCTCAACGAGCGCAGCCTGCGCAAAGGTCAGGTTATCGGGCATCTTGACGGCGATCCAGTATGGGATCGTGACGTACTCGGCCATCGCGCCGTGCCGGCGATAGGTGCCCTCCGATACGCCTACCACCTCGCGGTTGTCGCACAGGTTGGGATGTCCGGTCTGGCAGAAATAGCACATGCGGCAGTAGATGGTGGAATCAAAGGTCACCCGGTCGCCGGGCCCGAATCCAACCACCTTGTCTCCCACAGACTCGACCACCCCGGCGGCCTCATGGCCCATGATGATCGGCGGCTGGCGGCGGCCGGTCGAACCGGAATACCCTTTGATGTCGGATCCGCAGATCGCACAGGCACGGACACGGATGAGCAGGTCCTCCGGGCCTGCCTCGGGCTTGGGCCAGTCGGTGTACTCGAGAACGTACGGTGCGGTATGAACCAGGGCTTTCATGCGTCCCCCTTTCAGGCTGTTGGCTGGATTATCGGTGCGCGGCCTGACGGTGTCAATGGCGAGCGCAATCGTTGGCAGAGGCGTGGACCGCGCGTTGCGTGACGTGTCTCGCTGTGATACAAGAGACGCAGAGAATCTCCGGAGGTGGCCATGGGACTATCTGTGGGTATGGTGGGATTGGGGCAGTTTGGGCGCGAGTTTGTGTCGCTGTTCAAGCGACACCCTGGCGTGAACAGGCTGGCGCTATGTGATATCGACCCGGAACGACTGGCAGGTGTCGCCAGGGAACATGATATCCATGAGTGTTATGCCAGCCTGGACGAGATCTGCCGCACCGATCTCGACGCCCTGGTCATTATCACACAGCCCTGGCTCCACTGGCAACAGGCGATCCAGGCTCTGGAAGCGGGCAAGCATGTCTACTCTGCGGTGCCGGCCGTGCACGGCGCCGACGGCGACCGGATACTGGAGCAGTGCGACCAACTGGTGAACACCGTGCGGCGTACGGGACAGGTCTATATGCTCGGGGAGACGACCCTCTATCGCCGCGAGACGATGTATTGCCTGCATCGGGCGGCCGAGTCAGCCTTCGGTGAGATTGTCTATGGCGAATGCGAGTACTGGCACGATATGCATAGTCCCTCGGCCAACCTGTATCGCGTCTACCGCAACCGCTGGGGAGACCAGTGGGGGCCCGACAAGCGGGGTTGTATCCCGATGCATTATCCCACGCATGCGACCTCGAGCATGGTCGAGATCATGGGCGCTCACATGGTCAGCGTCTCAGCCCTGGGCTATGAGCGCGCTGATGAGGACTGGTTCCTGCCGGGCACCTACTGGGACAATGTCTATGGGAATGAGGTGGCGCTGTATCGCATGAGTAACGGCGCCGCAGTGCGGCATGCCGAGCTTCGTCGGATCGGGCACCCGGAGCGGGAATCGTTCAGGCTCTTTGGCACCGAAGCGAGCTTTGTGAACGATGTCTCAGGGGCGCGGTGGACCGACCGAAACGGCTGGGCGCCGCTCGAGCTCGTCGTCAGCGAGCCGCTGCCCCCCGAACTAGCGGACGATCCCGGCGGGCACGGGGGATCGCACGCCTATCTCGTTCACGAATATGTGTCGGCATGCCTGGAGGAGCGCCTGCCTCGCTCCAATGTGTGGCAGGCGGTGCGCTACCTGGCGCCCGGAATTGTCGCGCATCAGTCCGCGTTGCGTGACGGCGAGTTGCTACCGATCCCTGATTGGGGCAATGCGCCGCGGTGATGTCAGGGTGCCGGGCGCGCTGCGGGCTCGCGAAAAGCGACACGGAGTTCCTGCGCCTCGATGGCTGCCCAGGCGGGTTCCAGTGCAGCGAGCACCTGCGGCAGCGTCAGCGTACGCCGAAAGTTACCCAGTCGAACGTGAAGTTGGTCCCCATCTTTGCTGAGATCCACGGCGCCCGTCTCGACACCTGCCAGACGCAGTATCAACAGGTACTGGCCGTTCCTCATCTCAAAGCGGAGCGGCTGTTCAGTGGACAACGACTGTCCTGGGTCCATATCATCATACAGGGTTTGTGCCAGCTGCAGCAGCGCGTCGACCCCGACGACCTCGCGCCGCTTGAGCGACACCTGAAAGACCGGCAAGGGGCTAAAGATCTTGATCACTTCATCGATGTACCCGGCCTGATCGGTCTTCCAGTGTTCAAAAAACGGGTCCTGGATGTCCGATGGTAGGATCCGGTTTACATAGAGACTGTCGACGCTGAGGCCAAAGAGGCTCATATAGGTAAAGGCGCGCTGGGTCTCCTGAACCGAGAGTTGGTCGGGATTGAGCACCAGCCGCACCGATGTCTGTTCGCGGTCGGTGAGCACCTCACGCAGGTTGGCGATCTGGTCAAAGATCCCCTGGATCTGCGTCTGCACGATGGTCTCGCTCAAGGGCAGCTTGAGCGCCCTGGAGATCGAGGGCAGTAGCAGACGTGTCGCACCTGACGTGAGTCCCGCCAGATTGCGGGCGTAGAACTGCTGCAGATCGGGTGCACCAAGCAGGCGCATGGCCGCACCTGTCGGCGCGCTATCCACGATCAGGACATCATAGTCGCCTTGCTCCTGATAGTGCCGGATGCGCACCAGCGCCAACAACTCGTCCAGACCAGGCAGGATGGCCAGTTCGCCCGCCACAGGGGC
>CAZMAI010000057.1:11511-14935 GCA_964564195.1 uncultured Anaerolineales bacterium | reverse complement strand
CGGAGCAGTTTCCAGTTGTCTGCGGCGTCCAGATTGGCATATATCTGCTGAAGGCGAGCATCGATCTTGTCCAGGCCGCGAGGCGGCGTGAGCGGGTCCAGCAGGCCGGCCAGCGCCAGGTGCGGGCGCGGCGCGATGAGGGCATTGATCGCCGAGGTGTCGAAATGCTTGAGCAGGCTCGGCACATAGTAGTAGATCCCGTGCCCATCCAGGCCGCGAGAGGCGATCAGTTCCTCATAATCGGTGAGACAACACAGGTCTACGCACACCTTGACGCGCTCATCCAGCGCGGCCAGCCACCATGCCATGGTGCTGCCCATGGAGAGGCCCAGCGTGCCCAGGCGCGACATGTCGACCTCGGGCCGGGTTTCCAGGTAGTCGATGGCCCGAATGCTGTCATAGACCATCATCCCCCATAGCACCTGGCCGTGCCACAGCATCTCTTTAAAGAGCTCTGACTCGGTGCGCCCGCGCCGCTCGCCGAAATTCCATGTGTCGCAGCACAGCGCGCAGTATCCCATCGCGGTCAGGGCTTCTGCATAGGGCGGAGACTGCAACGCCGCCCTGCCGGAGATGAACTCGTCCTTGCCCAGCTCATAATTGCCGCCGTGGGCATGGTGGTAGAGGATCACCGGCGCCTGGCGCACCTCGCCCAGCGGCCGGGCGAAATAGGCGGGGACCGGCTCGATGCCGTTGAGGTCCAGCACCAGCGTCTCGAGCACATAGCCGTCGCGCTCTTGCTCACTCACCAGTGTGGCGCTGATGGGGCGGTGGCGGTCGGGAAGATCGCCGAGCAGCGAATAGAGCAGGTCACGCTGAGCCGCAGTTTTGTTAGTCACAGGCGCCTCCAGAAAAGTGCGATGCCCGCAGTATAGCGATCCTGGTGGGTGCCGTCTAGCAGGGATTGCCGTCACCGGTGGAGAAGGTATACTACCCGTCGTACCCAATCGCTCACGGTGTACATAACTAGTAGGCTTTGCGAATCTGGAGAACGTCATGTCAACAGACGTCGTGTTGTTCGTCCTGCTGCTGGTGCAATCCGCCTGTCTGGTGGCGGTCACGGTGGCCCTGCTCAGACGTTCAGAGCAGGGAGGCGCTCCCAGCAGGGACATCCGTCGCATGCTGGCCACGCTGCAGCAGGATCAGGCGCAGCTGGCCGTGCTCGGTGAGCGTCTGGAGGGGCTGCGGCCCCTGACTCAGTCGGTGGGGCACATCCGCGACAGCGTCACCGAGCTGCAGAGCAGGTTGCGCGGGCGCGAGGAGTTGGAGCGGCGCACGGCCGACGCCATCCATCGCCTGGAGCGCGTCATCTCCGGCACGCAGTCGCGCGGGGCGGCCGGCGAGCATCTGCTCGACACCGTATTCAGCCAGCTCCCACCAGACTGGCAGGTGCGTAACCTGCGGGTGGGCAACAAGGTGGTCGAGTTTGGCCTGCGGCTGCCCAATGGGCTGCTGCTACCTATCGACAGCAAGTGGGCAGCAACACCGCTGCTCGAACAACTCGGCCGGACAGATGATCCGGTCAAGCGGCAACAGATCAAAGCCTTGTTGGAGGCCACGGTGCTGGCGCGCGCACGCGAAGTGCGCAAGTACATCGATCCGAATCGCACCGTGGGCTATGCCCTGGCGGTGGTGCCGGATGCAGTCTATGAACTCTGCAGTGGGATCCAGGCCGAGGCCTTTGCCTCCAACGTCGTCCTTGTGGGGCAGAGCCTGTTTCTCCCCTATCTGCTGCTCGTGTTCCAAACCGTGCTCAAGTCCTCGCAGAGTATCGATGTCCAGCGATTCGAGCTGTATGTATCGGCCTGCCAGCAGGACGTCGCCAGCATGCAGGAGGAACTGGAAGGGCGCTACAGCCGGGCGACGACGATGCTCGAGAACTCGCGCCGCGAGTTGGCGAGCGGCCTGGCCCGCGTCCAGGGCGAGCTGACGAGTCTGCGGCGCAACGCTGAGGTGATCATCGTGGATAGCGGCGCAGTCGAAGCTGCGTCTGCGGACGCTCTCGAGCTCGAAGAGGGCTACGACGCGGACCTGGAGCTCGAAGAAGACTATGAACAAGAGTTGGCAGCGGACGAGGAGTACGAGGCGCCGGTGCGTTGACGTAACCGGGGCGCGCCGGTATAATCCCGGCGCACTTTCCGGCGATCTCTGTTGCCGGCCTGCCCGTTGTCGCGCGCTGCTATCTGTGATATCCGACTTGGAGGCCCATTCGTTGGTGCGCTCGCTCACGCGCATTGTATTGCTTTTGGCCGCTCTGACTCTCAGTGGCTGTACCGTTGTGCTTCCGCTGGCGGAGCAGGCGTTGACACCGCAGCCTTTAGCGGTCAGGGCCACTATGGACACGGCAAATCGCGCTGCCGCGACGCTGCCTGTGATGGCTACGGCGACGATGCGGCCGGCAGTCGGGCCGGCAGAACCCGACCTGGAGGCGCTGGAGCTCCCCAATGACCAGCTGCGGGCTCTGGGAGCGGCCCTCTTTCAGCGGGGGCCCGAATTTGACGACTGGCTGGCCGGCATCGTTGGGGCTGGGCCGATCACTCTGCTTGCTCCGAGTGATAGGGCCTTTGCTGCGGTGGATCCGGCGAATCTGGAGAGGCTCCTGGGAGATGGCGAGTCGCTGCAGCGCTTTGTAGGCGCCCATGTGATCCGCGGCATCGTGTCGCTCGATGACCTGGTCTCCGCGCCAGCGGAAACCGTCTCTGGCAATATGGTGGCGGCAGCCCCAGACGGTGATGGGTTTACCGTCGAGGGTCTGCCCGTATTGCAGCGCGACGTCGTCATGCCTTTCGGCGCACTGCACGTCATCGATGGGATCCTGCCCGCGTCTGGACTCGAGCCGGATGCGATGGGTACGCTGGCCCCAACGCATACGCCGGCGCAACGCCCCACGAGTACTGCCACGTCGACGCCGCGCCCGACGCAGACCGCGACGCCGACGACTACGGCTGCGGCGACCGCGACGCCGACCGCAACGCCCACGACGGCCGCGACCCTCGCGTCGACGGCAACTCCGCGCGCGACCGCCACGTTCGTGGCAACCGCGACGGCAGCCCACGCCGTGGACTTGCAGAGCCTGGTTGAGAGCATCGCAGGGCTGAGTCGAATGGCCGAGTTGTTGAGGCTGGCCGAGCTGGATGGCCTCTTGCGTGAAACCAGTGGACTGACACTACTCGCCCCCACCGATGACGCCTTTGCGGAGCTGTCTGAAGCAGAGTTCGGACGGCTGACCGGTGATCCTGGTCAACTCCTCGCCTGGCTGGAGCGCCACTTGATTCCCCAGAGGTTTACCGCTGCTGAGCTGGGCCAAATGGCGACCGTGGATGCGCTGTCGGGAGAGCCGCTCGAGATCCGCAACCGGCTGGGCCGTTTGATCATCGACGGCGCGCGCGTGCTCGACCGGGACATTCGGGCGACCAACGGCTTC
>CAZMAI010000057.1:1772-11411 GCA_964564195.1 uncultured Anaerolineales bacterium | reverse complement strand
GATCATCGACGGCGCGCGCGTGCTCGACCGGGACATTCGGGCGACCAACGGCTTCGTGCACACCACCGACACGGTGGTGCTTCCCTGAGGGCGCCGGCCTGCGGTTAGAGGTTACCGGTGGCGAGTAGCGCCAGCAAGACCAGATTCACCGCTACAATGAGCCAGAACGAGATCTGGTACGAGACCTTGCGGGTCTTGTGCCGGTAGCGCCACTGCGCTATCAAGGCACCAGGCCACCCTCCAGCCAATTCCAGCATGTGGAGCACCTTTTCAGGGGTACGCCAGGTCCCGTTTGCTGCCCGGGCCTTGTCGGAGCGATAGACGAGCAGTGTTACTGCGCTGAACACGACGTATACGGCCAGCACCCATATGGGCAGGATACCAGCCAGGCTGAGCACGGCGACACCAATCAGGAAAAAGAGTGCCACGGCCGGGGGCCAGTCATCGGGTGAGAGGACAAGCCCGTGGAAAGTGACGTCGACGGCGCACGCTCGGCCCTTTTCGTCCCTGGATGCACTGTAGGTCACCTTGAGATTCTCCCGTGGTCGCCTCTGCCCGTTGCTGACATCGCTGATATGAAAGAACAGCTCTTTGCCGCCCGCATCGGGACGGATGAACCCGAACCCCCTGTCGTCATTCCAGTTCACGATCGTGCCCTGCTGCTGTCCGGCCACAATCACCGCCTTTTGGTCGTCGATTCAACGCGCATGGTACCCGCTTGCCGCTGACGGCCAGCTCACTTGCGTTCGTCTCGCTGCGCTAGTATACCACAGTCAAGTCGCTGTCCGGCGTCCAGCTTTTTCAGGGCGGTCGCTGGGTGTTGTAGAGAGCGCCGGTCAGGGAAGCCCCGGGATGCGGCCGCCGCACGCCAGAGGGGGTCACGAGATGCCCACGAATCTGCCTCCAGAGTACTTTGAGGCTGACAGGCGCAATCGCGAGGCCCAGACCAATGAGGAAAAGATCGCGGCCCTCGATGACCTGATCTCGACCGTGCCAAAGCATAAAGGCACGGACAGGCTGAGGGCGGATCTGCGGCGGAAACTGGCCGAACTGCGGCGTGCCCCCCGCTCGCACCATGGTGGCAGCCGGCGAGTCTCTCCTTTCAGCATTTCCAGTGAAGGCGCGGGTCAGGTGGTGATGCTTGGCCCGCCCAACACAGGCAAGTCAGCCCTGCTGGGCGCACTGACCAGCGCAGCCCCTGAGAGCTCGGAGGCCCCTTTTACCACCTTTGATCCGTTGCCGGGCATGATGTCCATAGAGGACATTCAGGTCCAGCTCATCGATACGCCCTCGCTGTACGCGGGGTATGTCGATCCCGGCTTCATCGACCTCGTCAGGCGGTGCGACCTGGCCCTGATCGTCGTCGATCTGCCCGGCGAGCCAGAGCGCCAATGTGAGGAGATACTGGCGCTCATGAGCGAGCATCACGTCGAGCTGGTGCCGGCGGTGGAGGAAGGCGAGCCGCTCTTGCCCGGCCAGGTCCCTGCGCTGGTCGTCGCCAACAAGTGCGATGACGCCTCGCTCGACGATCTCTGCGAGATTCTTTGTGAGTTGATTGGTGCGGTGCTACCGGTCGTCCCGGTCTCCGCTGTCACAGGGAGACACCTCGACCGACTGCGGATGGCAGTCTTTGCGAGCCTGCATATCATTCGCGTCTACTCCAAGGCGCCCAACCGGGATCCCGATATGTCCGCGCCCTTTGTGCTGCCTGTTGGGGGCACGGTGGAGGACATGGCGGCCAAGGTTCATCACGACTTTGTCGAGCGTCTCAAGGCTGCGCGGGTCTGGGGGCAGGGCGTGTTTGATGGCCAGATGGTCAGCCGGGATCACGCGCTGCACGATGGCGATATCGTCGAGTTACACATCTAGAATATGCTCGCGGAACCTGACGGTTGACAGTCACTCTGTCGCGCCCTACCATTCGCCAGTGCTGCAGCCCGTCTCCTGGCCGGCCTTGCAGCGCGAGCCGTCAGTCGCCAGCCGTCCATTCTGGAGGATGTGAATGCCCAACGCTGAACATACAGAACGCCTCACGGATCGCGTGGGGACCCACTCGAGGCCGAGTGATCTCAAGATCACGGACATGCGCATGGCCGTGGTCGCCTCAAACTATGATTACCCCATCATCCGGATCGACACCAACCAGGACGTGTACGGGATCGGCGAGGTGCGCGATGCCGGGCACAAGGAGGCCGCACTGGGGCTCAAGAGCCTGCTTCTGGGGCAGAACCCCTGCAACGTTGACATGCTCTTTCGCACCATCCGTCACTATGGCGGGCCGGGGCGCGAGGGCGGAGGCGTATCCGGCATCGAGCTGGCGCTGTGGGACCTGGTCGGCAAGGTCTATGGGGTGCCCTGCTGGCAGTTCCTGGGCGGCAAGTACCGCGACCGGGTTCGGATCTATGCCGACACCCCGACGCCCCATGATCCGACGCCGGAGGCCTACGCCGAGCGTGTGCTGCAGCGCAAGGCAATGGGGCTGACATTCATAAAGTTCGATATCGGCCACAATGTGCTGGTGGATATCCCGGACGCGCTGATGGGTGCGCCCACGCGCTTTGAGTATCCCAACCGCCGCGTGGGACAGGCGCCCGGGACGGGCGCGGGCTCCAAACTGACCGACAAGGGTCTGGCGCGCATGGTCGAGATCGTCGCCGCGGTGCGCGAGGCCGCGGGCTGGGACGTCTCTCTCTGTATCGACCACTTTGGTCATGGCTACCTCACCGCCAAAGAGGTGATCCGGCTCGCCAACGCGCTGGAGCCCTATGGCCTCGCCTGGATCGAGGACCCGATGCCCTGGTGGGATATCGAGGGGCACCGTATGGTGACCCGATCCATCAACGTGCCCACCGCCGCCGGCGAGGAGCTGTACCTGTTGAACGGATTCCGTCAGATGATCGAGACCCGGGCGGTGGACATCCTGCACCCCGACCTGCTGACCTCGGGAGGGATGCTCGAGACCAAGCGCATCGCGGACTATGGCGAGGAACACGGCTTGCCCACAGCCCTGCACTTTGCCGGGTCCCCCATCGCCTTTATGGCGAACCTGCACTGTGCCGCGGCGGTGCCGAGCTTTGTGGCGCTCGAGAATCATGCCCTGGACCTCCCCTTCTGGCAAGACCTGGTGATCGACCTGGATGATCCGCTGATCGTCGAAGGCTATGCCAGGGTGCCCGATGGGCCCGGACTGGGCGTCGATCTGGACTATCAGGGCATCGAGGCCAACCTGCGCTATCCGGGGCTGTTTGAGCCCACGCCGGACTGGGATGCGCCCAAGCATGGCTTTTACCGGCCGCCCGGTCCCGTGATCGGGGATTGAGTCGGGCAAGACGAAACTGTTCCACCGGGAGTCACATGATCATCAAGAATCGTGAGGAACTGGTATCGCACGGCTTTCGTGAGGGCAGGGCGCTGGCCCTGGATATCCTTGAGGGCGGGCTGGCCGCCTCTGACCCCTATGCCAACACGCGCAAGCTCATCCGTATCGAGGGGCACCGGCTGCTGGTGGGCGGGCAGCCCGAGATGGACGTCTCCGGCTACGGCGACGAGGTCATCGATCTGCAAGAGATCGAGCACATCTATGTCATCGGCGCCGGCAAGGCGGTCCAGTTCCAGGCCAAAGCGCTGGAGGATATTCTGGGCGACCGTCTGACTGCCGGTGCTATCACCGTCAAGCACGGCGAGGAGCACGTGCTGCAGCGCATTGAGGTCACCGAGGGGGCGCATCCTGTGCCGGATGAGGGTTCGGTGCTCGGTGCCGCCAAGATGGTCGACATTGCGAAACGCGCCACCGCACGCGACCTGGTCTTTACCGTGTTTTCCGACGGCGCATCCTCGCTCTCGCCCCTGCCGGCCCCCGGCATCACATTGGACGACCTGCACATGCTGTACCGCCTCGCGATCAAGTACGGCAGCCAGGGGATCATCATCCGCCCGATGAGCTACTTTTCGCAGGTCAGCCGGGGACGAATCATGCGACACATCCATCCTGCTCGCAGCATCAACCTGATCATGGAGGTGGGGCTGTTCGAGCGCTGGCACGGCAAGATCCCCGCCAGTTCGTCCTTTGTGCCCTCCTGGCCCTCGGGCGTGGCGCACATGAAGGAGGATGTGCCCGTGTTCCAGGCGCAGCCCTGGTATGCGGAGCTCCCTCAGGCGATGCGCGCCGTCTTTGACCGGCTGGACCCGGCCTATGACGCGCCGCCTCTGGAAGAGTTCTCCAGCATGCGCATGAGCTTTTGGCAGCCCATCGACCTGTACCAGATGATCGCGGGCGCCCGGGCCCGCGCGGAGGCGTTGGGGGTACAGGGGGTGGTGATGTGCTCGCATCTCACAGCGGTCTCCAGCGAGGCGGCAAACGTGCTGTCTCAGGTGGCGCACGAATGCGAGGCGTACGGCCGGCCATTCCCGCCGCCCGTGGCTCTGATCACCGGGGGGCATCTGGAGGTGCCTGTGGGCGAGGCCACCGGTGTGGGCGGCCGCAACCAGGAGTTCGCCCTGGCTTGGGGGGCGATGCTGGGGGGCGGGCGTATGGCCAGCAAGCGCGTAGCCGTCGCCGCTGTGGACTCGGATGGCACCGATGGGCCGGGCAACCAACTCGTGGGCGGTGAGCCGATCTGCATGGCAGGAGGCGTGGTGGATGGCTTCACGGTCGAGGAGGCCCGGGCGGCGGGCGTCGATCTCGCAGCGGAGCTGGCCAACCACAATGCCACCATCCCGCTGATGCAGCTCAAGAGCGCCATCTATACCGGTAACACGGGCACCTGCCTGGGCGACCTGCGGGTGGCCGTCGTTCTCTGATTTTCCCCAAACCGATCAAGGAGTGTAACAGTCATGGGAGATCGCATCAGCAGAGTCAGTGCCCGCGAGATACTGGCCAACCGCGGCCTGGTGTCGCTGCAGGTCAGGGTCGAGACTGAGAACGGGGCCGTAGGCGTGTCGACGCCCGAGTCAGGTGTCTCTACGGGCACCTACGAGGCCAAGTTTGTCCTGGACGGCGGGGAGCGCTACAACGGTTTGGGCGCACGCCAAGCAGCAGAGAACGTCAACAAGGCGATCGGCCCAGCGATTATCGGAATGGACGTCACCGATCAGGCCGGTATCGATATGGCCATGATCGAGCTCGATGGCACGCCGGACAAGGCGCGGCTGGGAGCCAACGCCATCGTCGGTGTGTCGCTGGCGGTCATCGTGGCGGCAGCCCGATCCTCGCGGCTGCCCTTGTACAAGTACATCGGAGGCCCCGATGCGCGCACGATGCCGGTTCCGATCATAGGTATCGGCACGGGCGGGCGCTATCGCGACCCGGGCACGTCGCGCTGGCTCAAGCCCAGCTACGAGTTCACCCCCTGGGGCGCGGGCAGTTACGCTGAGGCGGTCTACTGGGGCTGGCAGGCGACCGAGGAGACCGTCAAGATCTTGCGCCAGCGTTATCCTGGCCGGTTCAACCCTGCCTACCGGGGCGTCGCGCTGGCCGGTGTGATCGACCATGACCGCGAGTTGCTCGAGATCATGACCGAGGCCATCGTGCGCTCGGGCCACGAGGGCAAGATGGGGCTCTATTTCGACTGCGCTGCGGACTGCTACTATGAGCGTGACATTGACCGCTACGTGGGGCTGTTCTCTCCCGGGGAAAAGACGCGCGACGAGGTGATCGCTTTGCTCAAAGATTTCGTAGAGCACTATCCGATCACGTCGCTCGAGGATCCGCTGCACGAGCGCGATTTCGAGGGGCACGCGTTGGCCGTCAAGGAGCTGGGCATTGAGATCGTGGGTGACGATCTGTTCACGACCAACCCGCAGCGTCTGCAGGAGGCCATCGCCATCGGGGCGGCGAACTCGATGGTGCTCAAGATCACCCAGATCGGTACGGTGACAGAGGCCCTGGAGGCCTGCCGGCTGGCGCACCTCAACGGCTATAACGTGCATCCTTGCGGTAGCCGCGGCGACAATGCGACCATCGGCGACTTTTCAGTAGGTCTGAACGCGGGCCAGGTGCGCGGTGGCGATCGAAACCATCTGATCGCGATCGAAGATGAACTGGGTCAGTCGGCCCAGTGGATGGGCAGGGCGGCTTACAAGGGCTGGCGTAACAACCAGGGTTAACCAGTGGAGACCGAGGGAGGTGAAGCGATGGTACTCGCAGCCAACGGTTTGGCCAGGATTCTCAAGCAAGAAGGGGTGGAGTGGGTGACCACTTTTCCCACCTGTTGCGTAAACAATGCCCTTGGGCAGGAGGACGTTCCTATCATCATGATGCGCGACGAGCGTTATGCCGTGGGCGTGGCCGACGCCTACTCGCGCGCCACCGGCGGGAGAAAGATCGGCGTGTGTACCGTCATGGGAGGCATCAACGCCGCCGGCCTGCAGATGGCCTATGGTGCCCTGGCGCAGGCCTACGAGGACTCCTCGCCGGTGCTGTGCATCACCGATGGGGTCCCGCCCGGAGCAGGTGGCCGCGGCAGGTACGACATGGTCGACGCGCTGGGTAGCGTCTGCAAGTGGGTCGGTGTCATCGACCGGCCAGAGCGCGTGCCTGAGATCATGCGGCGCGCCTTTACCGCGCTGCGCACAGGGCGCCGGGCGCCGGTGCTCGTCACCATTCCCCGGGGGATGGGCGATTACGATGAGCAGGCCTATCCCTACACGCCGGTCAAGGGCTGGCGTTCGGCCCCCGATCCGACGGATGTGTCCGCCGCGGTCGATGCCATGCTGGAGGCCGAGCATCCGCTGCTCTATGCGGGTGAGGGCGTGTTCTATGCCGACGGCATGGACGCGCTCAAGGGCCTGGCCGAGTACGCGCAGTTGCCCGTTCTGACCACGCTCAAGGGGTTGAGTGTCTTTCCAGGCGACCACCCGCTCTCGGTCGGGGTGCGCGGGGACCTCGCGGCGCATTTCCTGCGCGGGTGCGATACCCTGCTGGCCGTGGGCACCAGCCTCTATATGGGGCACTTTAGGCAGGCGATCCCCGAACCGGGCAACAAAGTGATCATCCACTGCACCGATGATCCGGGTGATGTGAACCGCGTATATCCCACCGCTCACGCGGTGATCGGTGACGCCCGGCTGACGCTGGAGGCGCTGCAGGCTGAGTTGGCGCGCCGCACTGGCCCCGCCTCCAAGCCAGGGCTGGTGGCGGCGATCGCTGAGCAGAAAGCGGCCATGATGGCCAAGTACCATCCGGCGATGGCCTCGGACGAGACGCCGATCAACCCTTACCGTGTTTACGGGGATATGTTCAAGGTGCTGGACCCGGAGAACTGCTTTATCACGCACGACTCGGGTGGCACCCGTGACCAGCTCAGCACGGTCATCGAGACCCGCATCCCGCGGGCCTTTATGGGCTGGGGCAATGTGTCCACTCTGGGCTTTGGCCTGGCGGCCGCCATGGGCGCCAAACTGGCCTTTCCCGAGCGCCAGGTGATCAATGTCACCGGTGACGCAGGGGTCGGCTACATGCTGGGCAATATGGAGGCGCTGGTTCGCCAGGGCATCGGCGTGACCACCGTGCATATCAACAATGGTGGGTTCGGCGGCTACGGCCCGGGGTTCTGGGGGGCCGGCCACGACCCGTATACCTGTGAGGTCTGCGATCACAGCACCGCTGACATCTCGCGGGCGGTCGAGGCGCTGGGCTATTATGCCGAAGATATCACCGATCCGGAGCAGATCGTGCCCGCCTTCAGGCGCGCGCTCGAGCAGAATGCCCAGAACCGGCCGGCCTATCTCGAGTTCATTTGCAGCCAGTACCCGGTCTTTGGAGGCTGGGTCACCGGCTGAGCACGGGGAACATCCGTGTGGCCGTACCTGCAGGTGCGGCCACACGCCACTGGAGCAAAGGGGAATCTGGTACAATGAACGTGATTGACACCTGGCGGCAGGGCGACGTCGTGGCCAACGGGCTAAGGATTCACTATTATCGTTCGGGCGGTTCCGGGCGCACGGTCGTACTTGCCCACGGAATCACCGATTCTGGCGAGTGCTGGCCACGGGTGGCCGCTGCCCTGGCGCCCGAGTTCGATCTGATCACCTATGATGCCCGCGGGCACGGCCGCTCCGAGACGCCTCGTGCCGACTTTTCCGGGGTGGATCAGGCGGCCGACCTGGCCGGGCTGGTGGCTGCGCTTGGCCTGGACAGGCCAGTGGCGATCGGGCACTCGATGGGCGCCAGTACGGTCTCGCTGGCGGCCTCGATCTACCCGGACCTGCTCGGCGCGGCGGTCCTCGAGGATCCCCCCTGGCGCGATCTATTGCCGGGACAGCCGGTCAGTGGCGTGTCTGGCTATCGCCAGCGGCTGGAGGAGTACCAGTCCAAGAGCCTGGAAGGGATCATCGAGTTTGGGCGCACGTACCGTGTCGGCTGGGCCGAAGAAGAGTTCGAGCCCTGGGCGCGTGCCAAGCTCCTGTGCCGGGGCGAGGCCCTGGAGCGTATGACCATTGGCGGTCCTCCGTGGCGCGAGGTGGCTGCCGGCATCAGTTGCCCGGTGCTGCTGCTCATCGGGGATCCCGAAGTCCAGGCGGCAGCCGGACTCGGTGGAATCGTGACGGCAGCAGTGGCGGCCGAGGCGGTTACATTGCTTCGCCACGGGCAGGTGGTGCACATCCCCGATGCCGGCCACAACATCCGGCGCGAGAACTATGACGACTATATCGGGGCGGTGCAGCGTTTTTTGCGGGCGCTCTAGCACCGGCGTGATCTCCAGAACAGACCGACAGAATCTTCACAGTCTGTCCACATTCAGCCGTCATACTACAACTGCGTTACTGATACGGTAGCGTAGATATTCACAGGAGGAATGACGATGAAGAGGATAGTGACTCTTGGACTGGCGTTCATGCTTGTCTTGACGTTGGGCTTGGGTCTGGTCGGCGCCGTATCGGCGCAGGGACCGAACGGCGTCGTGACGCCCGAGACGAATGGTGATCTGCTGGGACGCGCCTGGGGCCATATGCGCGCGGGTTTCGGTGTGATGTATAAAGTGATTGAGGATCTGCTGGGCCTGACCCATGACGAGATCCATGCGCTCCGGCTGGAGGGTAACACCCTCTCTGAGATCGCCAATGAGCAGGGCGTGACCGATGAAGACCTGATTGACGCGATCGTGACGGCCAAGACTGAGGTGATCGACCAGGCCGTGGCCGACGGTGAACTCACTGAGGAGCAGGCGGAGTGGTTGATCGAGCGTTCCAAGGCGCTGGCACCCTTCCAGCTGACCAATCCGTTCGCCGGTGAGCGTGCAGAGGGCTCGTTCGGTGGTCGCATGGGCCGCATGCCCCGCGGCGGGATGCGCGGAGGATTCTCCGGCGAGGATGTGCTGGGTGGCAGAGGCTTTGGTGGCGCGTGCCCTTACGTGACACCTGAGGCGGAGACAGGAACATCGTCCTAGTCTGCACGGCAACGTCATTGCGATAGACTTGCATCAAAAGAGAGCCGGCTTTGGCCGGCTCTCTTGGCTTTACGAGACTTGATGCAGCGACCGTCTACCTCAGCTCGTCTGGGATGCCTGCCTCGCAAGGCGTGCCGGTCTGGCAGAGGCCGCAGGCATAGCCCTCAAAGCCGTACTGCTCGCGCACGATAGGTCTGGTGCTGTCCAGATGCGTCCGGCACAGACGCTTGTCGTGGCCCTGCTCCGTGATGGC
>CAZMAI010000057.1:0-1672 GCA_964564195.1 uncultured Anaerolineales bacterium | reverse complement strand
TCGCGAGCGGGCCCAACGCTCTGGCGGGTATACCGTCGCCGCGCGGCTGTCTGCCCGGGTGGCCTCGGTCTGGGGCAGCACCCAGGAGATCACCGCCATTTCGGCGGGCTCAACGCGCAGCTCCGGGTAGGCCAGCTTCATGGCCTCGACGGGCGTCCAGTGCTCCGGGCCGACGTGCTCCTTGTAGGCCGCAAATAGTGCGTCATCGCCCCGGCAAAAGCCCACGAGAGGAGTCGCCCAGGCGGGTTCGTCGAACGAGCCCTGCATCGCGTTTCCCGGCCCTGAACACAGCGTGCGTACGGTCTCGGTCACCCAGGATTGCAGCTCGGTCAGCGTTGAGGTCATGACACGCCTTTCCAGACACAGAGCTGTGTCCGGCGATGCACTCACCGCCGGACACCGGTATTCACAACGGGAAAGCACTCGCTGTCGATCAGCCGACCTTGTTGAACAGGGCAAAGTAGAGATCGCGGATCATCCTGGGGCCTTCCCAGGAGTCCATCTCTGCTAACTCGGCGCCCTTGGCCCCCAATACCTCGGGCAGCACGTCGCCGTCGTATCCGTCGGCCTTGACGATCTTGAGCCACTTGACCAGGTCGATAAAGCCCTCGCCGGGCAGGCAGCGATCCGAGTCCTCCATGGTGTCCCGGTGGATCCCCTCGGGCAAGTCGAACACGTGCAGGGTCAGCGGCAAGCCCTTGACCTTGTGGAGGGTCTCATAATCGCCGTCGGTGCCGGCCCACCAGTGGATCACATCCAGGATCAGGCCGACATTTGGGCGATCGACCCGGCCGATCAGTTCCAGCGCAGGGTCCAGTCCGATGACCCAGGGATACATGATCTGGCGGGGGCGCGGGCGACCCACCTGGGGCCCCAGGAACTCAAAGACCATGTCCATGTCGTAGCGGGCCAGCATGTCCGCATACGCGCGGAACTTGCCTACGAGCCACTCCCATTCCCCCTCGCCGACCATCTTGGGCCAGCGATTGGGCGCCATAAATCCCGCCTTGGTGGCCACGCCGGCGACGGCAGCCACGCGCTCCTCGGCCTTGGCCAGAGCCGCCTTCCAGGCGTCCCCCTCCAGGGCATAAGACAGGCCGGGATTCACGCTCGAGATGGCCATATTGTGCCGGGCGAGCAGCGCCTTGAGTTCATCCATAGCGTTGCGCGCCAGGTACCCATCGATGATATCGGCACCTACGCCGATCGAACCAAAACCGAGCGCGCCGCCGATCGCGACTCGCGCCTCAAAATCCAATCTGCTCGGAAAGTTGCCTACAGATAGTCGCATCACAGACCTCCTGACGAATTGTGCGGACCCTATACCAGAGCACCTTGCAGTCTAGCAGCATGGCCGATCGTCGGCAATGGAGTGCGCAATCAGCCAGACGGCCCTATGACCTCGCCACGGGCATGCTAGCGCTTGAGGAACAGGCTCTGCAGGAACAGGTAGCGCTCGCGATGCTCCTCAGGCACGGCCCGGCTCTCGACATCGAGGATCATGACCCGGGGCGGATCGCTGCGATTGATCGCCGGCCACTCGGGCAGACCCGCCGCATTTGGATCGCCGGCGGTGACAAAGTTGGCAAAGTACTGCTGCATCAGGTCCGAGAGCGCATAGTCCTCTTTCGTCCAGGCGTAGACCTTGTTGGTGGCCAGGTTGCCCAGGGCG
>CAZMAI010000056.1:1542-15291 GCA_964564195.1 uncultured Anaerolineales bacterium | reverse complement strand
ATCTGGTGCATCATTCGGGGCCGTCAGCACAAGGGGAGTACGTACATACCCTGCAGATGGTGGATGTAGGAACGGGTTGGAGCGAGTTGAGAGCCGTGCGGGGGCGCAGTTACCGTGTAACAGGCCATGCCTTTGATGCGATTCTACAGCGCTTACCATTCGAGGTCATCGAGTTGCACCTATTATTATGGCAGTGAGTTCTTCAACGGCTACCTGATACGCTTCTGGGAAGACTGCGTACCTGGCCTGACGTGGTCTCGTAGTCGGCCGTATCACAAGAACGACAATCGCTTCGTGGAGCAACGTAACGGCGACTTGGTGCGCGGATATCTCGGCGACGATCGTCTCGATACCGTCATGCAGACGCAAACACTCAACGGGCTATTCGACCTGATCTGGCTCCACTTCAACTTCTTCCAGCGTGTACGCAGGTTGGCCAGCAGGGAGTTTGTGCAGACCGATGGCTGTAGCAGAGTTGGGCGCCACTTTGACACCGCAGCCGCCCCCTACGAGCGTCTGCGGGTCTCCGGCGTCCTATCAGCTGCCACGACCGACATGCTAGACCAGTTATATAGAGAAACCAACCCAAGGCAGCTGAGACGCCGCATCTATACACAAATCAATCAGCTCTTTGCGCTCCCAGGAGCACCCCCGGGCATCACCGAGGACATCTTTGAGACCTTGACGCTCACCATACCGAGAAAGGAGGCGGCACTGTCAGTGACATCAGCAGATGAGTGATCCATCCCCGTTAAGTGACATTTCCATATGAGTTGCCACGGGACATCTAGCCAGGAAACCCGATGCAAACGACGCAGTCGGCGCAAAAACACCGACTTAGGCCGGTCGTGCGATGACAATGATCCGATGTGTGTACACCCACTCGGGCCAGCATGTGACCAAGGTCAATCGCGTATCGTCCGTCGGCATGATGTACTGGGCGTTCTCCTGCCGCTCCTCGAGAGTAGCCCCCACCTCCTGGACCTTGACCACACGCTCAACGGTGTAGAGAAACTCCTGCCCGATACTGTCCCAGACATAGACCTCATCACCTGGCGACAGCTCCCAGAGATTCTGAAACTCACCATTCCCGTTACCCCGGGTATGACCGGTCAGCACGGTGTTCCCCGGTCCGCCCAGAGGCGCGGAGCCAATATTATGCCCGGCGGCCCAGTCGACGGTCTCCCATTCGGCTACCGGCTGTCCATTGACGAAGGTTACGTTCCAGCTCACGGGGATAATCACCTGGTCGACGCCGATTGCAGGAATCTGGACACGGCCAGTGGCCCCTTCAACGCCATAGTCCACGGTGGGTGCCGGTGTAGGCGTAATCGTCGGTGTTGGCTGCTCCGTTGGCTCAGCATCCAACACGTATAGCGTGGGCGTCAAGGTTACCCCCGGCATCACGATGGCGCGCGTTGGCGCAGCAGGCGAACCTGCCGCCAACGTGATCAATGGAATCGTCTCGCCGATCGCCGCCGCCTTTAGTTTTGATTCGGATGCGCTGTCGCGCACAGAGCCTCCCACCCAGGCCGCGGCGGCACTGATGGTAACCAGCACAATGGCGATGACCAGATAACGCGACTTGGCCGACACTGTTTATCCTTCCGGGGCGTTCAGCACGCGATATTCATCCTAACTGATTATACTTCAGCCTGGCGCAGACACACATTTTCCGCCTGTTGACGTCCGCCGGGTCCGGCGGCTATGATCACAGTGCCTTGCCCGGCCCCTCCTATGAGAACAGAGAAGGCGTGAGAATGGACGACTTGCAGCTTCCTGCCGTGGATCCCAGACAAGTGCAACATCGCTCTGGAGAGCAATCATTTGTGTTTCCGGCATACTCGTCGCTACAAGAGTGGGAACGGCGTGCCCGGGAGCTGCGCGAGCACCTTGCAGTCGTCACAGGACTCTTGCCACGGCCCGATCTGCGCCCCCGATGGGCAGGCGTCACGCCATGCGGCCAGGGTCCAGGATACACCGTCGATCGCGTGGCACTGATGGGCGACTCGGGGTTGCTGTGCACCGGCAACCTGTACCGGCCCGTAGGGCGACACGAACCGGCGCCGGCCATCCTCAACCCTCACGGACACTGGGATGCCGGCAGGCTGGAGCACAGCGCGCAGGGATCGGTACGCGCTCGCTGTATCACCTTTGCACGCATGGGCATGCTGGCCCTGTCATACGACATGGTGGGCTATAACGACAGCCTCCAGATCGCCGATCACCATTTCAGCTCGCGGCGCGGCGCCCTCTGGGGCCTCACATCGCTATCGCTGCAGCTATGGAACAGCCTGACGGCTCTGGAGTTTCTCTGCAGCCTGGCCGAGGTCGACGTCAGCCGCATCGGATGCACCGGAGCTTCCGGGGGTGCATCGCAGGCACTCCTTCTGACGGCACTCGATGACCGGATTTCCGTGACGGCACCGGTCAATATGATCTCGGCGCATTTCCAGGGCGGTTGCGAGTGCGAGAATACGCCGGCCCTCAGGCTGGATACCTGCAATGTGGAAATCGCTGCGCTGGCGGCACCCCGGCCAATGCTGATGGTGTCCGCCACGGGCGATTGGACGTGCAATACGCCGCAGGTGGAGTTTCCGGCCCTGCAGAGCATCTATAGGCTCTATGGCCGCACGGACGACCTTGCGCACGTTCAGATCGATGCTGGACACAACTATAACGCCGATAGCCGGGCGCCCGTCTATCGCTGGTTTGCACGCTGGTTCGGTGTGCCGCAGGAACAGGCCGTGGAGCACCCCTTCGCTCTGGATGCTGACGAACGCCTGCGGGTGTTTCCTACGGCCAAACTGCCTGAAAACGTCCCCGACGCATCCGCCTTTCCGGATTCATGGCGAGAGCATGCCCTGAGTAGGCAAGCTTCACTGTTGCCGGACACCGTGGCCGACTTGGAGCAGTTACGTGTGATCTCGACACTGAGGCTGAAGCACGTTCTCGGTGTCCGACCGCCCGAACCTGATGAGGACATTGCGTCTTGCGTCGAACGCATCCGGACCGAGCACGGTTACGTCCGCAACCGGGTGATCCTTGGCCGGCCCAATCGTGAGCGCATCCAGTGTGTCGAGTACGTCCCTGACAGCGATATTCTCGGGACTGCGGTGCTGGTAGACCCCGCTGGCATCGAAACGTACACTGGAACGACAGGCGAGCCCGGTCCGCTGGTTGATGCGCTGCTCAAGGCCGGATTTGCAGCCTGCATTCCCGCACCGTTCTCCAGGTTGGTCCCTCCGGGCGCCCCGGCGCGCCGCGACAGCGACTGGTACTGGTCATGCTTTAACCGGTGCGTCACTGGCGAACAGGTGCTGGATCTGCTCATCGTACTCGCATATCTTGTCAGGCGAGGATGCGAACCCTGGCTGATTGGTCATAGTGTGGGCGGGGTCTGGGCCCTCCTGGCAGCCGCGATTAGCCCAACGAGAGTCGCCGTGTGCGTCGACATGACCGAGCTCGATCTGGACGTCGACGAGATATACCTGCAGCATCTGGATATCCCCCAGGTGCGCGCTTTTGACCTTTGCAGCACGGCAGCCGCGATGATAGCGCCGCGCTCGCTGCTGCTGAGTGCCCAGCCTGGCTGGACAGGCCGGGAGTGGGTCTCGCGCGCCTATACGCTGGCGCAGGCATCAAACGCCCTGCGGATGGAAGGTCGACCACTGACGATAGAAGACATGTTGTCCTGCAAGAGGCACTCGTGAACGACGCTGTTCTGGCGATTAACGCCAGCCTGGAGATTCCGCTTTCCGAAGTGCAGTGGCGTTTTTCGCGCGCGAGCGCTCCCGGCGGCCAAAACGTGAACAAGACGGCCACCCGGGTAGAGTTGCTCTTTGATGTGGCACAGAGCCCCAGTCTCACGGACACACAAAAAAAGCACCTGCGCACTCGGTTGGGGCGACTGATAGATCGAGAGGGAGTGCTACACCTCTACTCACAGGCCAGCAGCAGCCAGTACCAGAACCGTCAAGAAGCCCTGGCGCGATTCCGGGAGCTCTTGGCGCACGCGCTTCGCCCTACCCGCGCACGAGTGCATACGCGGCCATCAAGGACGCAGAAGATGAGGCGTCGCGAGGCAAAGAGCCACCAGAGCCAAAAGAAGCAGCGACGACGTACGCCCCCCGCAGGGGAATGGTAGATCGCGGTGCGGGACAGGATCACGCGCGCGAATACGAGTGCCTTCAAGACGAGTAAGGAGAGCGCCTCATGCCCTTATTGGTAGCCTTCGCAAGCCTTCCTTTTGGCATCCGGGAACGCTCCTACACGGTTTCCACCGAGTCCGGGCCGCTGACGGTACACGTGTCTGAACAGCAGTTCAACCCACTGATTGCGGTAGGGTCCCCGTCGCCGGCGGAGCCCCTTTCCGCGCTGTTCGGCGACGATGAGATCACGACTACCTACACCTGGTACGACCACCCCTTTGTGCTTCGCGTCATGTTTGGGGGCGATCACGCAACTCTGGGCTCGATCAACTCCTCTGCAACGATCATTCGACGACTGCCCGAGGGGGTCGATCTCAACAACATGGAGGAACTCGATCCCGCGCGCGACCTGTTCGCCTCAGAAGCATTGGAGGTGCTCAATAACCTGGTGGCCGTGGTGCGCCGCAAGGCCCGTCTATACCACATTTACGATCTCAGACGCGACGACATCGATCTGACTGTCAGGGCCGACGATGGTGCCGTCTTGTGCGAAGACCCGCTTCAAGACGAGTTGATACGCGCAGAAGAGGCGCGGGCTGAGACTTTTGATCTGCTGGGTGAGAGTGTCGCCTGGTATCGCGATCTCGATAGAGCCCTCAGGGAGCAGCAGCCCATAGACCTCGCAGATGAACTACTGATCGAGGCAGAACGCGCGCTGGCGCAACGTTTCCCACGCCAGACCATCGCCAGTTGCCACACAACCATCGAGGCCGCAGCATCCGCCCTGCTCACCGAGGGCATGCTCCGCCGCGGGATGGACGACGATCAGATAGACCACATGCTCTCCACACGCAGCCTCACGTCCAAGCTCGCGGCATTGATGGGCGCCTATAGTGGCTTCAATCTCCGTAACGACAACAGGCCCCTATGGCAGGCCTTTGGGCAACTCAACGATCTCCGCAACGACACTGTGCATCGGGGACGACGCCCCACGTACAAACAGGCGCAGCAGGCCATACGCACCACGCGCTCTCTGCTGGATTGGCTGCGGATGGTGCGCCACCGCAACCGCAGAAACGATGCCGCCGCTCCAAAGGACTGAGCGGTGACCCTCCTCGTTATTTGACACGAAAGGTTGCCGCGCTATAATCGACAAGGTACGCCAGTTGCACGGAAGAGGGCCAGCTGGATCACCAGAGACGGCCCTTGTTTTATGTTGATTGTCCGCGAGCATACCGATGTAACGCGGCGCTATCCCAGGATGAAGGACGGAAGAGAACATGGCAGAGACTCTATCACTCGTGGCGCAGTCACGGGATACCGAAATGACGCCCAGGGCGCTCCGGCGCGAAGGCATCGTCCCCGGCATACTCTACGGCAACCAGTACGCCTCCGTATCCCTGCAGTTCGCAGAGCCCGCACTCCGCAGGATGCTGAACACCGTGGGGACCACCCGTCTCTTTAGCCTGACTGTCCCTGACGCTAACATGCGTGAGACCGTCCTCGTGCGCGATGTCCAGCGCGACCCGGTATCCGGAAGCCTGGTACACGTCGACCTCTACCGGGTCGTCGCCGATCAGCCGATCACCACGGCTGTACCATTGCTCATCCATGGCGAAGCCCCTGTGGTCGAAGAGGGCGGCGTTGTCAATACGCTGCTCAATGAGCTAGAGATCTCCTGCCTGCCGGGCGATCTTCCGGAGCACATCATTGTCGATATCTCTGTGCTGACAGATATGGATTCGGCGATCTATGTCAGCGATCTCGCCATCCCCGAAGGCGTGACCATCCTTGTTGAGGCAGACACCGCGGTCGCGCGCGTTGTCGCACCGAGGGCCTTGACGGAGGAGGAGCTTGAGGCTGAGGCTCTCGAGGCCGAAGAGCTTGAGGGCGAGGAGATGGCGGACGAGGAGACTTCTGAGGAATCCAGCGAGGAAGAGAGCGAATAGCTCCTGATTTTACGGTGCCGCCTGCACCTCATATCTAGCAACATGTACAGAAAGGGGCTCTGGTTGAACCAGAGCCCCTTTTGCCATGCTTGAGACTCAGACGGATCTACCAGTCCCGCCCCCGCGATTCGCCGCGAGGCCTGGCGATCGAGACTCGAATCGCCCTGCCCTCGAGCATGGTTCCGTCCAACTGCTCCACCGCAGCATCAGCCGCCGCGTCATCCACCATCTCCACGAAACCGAACCCGCGCGAACGACCGGTTTCGCGGTCGATCATCGCGATCGCCTCAGACACCTCGCCGATGGAAGAGAACAAGTCCTCGAGGTCCTCATCGCGCGTGCTGTAGGGTAGATTGCCCACATATAGTCTCTTTGCCATTCTGTCCTCCAGGGTCCGCCGCGTCTCCCGCGGCACTAAAAGTGTCGGCCATGCCTGGATCGGGATTGCGGCGGCTGGCCACGGCATGCTGCGGCCGGCCCAACAGGTTGCTATCCCATACCAGACAGCGGTCAAGGACAGACAGAACGCAGAGCAACACAGCCACATACAGCGGCGATCAAGCCGCAAGACGATCCGCACAGCTCTACGGATATTATCATCAGTGAACAGCACGGTCAAAGGACAGGCGCGGCGCACTCTCTGATGGCAGTCGCTGCCGCAGGCTTGCCACGGTGTGAGATCGGCTCTATCATGATATCCGGTATCCTCAGCCACGCTGTGGCATAGTGTGTATAGGACAGCGTATGAACTCCCGAGAAATCGTACTGCGCACTCTTGACTACTCTGGCCCCGAGCGCCTGGCGGCATCGTTCCCAGAGCCTTACTGGAACGATTTCCTGCAGACCAGCTACAAGCTCACCGGCTATGATCCTGTGTGGCAGGATGTCGGCCCCGAGCGGCAAGAGTACATCGACGAATGGGGCAACACCTGGGCGCGCCTGGATCGTTCCAGCAAGGGCGAGGTGGCTATAGGGGCATTGGCCTCCTGGGAACAGCTCGACAGTCTGGTGCTGCCCGATCTGGCAAATCCGGTCAACTTTCGGCGCGTTGCCGAGGCCTGTGAGGAGAACGCCGGCCAGCGGTATGTCATCGGCCACCTCCCCGGGTTCCCATTCAACATCGCACGCAAGCTCCGGCGCCTGGACCTGTTCTTGATGGACATTTTGCTTGAGCCGGAACGCGTCAGCACGCTCCTCCAGCGCATTCAGGATCTGCTGGCACAGACGATCATCTCCTATGCCGACGCCGGCGTGGATGCGGTTATGTTTCCTGAGGACTGGGGCACCCAGCTGGGCCTGATGATCCGGCCTGCAGTCTGGCGCGAGATGTTCAAGCCGGGGTTTGTTGCCCTGTGCCAGACAGCTCACTCCCACGGCGTGCGTGTGTTCATGCACTCTTGCGGCAAGATCACCGATATCATCCCGGACCTCATCGAGGCGGGCATCGACCTCCTGCAGTTCGACCAACCTCAGCTGCATGGAATCGACACCCTTGCTCGTTTCCATGGCCAGATCACCTTCTGGTGCCCGGTGGACATTCAAAAGACCCTTCAGAGCGGCGATCCAGCCGCTATCGAGCAAGAGGCCAGGGAGTTGATCACCAGTTTGGGTGGGCCCGAAGGCGGCTTGATCGGGGGGTATTACGCTGACAATGTCTCCATCGGGCTGGATCCGAGCTGGCAGGAGATCGCCTGCCGCGCCTTTATGCGTTACGGCAACTACAGCCGGCAAGCCTAGATTCCTGCTGAGCACCCTTTCCTTTGGAGTGTGTATGTCACCCGACCAACAGATCATCTATCTCAACCCGCGAGATCTGCTCCCAAGCGCGCAAAACGTACGCTCAGAGCCCGGAAACCTGGCCGGCCTCGCTGAAACCATCCGGGAGCATGGCATATTGCAGCCGCTCGGCGTCTCGGCAGAGGGCCAGGCCTATCGCGTGGTGTACGGCAATCGCCGGCGAGACGCCGCCATTGTCGTGGGCCTTGATCGCGTGCCGTGTGTCCTTGTTCAGGCCCAGGGTCCGCAGCAGGTGATGATCCAGCAGGTCCTGGAGAATCTACAGCGCCTCGATCTCAACGATATGGACAAGGCGGGCGCCTTTGACAGCCTGCTGAGGCATCTGACGGCCGGCGGCGTCTCGCAGGGAGATGCGCTCGATCATATGGCGCGCACGCTCGGCCTCTCCGCGAGGCAGATCCAGCGCTATCTGCGCCTGTTACAGCTGTCGCCGCGGGTTCGTCAGCGCGTCGCCAGCGGGGCCATCGGCGTCACCCATGCACAGCATCTCGTCGACATCTCTCCGGACGAGCGTCAGGAGGCGATCGCAGCCCTGGTCATCGACGAGAGCCTCTCCGCCGCCGAACTCTCCCGACTCTGTGCCTCGCTCGCCAGAAACCCGAATATTGCTCCCGAGGCTGCTCTGTCTCTGCTGCGTCTCGGGGAGAATGTACCTCACATAGAATCGCGTACTCAGGACGGCTCCTCCATGCCGGACCATACCGCTGTTCGGGAGCGCGAGCAGACCATGGAAGATGATGATGGTCTGCCCCCCTGGGAGAGCGAGACCCCGCAGGCTGGCTCCCCGGTGCGAGATGATGCCGACTATGGGTACCTCGAGCCAGCCACACGCGATGGCAACCGGGTGCTGCGGATACATTCGCTGGATTCGTTTATGGATGAACTACAGCGACTGACAGAATGTGTGCAGAGCGGCGATCTTCAGCGGCTGATGGAGAGCGACAGCGCCAGCACGGTCAAGATCGGACTGGCCGCGCGACAGCTGCGCTTTCTTTCCGAGGCCATCAGCGCGTTGGCGCGCACGGAGAAGTAGATGACACAATCACGCCCTCAGGTATCGCTCGTCTCTTGCGCTGACTATGAGTCACAGGCAGTTTATGACGCCGTCAAACGATCGATCGATCTCCTGGGAGGCATCGGGGCCTTTATCAAGCCAGGCTCCCGGGTACTGCTGAAACCAAATCTGGTGCGGAGCATGCCGCCGGAGCGAGCCGCCACAACCCACCCCACCGTGGTCGCGGCGGTGGCCCGCCTGGTGATCGACGCCGGAGGGCATCCGCTGATTGCGGATTCGCCGGGGGGGCCGTACACGCCGGCAACGTTGCGGTCGACCTATCGCCGCACGGGCATGGAAGCCGCCGCAGAGACCAGCGGCGCCGAGTTGAACTATGACACAGCGGCGACCCAGGTCTCCAATGCCGAGGGCGTCGTGCTGCACCGCCTGGATCTCATCAATCCGTTGCTCGAGGTCGATGCGGTCATCAACCTCCCCAAGCTCAAGACGCACAACCTGACTGTGCTGACAATGGGCGTCAAGAACCTTTTTGGCGTGGTACCTGGCGCTCTCAAGATCGGCTACCACTCCAAACTCGTCGAGCGTGAGAGGTTCTGCGAGGGACTGCTGGATATCCTCCAGTTTGTTCATCCGACGCTTACCGTGCTGGATGCAATCACCGGCATGGAAGGAGAGGGGCCCACCGGCGGCGATCCGCGCCAGATCGGGGCCATTATCACCAGCGGGGACGTGCTCGCGGTGGATACGCTGGGCGCCGCTCTGGTGGGTATGGAGCCGGGAATTGTGACCACCACCCGATTGGCTGCGGCGCGCGGTCTGACGACTGGAAAGATCGACGACTTGGAGATCCTCGGCGACAGCCTGGACAAGCTCCGAATCACAGACTTTCACGAAGGCATCGATACGCCGCTGGATCCCGGACTGATCCCCGCCCCGTTGCGCTTTCTGGTACGGGTGGCCACGCCGCCGACGATCAACGACCAGCCGGACACACGCAGTGCGCGAGCGCTGCGCGGCCTGGCACAGGGATGGATCTGGAAGCAGATGGTAGCCAGACCGCGTGCCACCGAGCGCTGCATCGCTTGTGGCTTTTGTGTCCAGCACTGTCCCGTCAACGCCATCGAGATCGTCAACGGACGCGCACAGATGGATGGCAAGACCTGCATACGCTGCTATTGCTGCCACGAACTCTGCCCGCACGATGCGATCGAGCTATACAAGCCCCTTCTCGGCAGACTGATCTCGCCCAAATAGAACAGCGCCGGGGATCATCCCGGCGCTGTAGCCCGCGGCGAAACGATCTAGAGCGCAGGCGGATGCGCAGGCTTGAGGTCTCCAATGACCTCCTGCACCGCCGCCTTGAGATCTGCAAAGACCTGATCAATGGTCTGCGACGCATCGATCGTCTCAAAGCCATACTCGCCGCTCATCTCATCCAGCGACTGGCGCATGCGATTCTGGTGCTCAAGATAGCTGGCGTAATAGTCAGCGTACCCCAGGTAGTCCATGCCGGATTCCCAAAAATCAAAACCGCGGGCCGCCAGAACACGGGGGAGCAGGTCCTCGACCTCTGCCCGCAGATACAGGATCTTGTCCGGCACCACAGCGAACCCGGTGAGCGACTTGAGCCATTCGCTCTCAGCCCCGCGCACGCGCGCGCGGGCCATCATCGAGTAGATGTAGCGATCGGTAAGCACCACAAAGCCTGCCTTGAGCATGGGGATGATTTCCCGCTCCAGCCGGTCGGCAAAGTCGGCGGCATAAAAGAGCGCCAGCGTGAGGTTCCCCATGGTATGCCCCTGCTTGGCAGACTCGATACCACGGCTGGCTAGCTCCGATCGCTTGAATCCGCTGGAGAACACGGCATAGCCGTTGGCCTCCAGCCACTCGCGCAATAGAGCGACCTGTGTGGACCGGCCCACGCCATCCGGTCCTTCGAGCACAATGAGCTTGCCGCCAATTTCCACATCCTCGGCACCGGGAAGACCATGTCCATAGAACTGCAGTTTGCTCATGGTTATCGCTCCACCGTTCGAGCCAGGCTATCCAAATACCGGCCAGAGAGACCCTCCGTGGCCAGCACTTTGCGCCAGGGGTTGGATTCGGCCATCAACGCGCCTTCGAGGTGCGGCCGGATGATCTCACGCACGAGTTCCTGCTGCTCCACAATCGGCAAGCTCGCGTCGACAACGGATAGATTGTACTCTCCGGCGATGCGCTCATACTCTCGCAAGATTCGCCCCTGAAAGATCCGGTAGCTTTCCAGTGGGTCGTCCGAAAGGCCAAGATCGAGACCGGCCTCATAGTACTTGAGGCTGGGGCGACCACTGATGATACGGCGCAGTGACTCGTCCAGCGGTACGCGAAAGTAAAGCGCCACGGACGGGATCGCGGCAAAAGAGTACACCTCACGGACCCAATCGCGGTTCACACCTCGGGCGACATCCCTCGCAAAGGCCGTGAAAATGTAACGGTCCGCGAGCACAATGGCGCCCGCCTTGAGCGCCGGCTCAATCTGCTGCTGGTAACGGTCCGCAAAATCGACAGCATGGATCAGGCTAAAGCTCGTAGGGGTGAGAAGCTGCTTTTTCTTACCCACTTTGGTGGTCTTGCGCACCACCGGTGACGAGTTCCATTCGCTGAATGCCACAGAGTAACCCAGCGATGTAAGCCACTTGTGCAACAGGTCGAGCTGCGTGCTTTTCCCAGAGCCATCAATGCCCTCAACGATAAACAGGCGCCCCGGCAACTTGGTGCCATTTGGAAGTGTCGCCATAGATCCTCCTATCTGTACGTCATCACCGTCGACGACTCAATTCTAACGTCGAGTGCTCATAATGTACAGAAATGTGGCACGTAGCACAATCCAGAAACGGCGTACTCAGAGCGCGTTTGCGTTCTGACTGGGCACACGCTCAATGAGCAGTGCATTGCCCTTGCGTCCCGCCTCGCGCAACAGCCCGAGATGTCTCAAGCAGTAGGATGCCCGCTGGGCTGTTGCCACACGAACACCAAGCGCCGCGGCGAGTTCCCGATGCGTAAAGGGCTCTTCCAGCGTCGGGGGCAACAGGTCGAAGAGGTCCTCGGCGCTGCGAAAAGTCCGCGTCTCCAACACACGGTCGAGGAGCGTATCCACGATGGCGATGCCCTTACGGCGCCAGGAACCCGTGCCATCAGCGCATCGCACCTCGGTCACAGCCACCTTGACGGCAACAAGTTCCAGACGGGGTGCCGACAGCAGGTGTGGGCAGTACACGAGTTCGTCGAACAGATTGGCCCAGCCGAGCCGCACCGGCGAACGCCGCTGCCGAAGGACCGTCTCGCCATCTCCATCGAGCGTGCGGATCGATTTCTCCGCGATCACCGGATAGACGAGTTGCACATCATGGCCAAGGGCCAGTGTGCCCAGCTTGTTCTTGATGCTACCGATACCACCCGTCTGCACCTCGATCAAGAGATCACCGCGGACAACATCCACAACATAGCCGTCTATCGTCATTTCACTCAGGTCGCCGGGCTCTAAACACCAGGCTTTGAGCGCGGCATGGAGCGAGCGCTCATTCAGTTGTCCGATGGAATTAGTGGTGCTGGCGAGATCAAGATCGCTCATGGCAACTCCTGCGCGGCGGCTGGCGGATAGATGGTCAGTACCGTCACCTCGGGCCGGCATCCCAGCCTGATGGGGACAGTGGTCGTGCCCAGTCCGCGATTCACGTATAGCCAGCCCTCACCGATGCTGTACAGTCCCTGATCGTACCGCCGCGCATAGTCAGGGAGAATGAGAGCGCCTCGACCGGGCAGCCGCACCTGGCCCCCGTGGGAATGCCCGCTGAGTTGCAGCCAGGCGCTGCCCGCTTGCACAAAGGTTGCGCCGAGATCAGGTTCGTGAACCAACATCACCACCGGCAGGCCTGTGACATTGTCTCTGGTAGCTGCCGGCAGATCGGCTGTCCCCGACCAGGCATCATCCAGGCCGGCCAGATACAGCGCTGCGCTCCCATTGGACAGGACCACGCCCTCGTTATCGAGGACGATGACACGCGCGGACTGTAACGCCTCCGTAACGATGTGCCGGTTGGTCCATAGGTCATGATTTCCGAGAACGGCATAGGTGCCCAGGGGGGCTGAGAGTCTGGCCAGCAAGGGCGCGGCCAGGTTGACCTGCGTCGCATCCTCGCGCACGAAATCGCCTGTCAGAACGACGGCGTCGGGATGCTCCCGCTCGACCAACTCGAGAGCGTACTTGAGGCGGAGCACATCGCGTCGTCCCTGCATATGCAGGTCGCTCAGCTGCACAATCGTAATGGGAACATCTAAAGGGGAGCTCGGCGAGCCGATGGTGACACGCTCGATCTGTGGTGTGTCCTGCAAACAAATAAACAACAGCAGCAAGCCTCCCAACAGGTACCACGGGGCACGCCGCAACCACTGCCTGTGCCTTCTGCCAGCGTCTCGTTCAGGGAGACGCATCCGCGCCCTTTGCACTCATCTCGCCCAGCGCATAGCCTACCACCGCGAGCATGACCAGACCGGCGGTCTCGGTGCGCAAGATGCGTGGTCCCAGCGAGACGCTGATGGCCCCGGCGGAGCGCAACAGTGCCAATTCGTCCTCGTCAAAGCCGCCCTCGGGCCCGACAAAGAGCCGGACGGATGCGGGCAGAGGGTGGCCCTCCAGGACATCACGGATGCCGACGGTGCTCTCATCCAATGCGCCCACGAGACACAGATCGCCAGTGTCGATATCCTGAATGGCACGGTCCAGCGACACGATATCTGATACCTCAGGCAGTCGCGCCCGCCGCGATTGCTCGGCCGCTTCCTGGACGATACGGCGCCA
>CAZMAI010000056.1:0-1442 GCA_964564195.1 uncultured Anaerolineales bacterium | reverse complement strand
TCTTCGCCGAGAGAAACAGGATCGTGTTGGAGCCATTCTGATGGGACGAAAAAGCGGTGCAGGTGCATGGCATCAGGCGGGCCGCTTGGCAACCAGCGCCACCCAGCCCTCTTCCTCGAGTTCCTGGAGGATCGATAGCCCCTCAGCAACCATGACGTCCTGAACTGCCCGCGACTTGTCCGCGAGGATGCCCGAGGCGATGCAGATCCCCCCCGGCTTGAGATACCCGGGCAGGCTGGCGGCCATGTCGATGATGATCTCCGCCAGGATGTTGATCAGCAGCAGGTCGTACGGGCCGCCGTCGTGATAGGGCAATCCCGTGCGTGCGCGACCGGGGAGGGTAGCGCGACTGACTGAGATCTTGTCAGCAACATCGTTTCGCCCGATATTCTCCTGCGTGACCTGCACGCAAACGGGATCCACATCGATCGCGTCGATATGAGCGGCCCCCAGCAAGGCGGCACCGATCGACAGAATGCCCGAACCGGTGCCTACATCCAGCACCTGCGCACCAGAGACGTGTTGTGACTCCATCGCGATCAGGCACAGGCGTGTCGTTGCATGCAGTCCGGTGCCAAAGGCCATACCCGGATCCAGGTACAGTGGAAGACGATTTGCGGGCACCTCATACTCCACCCAGCTGGGAACAACAACAAAACGCTCGCCGATCGGCAGCGGCGGGAAGAACGCCTTCCACGACTCTGCCCAGTCCGCCGCTTCCAGCAAGCGTGTGGCAGGCTCCGAGATCACACCGGTCTTGCTGAGCAGCAGCAGCGCGATCTCGAGCTTTTGGAGCGTCTCCTGGTCTTGCTCCTCCATAAACCCCTTGACCAGGACGCGCTCTTCCGGCGGCCATTCGGGACCCTTGCGCAGTTCATCCACAGCAGCCCCGCCGGAGCAATAGCGGCTCAGGAGCCCCACCACATCGTCGACCGCTTCGCGATCGGCCTGGACACTGATCTCGATCAGGCGTGCATTGTCAATGGCCATCAGATACCCAGCGCCTCCCTGAATCGATCGAGAAATCCTCGTCCAGCCTGCGGTGTCACCTCTGATCCGAGCGTCTTGCCCAGTTGCTTTAGCAGATCCTTCTGATCGGCCGTGAGATCGGTGGGCACAACGACGTTTAGGATGACCAATTGCTCACCCCGGCCATGCCCGTTGAGCCGTGGCACACCCTTGCCGCGCATGTGCAACACGTTGCCCGCCTGGGTGCCCGCGGGCACAACCAGCGTCTCCGCCCCTTCCAGAGTCGGCACGCTGATCTCATCACCCAACGCTGCCTGCGCGATGTTGATATTGACGTTGAGGAGGATGTCATGGTCACGCCGCGTAAAGTACTTGTGTGCGGCGACATGCAGCATCACATAGAGATTGCCCGGAGGACCGCCGTAAAGCCCGTGCTCTCCCTCGCCTGCCAGCCGGATGCGCATGCCATCGTC
>CAZMAI010000055.1:0-15681 GCA_964564195.1 uncultured Anaerolineales bacterium | reverse complement strand
GTGGCAGACATCATACACCATCGCCGGCACAGCGGAACGCAGGTTGCCGGGAAGCTCCCGCTCAAACGTCTGCCTCACCAGGTGCGTGATCACCTGCCGGTTGGCCCAGGCATAGTTAGCCGCGGCGCACATGGCTCGGTAGTAGGCCTGCGCCTCGCGCGAACTGAACGGGGCACAGACCAGCTCTCGGTCGGGGATTTCGATACCGTACTTAGCCACGGCAGACTGCATCTGCCGTACCGCGTCCGTGCACACCTGATGTCCCAGCCCACGAGAGCCACAATGGATCCAGACCACCGCCTCTCCGGCGCGGAGGCCGTACGCCTCAGCAATTGTCGTGTCGTACACATCCTCAACGCGGTCGATCTCCAGAAAGTGGTTGCCAGAGCCCAGGGTCCCGAGTTGCGTCAGGCCACGCTCTTTGGCCCGCGTGCTGAGCGCTCCGGCGTCAGCGTCGTCGAGCCGGCCGTTGTCCTCCGTGCACACCAGATCTTCCTGCACCCCCAGTCCCTCTGCGACCGCCCAGGCAGCACCCTGATGCAACACATCCTCAAGCTGTGCGTGGTTCAACCGCAGCGCGCTAGAAGCGCCGACGCCGCTGGCGATGTTTTCGTAGAGCGCCGACATCAGGCTGTCCATGTGGGGCAACAGGGCCTCAGCCACAATCCCCGTCCTGAGCAACCGCACGCCGCAGTTGATGTCGTACCCCACGCCACCGGGGGAGATCACACCATCAGGCAGAGCGGTCGCCACCACGCCCCCTATCGGAAACCCGTATCCCTGATGCATGTCAGGCATGGCCAGCGCGTGCTGCACAATTCCGGGGAGGGTAGCGGTATTGACGAGTTGCTCCAGCGCCTTGTCGCCGAGGGCAGCGTCCAGGAGACTCTCGCTCATATACACCCGGGCGGGGACCCGCATGTCGGAGCGAAAGCTCGAGGGGATCTCCCACTCCCAGGGACCCTTGCGCAGCAAATCGTGTTTTGTAACCATAGCAATCGCCTCCTTTGTCCAAACGCCAGAGGCCACGCCAGCAGCGAGCTCTCAGGCGTCCAAGACAATCACTGTCTCAAAGCCCGCGGCGCTCTCCACAATCGACAACCCGGCATAGGTCACTGCTTTGATGGCGCGTTGCGGGAGCCTGTCGCCAACGCACCGAACGTGAGCCCTCAGGCCAGGGGGCCGCTCAACGTTAAGGGACTGCACCTGCCAGCAACGGCCCTCCCTCTCCGTCAGATAGAGAATCTCATCCAGCCAATCGACCATGAGCGTCTCCATGTCATCGGCCTGCAGGGAGAGGCAGACATCCACAGGTTCGGCCAGTGGCTCTACGGGGATGGCCTGCAACAGATGCGAGAGGCCCCGTGCAGCATTGAGATATAGAGAGGAAAGGTCTCTGCCGCGTACCCGCAGAGCCAGATCGGCCGAGTGTGCTAGCTCGCAGAATCCGGGGTTTCGCATAGCGTTCCGTCCAGAGGCGGGGTGGCGTCCAGAATGGCACGCGCCCGTGCCATATCTTCCTGGACCTGCGCCACAAGCCCATCGGCATCCTCAAATCTGCGTTCACCACGCAGACGCTCAACAAAGAGGACACGCATGTGGTGACCGTAAAGCGAGCCGCCAAAGCCCATCAGATGCACTTCGAGGAGACGCTCGCCGAGATCAAAGCTGGGGCGGCGACCCAGGTTCGCGACGCCCGGATACCACTGGCCAAAGGCGAGCGCCCAGACCGCGTACACGCCGTCGCCTGGGCAGCCGCACAAGGGGCCGACCCGTACGTTGGCGGTGCGAAAGCCCAGGCGGCGGCCACGCTGCGCGCCGTAGCGCACGATGCCGCCCATGTCATAGTGCCGGCCCAGCAGCGGCACCACCTCAGCCACCTGGCCGTCTTCCAGCAGATTGCGGATGCGCGTGCTACTGATCGGCTGATCGCTCGCAGCCACCGCCTCAACAACCTTCAGACGATAGTTGAGCAGCGGTGCGAGGCGGGCCAGCTCGGCGACATCGCCGCGCCGGTCACGCCCAAGCGCAAAGTCGGGCCCGACCCATAGCTCACGCATACGCAGATCGCGGGAGAGGCCGAGTAGAAATTCGGATGCGTCGGTGGCGGCCAATGTTCGATCAAAACGCTGAAGCACCAGCAGATCAACACCCAGCGCCTCGAAGAGTCGCCCCCGCTCAGCATCCGAGGTCAGATAACGGAACTGGGCTTGCTGCTGCAAGATCTCGCGCGGATGGGGATAGAATGTCAGCACAGCTGCTAGCATATCCTGCGCTCTGGCGCGCCGGATCATCCCTCGCAGCAGAGATTGATGACCACAGTGGACGCCATCAAAGGCGCCGATGGTCACTACAACATCGCGCTCAAGACTGGCCGCGGAGGGTTCAGAGATAACTCTCATCATACCTCCATTATAGCCCATCCGCCGGTGTCCGTTAAGCAAGCCTACTGTCCGGGTTTCGCTGTCTAGCGGGGCTGCGCAACAAATACCTTCGCCGGCTGCCACCAACCGCCCCGAGCATCCGGACGAAGAATGGCTACCAGATCGCCGGCGCGGTCCACCGCACTGACGAGTGACGCCGACGCGGCGTCCATTTGTAACGCAATGGCTCGGCCGAAGGAGAGCTCGGCCACCTGTTCGTCCTTCAGAATCGCCGAGGGTAAGTGCCGCAAGGCCGCAGCGGGCGACACGAGAGCTTGCCGCCAGGCGTCATCTACAGCCAGTTCGTCGAGCGTCAGGGCCTGATCAAGCGTAAAGTGGCCAATGCCTGTGCGACGTAGAGCAGCCAGATGCGCGCCGGTTCCCGTGGCTTCTCCCAGATCGTGCGCCAGAGCCCGAACATAGGTGCCCTTGCTGCACTCCACCTCAACCTCGAGATCTGGCGATGCCCAGCGCAGCACTGTCAACCGGTAGATGGTGACGCGCCGCGGCGTGCGGTCCACGGTCTTGCCCTGGCGTGCGAGCTGGTACAGCGGCGTCCCGTTACGCTTGAGCGCCGAATACATCGGAGGCATCTGGTCGATCTCGCCCACAAAACGGCTGAGAAGCGGCTCCAACGCGGTGCGAGTAAGCGGGCCGGGATCGGTGGTAGAGACGACCTGTCCCTCTGCGTCCCAGGTATCTGTCTCCACGCCGAACCGGATCGTTGCCCTGTAGGACTTGCCCAACTCTCCAAGGTACTCGACGATCCTGGTCGCCATCCCCACACAGACCACCAGCACGCCGGTGGCCGCAGGGTCGAGGGTCCCCGCATGGCCGGCACGGCGCTCGCCGGTGATGCGACGCACCCGCGCAACGACGTCGTGAGAGGTCCAGCCCGGCACCTTATCGACAACAAGAACGCCGCTGACGGGTGCCGGCGGCGTTCGCTGATTGCGACCCATACGTTGCTCCGTCATTTCACTGGCTTGACGCCACCAGGCGCACCAGTGACGCGAGGATGGCCTCCCGCACGCTTTCCAGTTCCCCTCGCACCTGGCACCCGGCTGCCGGGGCATGCCCGCCGCCGCCGAACTCGAGCGCCACCCGCGACACGTCCACGCCTGGCTTGGCGCGCAGACTGACGTCGATTATGCCATCGCTCTGCTCAGTAAAGAGCGCAGCGACCCTGGCCTCCTTGACGGTGTTGAGCATGTTCGCAAGCCCGCTGCCCATCTGACCGTTCGCGTTGCCAGCGGGCAACCAGCTAAGTGGCAGTTCGGCCCACACGACCCCCTCGCGCAGCTCCGCCGCGGCCAGTGCGCGTCCCCACAGTGCGAGCATCTCCAGCGACCGCCGGTTGAACACCTGGTGCGAGATCTCGACAAGCCCCGCTCCTGCCTGAACCAGCCGTTGCGCTGCCGATAGAGAGCCGGGTGTCGTGCTGCTGGTCCGAAATCCCTGGGTATCCGTGACAATGCCTGTAAGCAGACAGGTTGCGATCGTCTCATCGATGGGCACGCCCAGGGCATCGATGACCCTGAGCACGATCTCTGCCGTGGACGAGGCTTTCTCCACAAGATTGACGGTCCCGAAACCGTCATTGGTCACATGATGATCGATGACCAGGAGCGGCAGGGAGCCCATGGTCTGGGGGTCATAGACGCTGCCCATACGCCGCAGATCGCTGGCATCCACGGCGATCACGGCCTCGATGTCACCCCGAACCTGTGGCTCGTAGGCACCAACACCGGGCAGAAACAGAATCTCGTCTGGGACGGGGTCCTGGCAGGCGAGCATGACGTCCTTGCCCAACGCCCGTAAGGCCCAGGCCAGCCCCAACGAGGAGCCAATCGTGTCACCGTCGGGATCCACATGCGACACGATCAGGAACTTGTGGTAGCGACTAATCTCCCGTACTGTCTTGCTCAGCATCACTATCGCCAGACTCCTCCTGGGGCTCGCGCTCCTCGCGCAGCTTGTCAAAGAGCTGATCCATGTGCTCACCATACTGCCAGGAGCGGTCAACCTCGAAAATGAGCTCGGGCGTCCAGGGCCAGTGCAATAGCCTGGCGAGTTCACGCCGAAGCACGCCCCGGGCACTCTCCAGACCAGCCAAACCTTCCTGAATAGCCTCTTCGTCAGCATAGGAGGCCACATACACCCGTGCAATGCGGCGATCGCGGGTGAGCCTGACCTCTGTGATCGTGAGCGCATCCACACGCGGATCGCGCACCTTCTCTCGCAGAATCACAGTCAGCTCCTGCTGTATAAACGAGTCGGCCCGTTCTTTCCTGTGTGCTATGTTACCGGAACCGTTCACGTAAAACCCTACCTCTTTAGTTCGCGTGTGTAGAACTCGATGATGTCATCTTCCTGTATGTCATTGGCACCATCGACGCCGATCCCACACTCCAGACCAGTAGTGACCTCGCGGGCATCCTCAGTGAACCGTTTGAGCGAGGAGACACGCCCCTGGTGGATCTGCTTGCCATCACGAACGATCCTGGCGGTGGCGTTGCGCAGACCACGCCCCTCGGAGATCTGTGCCCCGGCAATAAGCCCCACCCGGGAGATCTTGTAGACCTGCCGGACGATCGCGCGCCCCTGCAACACGTCCTCGTACTCAGGCTCGAGCATGCCTGTCAGGGCCTTTTCCACGTCCTCGATGACGCGATAGATGATGTCATACACCCGGATATCGACACCCTCGGCCTCCGCCAGACGCTCCGCTGACGGATCGACGCCCACGCTAAAGCCAATGATGACAGCGTGGGATGCCACCGCCAGCATAACATCAGACTCGGCGATGGTACCTACCCCTTCATGCACAAAGGTCACCGAGAGGTCTTTGACCTCGATCTGCTCCAGCGAGTTGCGAATCGGTTCCAGGCTCCCCTGAACATCTGCCTTGAGGATCAGATTGAGCGAGTGGACTTTGCCAGCCTGAGCCTGGTTAAAGACCTCTTCGAGCGTCAGGGCCGCCGTCGTATGTGAGCTCTTGCTCTGGTGCTCTTCAACACGCTGCCCTGCCAGATCCCGTGCCTTGCGCTCGTTCTCAACCGCGATAAAGGTGTCTCCGGCCGCGGGAACATCGCGCAACCCGATCACAACTGCGGGCGTTGAAGGACCGGCCTTGTCCAGCGTGGCACCGGTATAGTCGAACATCGCACGAATCTTGCCATACGTCAGGCCGACCACGATCGAATCGCCCGCCTGCAGCGTCCCCTCCTGTACCAGGAGTGTCGCTGTGGAGCCTCGAGACCGGTCCAGGCGACCCTCCACGACCACGCCTTCAGCGGTGCGGCGAGGGTTCGCCTTGAGATCTGCCATCTCGGCCACGATCAGGATATTGTCCAGCAGCGCCCCAATCCCCTCCTGGGTGCGTGCGGAGACGGGAACGCAGATCGTCTCACCACCCCAGTCCTCGGGCACCAGTCCAAGGTCAGACAACTGCTGCTTGACATGATCGGGGTTGGCGGAGGCCAGGTCGATCTTGTTCAGCGCCACCACTATGGGCACCTGGGCGGCACGGGCATGATCTATGGCCTCCCGCGTCTGCGGCTGCACGCCATCATCGGCCGCAACAACCAGGACCGCGATGTCGGTGACGCTGGCACCGCGTGCCCGCATGGCCGTGAAAGCCTCGTGACCGGGGGTATCCAAAAAGGTGATAAGCTCACCCTTGACGTCGACCTGGTAGGCACCGATGTGCTGCGTGATGCCACCGGCCTCTGACGCTTGCACGCTGGTTCTGCGGATGACGTCCAGGAGCGACGTCTTGCCATGGTCTACGTGTCCCAAAATGGTGACCACAGGAGGGCGAGGCCGCAGATTCTTGGCTTCCTCTTCGGTATACTCGCGCCGCTTGCGCACGGCCACCGGCGTGGCCTCGGCCTGGAGTTCCTCTTCCGGCTCCTCGACCGTTGGCTCCACCACGCGAAAGCCCATGTCCTCAGCGACGATGGCCGCCGTGTCATAGTCGATCTGCTGGTTGATGTTGGCCATCACGCCCGCATTCATCAGCTCTTTGATCAGCTCAATGGGGCTCCGCTGCATCAGATCGGCGAGGTCGCGCACGGTGATTGCCTGAGGCAGTTCGATGTCCATCGACTCAGGCTTTGCCTTGGCCCTGGTGTCGGCCTTGGGTTCAGGCGCGGAACGAACGGGGCTGCTCTGCTGGTTCCCCCGAGAAGGTCTGTTATAGCGTGTATTGCGTTTCATGTGTATCCCCCTTATTGCCCAAACACCAGACGCCACAAACAGCGACGGCGATCAGGATCGATGTCACAGCACAAGGGCTCGCGTCCGACAGGCAGGAGGGTGACCGGGGAAAGAGGGTGAGGGAATCACAGATCGAGCTACCGCGAAAGGTTACATCCCCTGCTCCTGCAATCCATAGCGCCCCATACCCTCTGCCGGCACCCCAGCATCTCGCAGCACCCACTCACGGTTGCGTAAGCCATCGTTCTCGATGCAGGCTCTCATACCGCTCGGAATCATGGCTCTGGAACCCCATCCAAACCTTCATCCACATCTGAAAGACCCTCTGCGTAGGCTCTCAAGCGCGCCGTATCCTCTTCGGAGAGCGTGATCTTGAGCGCCCGGTTCAGCAGCTTGCGATCGAGCGCTCCCTGCCAGCAACTGCGATTGGCGCAGAGATATGCCCCGCGTCCCGCCTGCTTGCCGGTGGGATCTACCTCTGCTCGGCCCTCAGGTGTGCGCACAATGCGAATCAACTCGCGTTTGGTCGCGGTCTGCCGGCAGCCGATACAAGTTCGCTGTGGCTTTTTCCTGGGCATGGTCCGTGTGCCGTCCTAATCCCAGTCGTCTCCCCAACCGGTACGATCGCGCCGCTTGTGCTGCTTGCGCGCAACGACGCGGCCAAGTTCCTCGTCAAACTCAAACCGCCGGTCGCGGCGCGTCTTGCTCTTGTCACGCGCACGATCTGACTCGTCCTCTTCCTCTTCGACCTCGGGGACGACGCTCAGATCCAGCTCGGCAGCGAAATCCTCAATCGCTACCGCCTCAGGCTCGTCAGTCGTCGCCTCTTCGGCCTGCTCCTCTTTAGCTGTGACGGGCTCCTCGTCTGATGGTAGTCCCTCAGCTGCCCCCGGCTCAACCTCAAGCTCTGCCAAAGCCTCAGCAGGTTTTTCAACCTCTGACAAGTCCAGAGCCCGCTCATCCTCGATGGCAGCTTCGATGGGAGCCGCTTCTCCGGACGTGTCCACGGCCGTCTCCGCGGCCATCTCCTCGGGCTCGCTGAGGCTGTCGCCGGTTGCCGCAGCCACCTCAAGAGCGAGTTCCTCAGGGGTCGGCACAGCGACCTCGCCTACAGTCTCCTCAAGCTCCGCAGCCTGGGCGATCTCGGCAACAGCCTCCTCCACCGGCTCGGCCACCTCGTCAGCATCACCATCTTCGAGTAGCGCCTCGGCCTGGGCCAAGAGTGCCGCGGCCGCCAGCCGTGCCTCTTCACGCTCTCGAGAGAGCTCCTCCGCCTCGGCCCTCTCACGAGCCAGCTGCTCGCGCTCTTCCTCAGCCTCTGCTTCGCTCTTGATATCGATGCGCCAGCCGGTGAGCCGCGCCGCCAGACGGGCGTTCTGCCCCTCTTTGCCGATTGCCAGCGATAGCGCACGGTCTGGGACGATAACCTTGGCGTTCTTTTCCAGCGGATTCAGATAGACGTCGATCACTTTGGCGGGGCTGAGCGCATTGGCGATAAACACCCGCTCATCCTTGTTCCACTCGACCACGTCGATCTTTTCACCCACCAGTTCATTCACGATATTCTGAATACGGACGCCGCGCATGCCCACGCAAGAGCCCACCGGGTCCACGCCGGACTGCAAGGCCGCCACGGCGACCTTGGAGCGAAAGCCGGGTTCGCGCGCGATACCCTTGACCTCGACCGTGCCGCTGTAGATCTCGGGGACTTCGAGCTCGAGCAGCCGCTTGAGCAGATCCGGGTGCGTCCGCGACACTGTGATCTGCGGCCCCCTGATGCTGCGCTCAACAGCGACGATATACACACGAATGCGCTGGCCAAAGCGATAGTGCTCACGGGGAATCTGCTCGCTGCGTGGCAGAATCGCCTCGGCCTTGCCCAGGCTCACCACCACGTTATTGGATCGCGCATCGACGTTGCGGATGGTACCATTGACCAACTCACCCTCGCGCTCGGCGTACTCGGCGTAAACCGAATCCCGCTCCGCCTCGCGGATGCGCTGCGTAATGACCTGCTTGGCCGTCTGCGCGGCGATGCGACCAAAGTTCCTGGGCTTGACCTCGACATCAACAAAGTCACCCACCTTGGCGCTCGCGTCGATCAGACGCGCCTCGTCAGGCGTGATCTCGTTGCCATCATCCTCGACCTGCTCGGCCACAATCTTCTTGACATACACCTGGGCCTGACCGGTGCGCGGATCAAGCGTTACACTCACATTCTGGCTGGAGCCGTAATTGCGTTTGTACGCGGAAACCAGCGCCATCTCGATCGCCTCGAGAATAACTCGCGGATCAAGATTGCGGTCTGCGGCCAACTGCGTGATAGCGATCTCGAACTCGCTTTTCATACTGCCCCTGCCCTCCCGTAACCGATACCAGACGTCCGCAAAAGAAAAAGTGGGAGAAAAACGCCCACTTTGCCCAGCGGATCTTTGAGACAATTATACCATTTCTCGACCCACTGGCAAACATCGCGTCTTGACAGAACGGCTGTTCGCCACCCAGGCGGCCCAATTCAGCCCGAACACAAAACGCCCCCGCGATGACGAGGGCGCACGAACGCTGACAGGTTAGAAGCGATCTAGAGGTATCGCTGCAGCCTTTTCTCCAGAACGCCCAGCGGCATGTGGCCCGTCAGGTGCTCCACTGCCTCACCCTGCCTGAAAACCACGAGGGTCGGCAGGTTCATGACGCCATACCGTGCTGCCAGATCGGGATATGCCTGCACATCGGCCTTGACCACAGTCAATTGGCCCGCATAGCGCTCCGCGATCTGCTCCAGCAGGGGCTCCATCATGCGGCAGGGACCACACCACTCAGCCCAAAAGTCCGCCAGTACGGTGCCCGCGGCCTCGAGCACGTCCGCCTGCCAGTTCTGCTCACTCGTCTCCCGGATTTTCCCCACGCCTCACTCTTTTCGCAGCCTTGCTCAAGATCAGGCAGGCTGAGAAGGATCACTCTCTGGGGCACTGCCCTCTGGGTCGGCGCTGGATGGCCTGGCAAACTGCCAAAAGTAAGACATCACTCGCTCGAGACCCTCTGAGCCCTCGCCCTCTCGGGCCGTGATCAGACAGCGCTCGATATGCGCCCCCATGATCAGCATTCCCGTCTTGTCCAACGCGGCACGCGCCGCCAAAAGCTGGGTGACGATAGCCTCGCAGTCTCGCTCGTCCTCCACCATCCGTTGGATCCCGCGTATCTGGCCCTCTACACGGCGCAGCCGGGTCAGTATTTCGCCTTTTTCACGCTCACTGGCCCCATCACTCACGCTGTTGACACCTCAACGGTATAGGCCCCGCGGCACAGATACGCTATCAGAGTGGTCAGAAGTATAGACGCGCCCCCCAAACCCGTCAAAACAACTGTGTCTGACTCGCCCCGTCCTTGGCGGGTCAGTGGCGCATGTCTCCTCAACCCTGGCCTCCAGTTGGGCTATCACTTGAGAGAACTATCCTGCCGGAGGCAGAATCCGCACGAATGCGCACAGCGCCACCGCCACCGGAGCGCTCCCTTGGACACCACGCGCAGATGTGGTAAACTTTCGGACGCCAGACAGTCAAGCGCAAGGAGCAGCATGCCTCGACGTATCTTTTTACCCGTCTTGATCGCGATCGTGTGTCTGGTCACCGCCATCCCGGCGGTCGCCGCACCACTGCTTCAGGATGAGGTTCGGGTGGAAATCATCTCACCAGGGAGCGGCACGCAGGTCCGAGGCCGGGTGGCCATTGTCGGATCAGTCATCGTCCCCGGCTTTCAGTTCTACAAGGTGGAGTGGGGTATCGGACCCAACCCCTCGCAGTGGGCGGTGATCGGCAGCCTTCACGATCAGCAGGTCACCAACAACCAGCTCGAAGTGTGGGATACGACCATTCTGCCGGACGACGTCTACACCTTGCGCCTGACTGGCGTCAAGGCAGACGGCAACTGGGTCGAGTACTTTGTCCGCAATCTGCAGGTCGCCAACAGCGCGCCGGCAGCGACCGCCACACCCACAGAGACGCCTACACCCGAAGGCACCCTTACCCCCACACCGACGCCCGCCGAGCAGACGCCCGCGCCTACCGTGGACGGGACGCCTGACGCTGGCTCGGAGGTCGGAACAGAGCCGGTTGAGGAGACTACCCCGGGTGTGCAGATCATCGCACCCACAGCGGCGCTGATGCAGCCAACACCAACGCCCATCGCGGATGACGCCGAGGGCGAGGGCCTCTTGCCCTTTGACACAGAGTCTCTCAAGGACGCTTTCGTTTTTGGTGCCATGGCGATGGGCGCGGTCTTTGCTCTTGTGGGCATCGTCTTTGGCCTGCGGAGACTCTTTTAGACATCAGCCCGTCTCGCCCGACATTACGGACTCGCACTCTACGGGCTGCCCGGATGAAAACGGGTAGCCTGTGTTCTTTGCCGTCAAAGAGAGGCCGGAGCAGCATCGTGCCACGACAACCCTACTCCCAAACAACAAACGACCCTCCCTCTGAGTGGTCCCTCGTCGCCGGCCTGGGCAATCCCGGCGCTGACTATGCAGCACACCGGCACAACATCGGCTTTCGCTGTGTCGACGCGATCGCCGAGAGTCACGGGATAGCACTTGGCAAGAAGCGCTTCAAGGGGCTGTACGGAGAGGGGCGCGTGCAGGACAGCCGTGTGGTCCTGCTCAAACCACAGACATTCATGAATGACAGTGGTGCCTCTGTGGCTCCCGCAAGCCGCTGGTACAAGGTGGACCCCGGCCAGATCATCGTGATCTATGATGATCTGGATCTGCCCTTTGGACGCATTCGGGTGCGTCCGGGCGGCGGTAGCGGAGGACATAATGGCATCCGTTCTATCATCCGGGAGCTTGGCTCTGAGCGTTTCGCCCGCATCCGCGTCGGTATCGGGAGGCCCGCCCAGGGTGACCCGGTCGATTATGTGCTGAATGCCTTTGACCGAGAGCAGGCACCCTACATTCCAGACATCTGCGCGCGTGTCAACCAGATCGTCATCACCTTGCTGAGCGAGGGGGTCAAGGAAGCCATGAACATGTTCAACGGCCTTGACTCGGTCAGACCTGGACCCGAGAACGAGTAAGAAACGCCATGGCGCTCAAGGGACTGCTACCTCTGCTGCGCGAGCAGCCCGACTATGTACGGACCCTGGAAAGGATCTGTGCCCTGGCCGACACGCCACCATCAGGGGGCGGACGGCAGCAGCTGGCACTGGAGATACCCCAGGCAGCCCGGCCCTATGTGATTGCCGCGCTTCAGCAAGACTGGCCAGGCGCCATCGTCGTGTTCGCCGGGCGTCCGGAAAGAGCCCGCGATCTGGCCGACCAGTTGCGCACGTGGTCGGCTGACCCTGACGGCGTGCAGCACTTTGTCCCACCGGACACCATCTTTTACGATCGCCCGGCGTGGGACCGGGCCACGTCACAGGCCCGAGTCGGCGTACTGGCATCACTGGCGGGCCTTCGCCAGCACCCCGAAGACGCGCACGGGCAAGTCATCGTTACCTCTGCCTGGGCACTCTTGCAAAAGACGGCCCCACCAATTGCGGTGCGGCGAGCCACCCGCACGATAAGCACCGATGACGTCATCCCGATGTTCGAGCTGCTGACGCATCTGGTCAATGCGGGCTATGAGGCAAGTGTGGTGGTGGAAGAGCCGGGCACCTTTAGCCACCGCGGCAGCATCGTGGACATTTTCCCAACCAACGCAACCGTGCCGGTACGTATCGATCTGTTCGGCGATCAAGTGGACAGCATCCGCCTGTTTGACCCTGCCACGCAGCGCTCGGGCGAACATGTGAACCAGGCCGTCATCCCCCCCGCAAGCGAGGCACTCCCAGAGTGGGGCAAGGCCGCTGCTTTGCAGCTCAACGCATTGAATCTGTCAGAGTGCAACAGCCGCACCCGTCTGCGTATGGCCGAGGAGGTCGAGCAGATTGGGCGCGGGGCTGGCACCACTGGCCTGGAGTACTATATCCCTTACTTGTATCCGCGGCCGGGGACACTGCTTGATCACACACCCGCGGGCACACTGGTCCTGGTGGACGACGTGACGGCTGTCGAGTCCGCCAGCCTGGCCCTCGAGAACCAGGCCCTTAGCCTCAGAGCTGACATGATCCGCGATGGCGATCTGCCGGCAAACTTTGCGGTACCATACTTTGCCTGGCCAGAGATTGCCGAGCGACTCGGCTCCCAGAGAGCGCTCACCCTCGGCTATGGCGTCAGCGACATTGATTCCCCACTCGGACAGCTCTTTGCCCCGGCGCCAACCTACGGCGGCCAGGTGCAGGACGCTCTCGGAGACATCGCCTCATTGCATGAAGAAGGACAGCGCGTGGTACTGGTCACGCGCCAGTCGGAGCGGTTGGCCGATCTGCTGCACGGCCACGGGCTGACCATCGCGCCCACCAATGTCCTGCCAGAACGCCCGGAACCTGGTGCGCTGGTGCTCGTCGATGGTGTCCTCGCAGAGGGGTGCTCCCTACCGGCGGCGGGTCTTACTGTACTCACGGACGCCGAGATATTTGGCTGGGTGCGGCAGCGCCGCCGCGTGCTCAGGCAACGCGAGTCCGCCCCGGAGGCGCTCTTTGCTGACCTCAAAGAGGGCGACTATGTCGTGCACGTCGAGTACGGTATCGGGCGCTACCACGGGATGGTGCGCAAGAGTCTCGCCGGCCTCGAACGCGAGTACATGGAGATCGAGTACCAGGCCGGGGATCGTCTCTTTGTGCCAATCCATCACTCCGATCGCGTCAGCCGCTACCTCGGCGCTGACGATCGTGAACCTTATATGCACCGTTTGGGCGGCACCGAATGGGCCCTGGTACGGGGACGCGCCGAAAAGGCGGTGCGCGACATCGCCCGGGAGCTGCTGGAGCTGTACGCCCTGCGCGAGCTGGCGGAGGGCCATGCCTTCCCACAGGATAGCCTGTGGCAGCACGAGATGGAAGCCGCCTTCCCTTATGTCGAAACGGATGACCAGCTTCGGGCGGTGGAACGCATCAAAAGCGATATGGAGCAGCCCCGCCCCATGGACAGGCTTCTGGTAGGCGACGTCGGCTATGGCAAGACAGAGGTCGCCGTGCGCGCCGCCTTCAAGGCCGTGATGGACGGTAAGCAGGTAGCCATCCTGGTGCCCACCACGATCCTGGCCCAGCAGCACTATTACACCTTCCGGCGGCGCCTGCGCGCCTACCCGGTGACGATCGAGATGCTCTCGCGATTCAAGAGCGACGCAGAGCAGCGAGACATCATCGACAGATTGCAGACCGGCCAGGTGGATATCGTCATCGGCACCCATCGTCTCCTGTCGCGAGATGTTACCTTCAAGGATCTGGGGCTGCTGGTGGTTGACGAAGAGCAGCGCTTTGGCGTCGCGCACAAGGAGCGCCTCAAGCGGATGCGCCGCGAGGTCGATGTGCTGACCATGACGGCCACGCCGATTCCGCGCACGCTGTACATGTCGCTAAGCGGCATCCGAGATATGAGTGTGATCGACACGCCTCCCGAGAATCGCGTAGCGGTCAAGACGCTCGTGGCAGAGTACGACGAGGGCCTGATTCGGAGAGCGATACTGCGCGAGATGGACAGAGGCGGTCAGATCTACTTTGTGCATAATCGCGTTCGCGACATCGACCTGGTGGCCGCCGACCTTCAGCGCATCGTGCCCGAGGCCAGTATCTTGATCGGCCACGGCCAGATGCCGGAGGATGAGCTGGCGCAGGTGATGCTGGGGTTTGCCCAGGGCGAGGGAAACATCTTGCTGTGCACGACGATCATCGAGAACGGGCTGGATATTCCCAACGTCAATACGATCATCATCGATCATGCGGACCATTTTGGGCTCTCCCAGCTCTACCAGTTGCGCGGCCGCGTTGGCCGGGGTATCGAGCGCGCCTATGCCTATCTCCTCTTCAAGCCTCCCCTCAGCGATATCGCGCAGCAACGCCTGAACACAATCCAGGAGGCCTCCGAGTTGGGCGCCGGCTACCGGGTCGCCATGCGGGATATGGAGATTCGCGGCGCTGGAGAGTTGCTAGGTGCCGAGCAGCATGGCCATATCGCCGCTATAGGCTTTGATCTCTATACGCGTCTGTTGCGCAGCGCCATTGAGGAGCTGCAGCAATCGGCCGGCGAACGGGGCGACGCCATCCGCCGCGCACAGGACCGGGCCGCCGGTGAATCGCTGGCACTCGATCTCGGGCCGAGCATCGACCTTCCCCTGTCAGCACATCTACCGCAGGAGTACATCCAGGATGATCCGCTGAGACTGCGGCTCTACCGCCGGCTGGCCCGGGTACACACAGTGGGCCAGGTCGACGCGATGGCAGTTGAGCTCAGGGATCGTTTCGGCCCCCTTCCCGAGCCTGTGGCGAACCTGTTATATATCCTCCGAGTGCGTGTACTCGCGTCCGAGGCCGGATTGAACACGCTCCGCACCGAGGGCCAGGAGGTCGTCGGCCAGCTGCCACAGACGATCTCGAGAGTACTGAGCCTGGCAATCACGACACTATGTCCAGATTGCCAGGCGCGCGGCACGCACGTGAGGATCAAGCTGCGGGAAGGCTGGCAAGAGACGCTGCTGCTCGTGCTGCAGGAACTAACCCGAGCACAGTGACGCCCTACTTCGTGGACGTACAAGGCCGCGGAGAGATTCTCCGCGGCCTGATTGTTCGAGGCCAAGTTACAGTGGGAACAACTCATCGAGCCTGGCGACATGAGCCTCGCTCAGGTCCACGTCCGCTGCACCCACATTGGAGGCCACGTGGCCGGGGCGGGTGGCGCCGGTGATCACGCTGGTCACCTCAGGATTGCGCAGCACCCACGCCAGTGCCAGCTGGGAGCGCGTAATGCCCAGTTCATCAGCAATGGCCTTCATCTCACCCACCGCGCCCACACGCTCCTCGGTCAGACTCTCACGGAGATTCTCGTTGTGCGCCGCGCGGCTGTCCTCGGGAATACCCTCATCGTACTTGCCCGTCAGCACGCCGTTCGCCAGGGGACTGAATACCGTCAAACCGATGCCCTCCGGGCGCACCGCCGGCAGTATCTCCT
>CAZMAI010000054.1:0-15812 GCA_964564195.1 uncultured Anaerolineales bacterium | reverse complement strand
GCCGGCAGTACAAGGCGCTTGAATGCGGCCGTTCTGTCAGGAACGCTCAGGACGAGATACGCGGCCCAGGCCAGTGCCGGAAGAAAGATGAGCAGCGACATTTGCGCATGCCCGGCCAGGAATTGGAGCGCCGTCACGGCGCCCAGTGCCAGCGAGTTGAGGGCACGTTGTTTGGCCTTGCTTGCTTTCAAGGTGAGGTGCAGCAGCGTCAGGAGCCAGGGCAGCCAGGCCGTGGTGCTCACGATGCTGAGGTGCCCAGTGTGGGTGATCACAAATCCACCGAGAGCATAGACGAGGGCGGAGAACAGCGCGCCACCGCGGGAGACACCGATCACCCGGGCCAGCCAGGCGGCCCCCAGTCCGGCAATCAGGAGATGTAGCATGACGCTGATGGTGACCAGGACCTCGGGAGAAAACAGGGTGTGCAGGACCAGAGTCAGCGGGTAAAGGCCGCCTGTCTCTCCCTCGGCGAGGAGCGGATAGCCAGCGCCGATCTGTGAAGACCACCAGGGCAACTCACCGCGCTCGAGAGCATGGGCAGTTGCGACTTGCTGTGGCAGGTAGATGCGGGCGATATCGCCGCCATAGAATACGCTGCCGGTGAGGGGGAGATAGCCAAAGAACGCGATGGCGATCATCAACGCCACCAACCAGATGTGCCATCGCGGAGTCTCAGCTGTATTCATCAGTATTGTATGGGCCGCTGCCCGGATCAAGTATCCTGTTTAGCAGGAGGGCAGCACCTGCTTGAGGGCTGCCCTTACTGATGCGTTGGGTTGGACGAGAACCCTATTCACGATAGGGTTTGATACCCAGGTAGACTTCTCCGGCAGTCAACGTACGCAGTATCATCTCGGGCGTCCGGCGCCCGATGTAGTCGTGCAACTCGCGAATGCTCAAGGGCTGATTGCCGTTGGCCACAAAGACCCGGAATATCCCATCCACAATCGGCATCTGGTCATCGATAAAGCCCGGCTTTTTCGAGCAGCACGTCAGCAACGAGTCCCAGAGCGGGTCGACCTGGCGTACCTCGCCGGTCTCCATATCCACCGAGTCGATCATCTGATCGGCTGGCAGAGAATGGAGTGCCCCGCCACATTCGTCGCACAGGAGATCGCGCAGATACACGCGGATATCCCGGCCCTGCTCCTCCCACCAGTTCATATCAATGTGAAAACGAGTATCGAGCGTCGGGCGTAGCCATCTAAGCGCCATGCGTAACCTCCCTAATTGCCGGCATAGCGCACAACCTGATCGCGCGCGAGATCATTGCGGTGAGAGAGGGGGCGCTCCCGCATCTCTTCTGGCGTCTCGTACAACTGGCCCTCGAGGGAACCATCGTAGGCCCACTCGCCGTTACCTACCGGGTCGAAACAGGCATTGCGTGTGAGGATAGAGAACACCGGCACAGCGCCTGCCCTGCGGTACATATTCACGGCGGAGTAGATGGCCTGGCAGGATGCAACCCCCTGGGGGCTGAGCTTGGCGAGTTCCGCAAAGACAGCCTTGATGAGACCATAGAGGCTGCGGTTGCCCTGCTGTGTTTGCACCATGAGGCCGGCGATCGCTTCCTGGTCGGCGACGTCGATCAGAGTGGCCGGATCATGCCGCACGGCGATGCGTCCGAGTTGCATCTGAATCACCAGCGCCCCGTCTGCGACGGAAGCCTGGCGTACCCATCCACTGCTGCTGCTGCGGGGCACCGTGATGCCGAGCTTGAGGCTGGCGGGTTCGTCCTCCGGCGACACTGTCACGAGGCCGCCGACGACCATGCCCACCTGCTTGTACCAGTCGCCGAGGCCGGCGATGTAGCCTTCTTCTGGCAGAAGCCAACCCGAGAAGGAGCGGCCGTTGCGGCCATCAATCAGCTTGACCTGGAGGTGCTGACCTTGCTCATAGGAAAACAGTGAGAGCAGCGTGCGGGAGGCGGGCATTGTGCCCGCGTAGAGGTGCGGAAAAGACACCTCAAAGGCGATGTCCGGGCCGTTCCCGACGTAGGCACCTTCTATGCTGTCCAGTTCGTCGCCCAATGACTCGACAATGTCCAGCATCGTGAGGCCGATGTACTCGTCGCCGGTCGGCCTAAAGGGGTTCCGGTGAACGGCTGGTCGGGAAAAGGCTGCCCCGGGCATGAGCGCGCGCAGGTACCAGTTCTGCTGCGTGCGCGTGCCGACATTGTCAAAGCGCTCATCCTGTGCCAGCGCGAGGTTGAGAGAGAACAACTGCGCCTGTCTGGAGCCGGCGAGGCCAAGCTCGAGGCGGCCGAGAATCTCCGTCACCGGCATCGGCCTGGCGGCTTCATAGATCGCTGCTTCAGCCAGGTTCAGATGGCCCACGTGGAACTCGGGCAGCAGTTCGTTCAAGAACCAGACGCCGTCAAACTGCACCCAGCCCTCGTCATCCTCGAGAGCCTCTTCCAGCCGGGGGCTCACGTCCCCAGCGTAGGTCTGCAGGATCTCTTGCTCGCTCAGATCCTCCGCGCTGCCGCCGACGAGTTCCTCTGGCGGGCGGTTGAGCGGATGGGCGATATCGAGATCGGAGGCGAACTCTAGTTCTGTCCCGTCTTCAAAGGCGACACGAATCACCTGGAAATCGCTGTATCGCGGATTGACCCCCGGCCGAACGCCCAAAACGGTAGCCTGTGCCAGATCGCGATCGGTAAAGTAGAGGTTCTGACCGGCGTCAAAGTGATCCGCCGGGCGGTAGACCTCACCGTCGCTCACCTGCCGTGCGGCACGTTCCTTCTCGCGATGAATCAGCCGCAACATCAGAGCAGTTACGAGATCATTGAGAGTAGCGGGTTGCCCGGCCTCCAGGATAACCCCGGTCAGGTAATCCAGGTCATCTGCAGAGACCTTGTAGTCACTTTTCCAAAAGCCAGGTTCCTGGGTTCGCATCCGACGAACACGGGCCATCTATCCCCTCCCGGGCCAACCCTCGGATCAGCCAATATCGAAAGGCTCCGGCCAATTTGGCCGAAGCCTTGAGGATCAGTGGGCGAAACAGGGCTCGAACCTGTGACCCCTTCCTTGTAAGGGAAGTGCTCTCCCGGCTGAGCTATTCGCCCGCTATGCTTACGACCTTACCATTCTCGAGTTTAGCACACATAAACTGATCGGTCAAAGGTTCTCTTGTGCCTTTACCTTGCGCCCCAGGGGATTCTCCTCGGGAGGTCGCTACATGACCTCAGGCGCCGTCATCCCCATAATGCCGAGGACCCGCTTTAGAACGGCCTGACAGGCCTGTACCAGCCGGATGCGTGCGGATCCGACCGCCTGGTCGGCTGGATCCGAGCTGACTACCCGGCAATCACGGTAAAAGGCATGCAGATCAGACGCCAGCTCATAGGCATAGTAGGCGAGATGGTGCGGTGCCAGTTGTTCTGCCGCGAGCTGGATAATCTCCGGTAGCTGGATCATGCGCCGGATCAGCGTGAGTTCTGCGGGATGGGTCAGCAGGGAGACATCCGCGTTTGCCGCATCCACCTGCTCGCCATAGCGTAATATGGAACAGATGCGTGCATGGGCATACTGGATATAGTACACCGGGTTCTCGTCCGACTGCGCCACAGCCAAATCGAGATCGAACTCCATCTGGCTGTCCGCGGAGCGAGACAGCAAAAAGTAGCGGACGGCGTCCGGTCCGACCTCGTCCACTACCTCGCGCAGGGTGATCATATCACCCGTGCGCTTGGAGAGTCGGACGATCTCACCGCCCCGTTTGAGGGTGACCAGTTGGTAGAGCACCAGCGTCAGCCGGTCGGGGTCGAGCCCGAGGGCCTCCATCATGTGCCGCATGCGGGGCACATGGCCCTGATGGTCGGCGCCCCACACGTCGATTACACGATCGAAACCCCGTTCGACGAACTTGTTGTAGTGGTAGGCGATGTCGGATGCGAAATAGCCCGGCGTGCCGTCGGAGCGAACGACCACCTCGTCCTTTGCCCCGCCCAGCCTGGTGGCCGTGAACCACACGGCGCCGTCGTGGAGATCGAGATAGCCTCCCTCGCGCAGGATCGTCATGATCTTGTCGAACTGCCCGTCCTGATACAGCGATTGCTCTGAGAACCAGCAGTCATACTGGATGCCCATCGCAAAGAGATCCTCTCGCATCTGTGCGATCACGCTGTCCAGCGCCAGTTTGCCGACGGCAATAGCGCCCTCGTCGGCGGGCAGCTCGAGATAACGAGGCCCGTGAGCCTCGGCGATCTGCCGGCCGAGTTCAATCATGTAGGCACCCTGGTAGCCATCCTCGGGGACCGCGATGTCATCATGGCCGAGCGCCTGGGCGTAGCGGGCAAAGGCTGTCTCGTAAAAGACGCGCATACGGCTGCCGGCATCGTTGACATAGTATTCGCGATGCACTGCATATCCCGCGGCTTGCAGCACGGCGGCCAGGGTATCGCCAAGGACTGCGTTCCGGGCTGACCCCATGTGGAGCGGTCCGGTGGGGTTGGCACTGACATACTCCACCTGGACACTCCGGCCTGCACCCAGGTCGAGAATGCCCAGAGCATCGCCAGCATCAAGTATGGCTTCCACCTGTGCGGTCAGCCAGTCTGTGGCAAGCCGGAAGTTGATGAAACCAGGCGCAGCAACCGTCACTTGCCCGATAAAGTCAGGGAGTCGCATGCGACGCACGAGAACTTTTGCAATCTGGATCGGCGCCATGCGCGCCAGCCGCGCCAGCTGCATGCAGATGGGAGTCGCATAATCGCCCATCTCGGGCTGTCGGGGGTGCTCGACAGGGATCTCTGAGGGTATGTCAAAGGCTGGCAGATCACCGTGGCGTTGCGCCCGCTTGATCCCGGCAGCAATCGCGCTCTTGAGCTCGACGTCGATCATCAACTCTTCATCTCCATCCAGTTCTTGCCGACCGATACGTCGACCTTGAGGGGAACACGCAGTTGGGCGGCATTCGACATGGTCTCCACCAGGAGCTCCGTCGCGGCCGCCAGATCCTTTTCAGCGACTTCGAGCACAAGCTCGTCGTGTACCTGCAGGATCATCTGGGCGTCCAGGCTGCTGGATTGGAGCCTTTCGTGCAGCCGAATCATCGCGACCTTGAGAATGTCCGCCGCACTGCCCTGAATGGGCATGTTGACGGCCGCACGCTCCGCCGCATTCTGGACTGTCTGGTTGATGGTGCGCTGCGTCAACTCGGGGAAATACCGCCTGCGCCCCATAATCGTCTCCACATAGCCGCGGTCCCGGGCCTGGGCGATCGTGTCATCCAGGTAACGTCGCACGCCGGCAAAACGGGTAAAGTAGGCGTCGATAAACTCCCCGGCTTCTTCCGCAGAGAGGTTGGTTCTGGCGGCCAGCCCGTACCGGCTCATGCCATACATGAGGCCAAAGTTGATCGCCTTGGCCATACTGCGCTGCTCATAGGTGACATCGTCGAGGTCCAGACCAAAGATCGCCGCGGCTGTGGTGGCATGCACATCCTCGTCGCGCTCAAAGGCCGCGATCATCTGGGGATCCTCCGACACATGCGCCAGCATGCGCAGTTCGACCTGCGAATAGTCGCATCCCAGGAGGACATGCCCCGGGGGAGCCACAAAGGCGCGGCGCACCTTTCTGCCGATCTCATCGCGCACCGGTATGTTCTGCAGATTCGGATCGCTCGACGAGAGCCTGCCCGTGCTCGTGCCAGCCTGGTTGTAGGACGTGTGCACTCTTCCGGTCCTGGGATGAACCAGTTTGGGCAGCGTGTCAATATAGGTGCCCCGCAGCTTGTCCAGGTTCCTATACTCGAGCAGAAGGCCCACCATGGGATGGGCGTCGCGCAATTGCTCCAGGACGGCAGCATCGGTGGAGGGACCCGTCTTGGTGCTGCGCACGACCGGCAGGTTGAGCTCCTGGAAGAGCACCTCCCCCAGCTGCTTGGGCGAGTTCAGATTGAACGGATGCCCCGCGTGCCGGTAGATGCTCTGTTCCAACTCCCTGATCTGCGACGCGATGCTCGTGGACATCTCCTGGAGATAGGGCACATCCACCAACACCCCATGCATCTCCATGTCCTTGAGAACCGGCACGAGCGGAACTTCGAGTTCGTCGTAGAGCTCAAGCTGGTTGCGCTCCGCGAGTTCCTGGCGAACGATCCCGTAAAGGCGTAATGTCATGTCGGCATCGGCGCACGCGTACATGCCCACGGCTTCGATAGCCACCTTGTCCATCGTCGTCTGGGCGCGGCCTTTGCCAATCACTTCGGACGTATCGGTCATCTCGATGGCCAGGCGCTGAAAAGCCTGCTCACGCAGACTGATGCCGCGACCGTTGGGCGAAAGCAGCCACGCGGCGAGCATCGTGTCGTCGCACCGGCCGCGTACGGGGAGACCGTGCCGCTCGAGCACGATCAGGTCGTACTTGGCATTGTGCAGGACCTTGCCTTTGGCTGGATCGGCCAGGAAAGGTCCGATAGCCGCAGCGACCGTCTCAAGGTCAAGCTGCCGCTCGTCCTGACGCCGCTCATGTCCGACGGGGATGTACCAGGACTCTGCCTCCGCTGTGGCCATGGAGATCCCCACGAGACGTGCTTGCATCTGGTCAGTGCTGGTGGTCTCTGTATCCAGGCCGATGATCTCTACTGCATCGAGCCGGTCCACAAGTCTCTCCAACGCGGCGGTCGTGTCGACGATGCGATAGTCACCGAATACGCGCGGCTGCCCCGCCTGAACCGGGGTAGGGGTGGAGAACAGCGTGAGCTGCTCACCAGGAACGGGCGCGTCACCGGGCAGGCGATCCACCAGCGAATGAAATCCGAGCTCCCGCATCATGGTCATCAAACGCTCGCGGTCATAGACGCCCCAGCGCGCCGCCTCCAGGTCCAGTGGTACATCCAGATCCCGTACGATGGTGACGAGATGCTGGCTCAAGAGCGCCTCGTCATGGTGCTCTTGTAGGGCGTTACGAAAGCGGGTTTGTGCGATCTCGTCCAGGTGTCCGTAGACGTTTTCCAGCGTGCCATATTGACTCAGGAGGTGAGTGGCGGTCTTTTCGCCGACACCCTTGACACCGGGGATATTATCCGACGAGTCTCCCATCAGCGCCTTGAGATCGATCAGTTGCTCCGGGCCAAGCCCATAGTGTTCCTTGACGGCGGCGACATCAAAATGCTGGACATTGCCCATGGTGCGGCGTGGCATCAGCACGTGCACGTCATCAGAAACAAGCTGCAAGGTGTCGCTGTCTCCTGTGACGATGATCGTCTCGACCCCCTGTGCGCTGGCCAGGGCGGAGAGTGTGCCGAGGAGGTCATCGGCTTCATAGCCCTCTAGCGTCTGCACGGGGATGCCCATGGCCTCGGCCAATTCCTGGATACGGGTCACCTGAACAGCGAGATCGTCCGGCATCTTGGCGCGCGTTGCTTTGTACTCGGCATACTCCTCGTGGCGAAAGGTCTTGCCAGAGTCAAAGGTCGCGATGACGTAATCCGGGTTCTCGTCAGCGATGGCTTTGAGCAACATGCTGGCAAAGCCGAAAATCGCATTGCTCGGCTCGCCGTTAGGTGCGGTGAGAGGCGGCGTCGCAAAATAGGCCCGGTAGGCCATTGCATGCCCATCGATGAGCATCAAGCGTTTTTTTCGTTCCATTGCACTGCCTCCAGGGAGCGATTATACCATAGGCCGCCCTGTGGACAACCGCGCGGCAGCCTGGCAAGACGCACGCTGATGTGGACGTTGCATAGTCCCGTGTGTATAATGGTTGCGATGTCATTCATCACGCCATCAGATAAGGAGAGTCCCATGAATGTCTTTAACCGGATTGTGATGGTTTTGCTCATACTGGGGTTGCTGGGCCTGGCCGCCTTGCTGCTCATCAATCCGCTGAGCGTGCTCCAAACGGGGGCTGATGCTCTTTCCCGTGCGCAGGACAGCGTGTTATTCTCTGACGCCAACTGGAACATCTACTACATGGTAGGGGTGGGCGTCGTCGCGCTCGTGCTATTGATCCTCCTCATCCTGGAGGTCCGCAGGACGCGCAAAAAGTCGGTGCGGATCAAGACCGAGGGTGACGGCAAGGCCCGCATCGGCGTAGAGTCGGTCACCCAGAGCCTGGCATACCGCATCGATGAACTCCCGGGCGTCAGGGATGCCAAGCCCAGAATCACCAGCCGTGGCAAAGACGTATCGGTGGCGATCGATCTTCACACCAGCCCGACGGTGAACGTGCCCGCCGTTACGGGTGACATCGTCAAGCTGGCGCACGAGATCATCGAGACCCAGCTGGGCGTCAAGATCCATGGCCAGGTTGAGGTTAATGTGGCCCACGAACCGTTCCCGCGGGGCACGATGGCAGCGACCGGTGGAAAAGGCGGCGGCGAGGTCAAGCCGGCTCCCGAGCCGCTCATCCCTCCTGTGTCCCGGCCAGCGCCTGTCGCCCCGCCTGCGCAGGGAACGGCGTCCCGTCCGGTCAGCGACGACACGGCGTTTGATCAGGACGAGGAAAAGGCCAAGTAGCCTGCCGTTTGTTGCTTCACGGCCCTCGCAGGATGCAGGACGTCATCCGATACTGCGAGGGCCAACTTGTCTGCTAGATGGCTCGCACAGTGGGGTAAATCTGCCGTGGAACAGGTGCCACAATCAAGTCGTGATCTGGCTCGCCTCGTTGAGGCGCTTTTGTTTGTGGCGGATGAGCCGGTCAATGTCTCGGATCTGGCCACTGCGCTGGATGCCCCGGCCGATCGCGTCCAACAGGCACTGGACTGGCTGATCGAACAGGCGCCATCTCGAGGCGTCTCGGTCGTGCGGGTGGGCGTGCGTGTCCAACTCGTGACCGCGCCAGAGGCGGCCTCTTGCGTGGCGCGCTTTTTGGGCATGGACCGCACCACAAAACTCTCGCCCGCGGCCATGGAGACCATCGCGATCATCGCCTACAGGCAGCCGGTGACACGGGCTCAGGTGGAAGCGATTCGAGGCGTCAACTCGGATGCCGTCATTCGCACGCTGCGCGCCCGCAACCTGATCGAGACGGTCGGTCAGCTGGAGCAGGCCGGTCGGCCGGAGTTATTGGGCACGACTTTTGAGTTCCTGCGGTATTTCGGTCTCGAGTCCTTGGATCTTTTGCCCCGCATGCCCGAGCTGGAGGATAGCCCCCCGCCCGCTCCCGCAGTCTAGGCCTCTTTTCGCAGGTATCCTACGCTGTTCCTGCGATCGCCTGGCCCACCTGAAGAGAGATGCTCTGCGAGACGCCCTGATCCTCCATGGAGATGCCGTAGATAGTCTCCGCAGCCTCGATCGTGCGACGGTTGTGTGTGATAACTACGTATTGGGCATTGCTGGCCTGGCTGCGCAACATGTCACGGAAGCGGCCCACGTTGGACTCGTCCAGGGCGGCATCCACCTCATCCAGAATGCAAAAGGGCACCGGGTTGGCATTGAGGAGCGCAAAGAGCAGCGCAACGGCGGTGAGCGCCCTTTCGCCGCCGGAAAGCAGTGACAATCGCTGGGCGTGCTTGCCGGGCGGGTGCGCAATGATGTCTACGCCGGTGGTCGCCATGTTGTCCGGATCGGTAAGCACCAGGCGCGCAGAGCCTCCACCAAAGAGTTCCTCAAAGTAATTGGCGAATCCCTGATCCACGCGCTTGACCGCGGCTCCAAAGTCGTGCTCGATGACCTGGTCGAGTTCCTCGATCACCTCATGCAGTGAGGCGATAGCACCCCGAAGATCTGACACCTGCCCCTGCAGAAAGGTCTGTCGCTCCAGCAGCCGCTCGTACTCTCGGGGCGCTTCGGGGTTGATGCTGCCGACGCGGCGCAGGCGAGCACGCAGCTGACGAATCTCGTCGTTAAGCCCTGCGGGGAGCGATGTGACGCGCGGTAACTCGACGACGTTGTCATCGAGGTTGAGGCGCAGTTGGTGCGCTGTCACGTCGGGAAGATCGATGGGCCCCAAGGACTCTTCGATCTCTCCGCTCAAGCTTGCCTGCCGATCGCGCGCGCGATCTCGCTCCAGCACCGTCTGATTGTATTCCGTCTCTGCCTCGTGCAGCCTCTCCAGGCTGTCCGCGTGTTGCCGGATGGTCCGCTGCTCCTCGCGCTCCAACTCTACACGCTTGGCGTGGACCGGCGCGAGTTGGCCTTGTGTCTCCTCTGCTCGGGACTCGAGGGCTGCCAGTCGTTCCTGGCGCTGGGCCAACTGGCTATTGAGCTCCTGGAGCCGCGCCGCCTGTTCTTTGCGCTGAGCCTCACGGGTGGCGATCTGCTGATCGATCTGCTCCAGGTTGCGAATGTGGCTATCCAGCAAGGCCGTGACGCTGCGCGCTGTACGGGCGCTCACCTCGGCCTCCGTCTCGAGGGCGTTCAGGCGTTGGCGCTCGGACGTATCCTGGATTGCGTCCCGTCGTTTCGCCAATTCTCGCAGCTGTGTGGCCAGTGCCTCACCCTGCTCGCTAAGGGTGGCTATGGCAAACGAGACCGCCTCCTGCCTCTGGGAGAGTTGCTCGAGGTCGTCACCGATCTGTGTGCTGCGCGAGGCAAGCCAGTTATAGTCCCTCTCAGCACGGACGAGCTCATCTCCGTGCTTGAGCTGAGCCTGGTGTGCGCGCTCCCGGTCTCGGCGTCCCTGCGTGATCTCCTGCGTTCGCTGGCGGAGCGAGGCCTGGATTTCGCCGATGCGATCCTGAGCCGCGGCAACGCTGTTGGTCGCCTCCGCCAGGACGTCCTCCGCACTCTGCAGGCGGGCCGGCAGTTCCCGCCATTCGCGCTCTTGCTGCAGCAATCGCGTCTGCGTCTGTCTGGTACCACCGCTGACTGCGCCGCTGGGCTGGACCGTCTCGCCTTCGAGCGTCACCAGAAGCGAGGCCCCCGTTCGCTCCCTCAAGAGCCTGCGGGCCGCCGGGAGGTCTTGCACGATGAGGACGTGCCCCAGCAGCAGGTCGAACACGGGCTGTAGCTCCGAATCATAGCGGACCAGTTCGCTGGCCACTCCCACGACGCCTGTCATGGTTCGGGGCCGCAGGGCAGGACGCACATGCAGCGAGTCCAGCGGGAGAAAAGTCGCCCAGCCAGCCTGTCGTTGCTTTAGCAGGGCAATGGCCGCTTCCGCGTCCTCCCAGCGCTCGGTGACGAGGTTTTCCAGGCGCGAGCCGAGAGCCGACTGGATCGCTTGCTCGTACTCTTGCGGTACCCGCATGAGACTGGCGACGGTGCCCCGTATGCCCTTGAGCGCGTCGGCGGCGCGCAGGATCTCGCGGACGCCGGGATGGTAGTCGCTCATCTGCTCTCTCAACCGCTGCAGCGAGCGCTGTCTGCCCAGGATCTGATCTCTGTCGCCGCGCGCCTCGCTGGCCTGCCTCTCCAATGATACCAGCGCCTCGCGTGAAGCCAGCAGTTCGCTCTCGGCCTCTTCCTGGAGCTGTTCCAGCGCACGCTGTTCTGCATCCAGTGCCTGCTCGCGTGCTTCGAGGTCGGCGGCCTGGGCGCGCATGGTTTCCAGCCGCTCTGCGGTCCGGGCACTGCGCTGCCTGACGGTCTCGCGCTCAGATTCCAGCTCGCGCTTGCGCTCTGCCAGCTGCTCGCTCTGCGCCTGACGCTGGGCAAGTTCGCGCTCGCGCGATGCCACCTCCTGCTCGAGCGAGCGGAGGTCCCTGGCTATCGCCTCGCGTTCCTGATCGATGGCGGCGACGGCGGACTTGAGTTCTTCTATCTCCGCCAGGCAGGTCTTGTGGCGGGCGTGGTGTTCGGCCAGTTGCTCCCGGGCTCTGGAGACCTCTTCGTCAAGCACAGAGCGCCGCGACAAGAGGGCCTGCTGGTCGCTGGCTGCAGAAGCGATCTGTTGCGTGTAAAGACGGGCGCGCTCGCCCGCGATGGCCAGATCACGACTGATGCCATCGGCCTCATTGCGAAGCGTAGCCAGACGCTCGGACAGAGCGTTGTGGAGCGTCACCTGTTGCGAGATCTGCTCCCTCAATGTCTCCTGGCTGGTCTGCAACTCCCGGGCAAAGGAGCGCTGTGCCTCCAGGTGCTCACGGGCATTTAACAGCTGCATCTCGGCCTGAGCGACGCGGTGTTGCACGTTCTGCCATTGATAGCCGTACCAGATACGCTGTAGCTCGCGGAGGTCCTGCACGAGCAGCATGTGTTCTTCGGCGCGCTCCGCCTGGCGCCGCAGCGTGCGCGCCCGCGGCCGCAGTTCGTTGATAATGTCCTCAGCACGCTCGAGGTTACGCTGGGTTTCCGCGATACGCGTCAGGGTCTCTTCGCGTTTGCGCAACTGCGGGGCAATTCCGGCAGCCTCCTCGAACAGCGAGCGTCGCGCCTCCGGCGTGAGCGCGAGAGCGGCATCTACCATGCCCTGGCCGATCACGATGTAATTGCTGGCGGCCAGGCCGGCAGCCCCCAACAGGTCCGAGATCTCGCGGTATCGGACCCGGGTCCCATTGAGAAGGTATTCGTTCTCGCCGGAACGGTAGGCGCGCCTGCCAATCGTGACTTCGGTAAAGTCGATGTCGAGCCACCGGTCAGAGTTGTCGAGAGTGATGGTGACCTCGGCCATGCCCAGGCGAGAGCGACGCCGGGAGCCTGCGAAAATCATGTCCTCCGTGCGGCGTCCCCGGAGGTTGCTATAGCTTTGCTCCCCCAGCACCCAGCGTACCCCATCGGCGATGTTGCTCTTGCCGCTGCCGTTGGGGCCCACGATGGCCGTGATCCCGTCGCCAAACTCGAAAACAGCGCGGGACGCAAAGCTCTTGTAACCGTACATTTCCAGACGCTTGAGGCGCATGCTGTCCTTACAAGTCCTGTCTCAATACAATGAGGTTTTGGGTGTCGAATAGGGCACTGCTGGGGCACCCGCTCATTCAGCGCGCGATGCTATAGCGACCGCTGCTCGATGGCCGCAGCAGCGGCGGCCTGCTCTGCAGCCTGCTTGCTACGCCCGGAGCCCTCGCCCCAGGTCTCGTCGCCAACCATAACCCGTGCGACAAACTGCCGGTCATGGTCGGGACCCTGCTCGGCGATGATAGCATAGGCCGGCGTGATTTGCATGACCGACTGCGTATACTCCTGCAGGTAACTCTTGGCGTTCTTTGCTGAGCGTTGTTGCTCGATCTCGCCAGAGCGGGACTCGAGCAGGGCGACCACCAGGGCGCGGGTGGTCTCCAAACCCCTGTCAAGGTAGATCGCCCCCACAAAGGCCTCGACGGCGGCACACAGGTTCGCTTCGCGCTCCCTGCCGCCGGTGGCCTCCTCGCCTCGTCCCATGCGCAAATACTCACCCAGCCGCAACTCGCGGCCTACCCGGGCCAGGCTCTCGGACCGCACCACAAAGACACGCAGGCTGGTGAGTTCTCCCTCCTGCGCTACCGGATACCGCTTGAACAGCCACTCGGCCACGAGAAAACCCAGGATAGCATCGCCAAGATACTCCAGGCGCTCGTTGTCACCAGTCTCCGAACCCGGATTCTCGTTGGCATAGGAGCTATGCGTCAACGCCTGGTCGAGGTAGGCGAGATTGTGAAAACCAAAGCCGATCGCTTCAGTCAGCGCCAGGAGTTGTTTCTCCCGTTTCGGGTCAGGCATCGCTGTCCCTGGGATTTCTGAGATCCGCATCGTTCACCAGGATGTGTAGTTCGGACAGTTGCCGCGGCGTCAGGAATGACGGAGCGTCTGTCATCAGGTCGACGGCACTCTGCGTCTTGGGAAAGGCCGTCACCTCGCGAATGTTCGGCTCGCCGGCCAGGAGCATCACCAGGCGCGCCATTCCGGCGGCGATGCCGCCATGGGGCGGGGCGCCGAACTCAAAGGCTTCCAGCAGGTGGCCGAACTGGGACTGCGCGGCCTCTGTGCTCATCCCGATGGCCGCAAACATCCGCTCCTGGATATCTCTGCGATGGATTCGAATGCTTCCGCCGCCTATCTCATAGCCGTTGGCAACCACATCGTACGCCTTGGCGCGCACCTTTTCGGGCGCGGACTCGAGCATGTCCAGGTCGTCATCCATGGGGGCCGTAAAGGGATGGTGCACCGCCGTGTAGCGCTGCTCCTCCTCGTCCCATTCCAGCAGCGGAAAGTCGGTGATCCAGGCAAAGGCCAGCACGTCGTCATCAGCCAGCGACAATCGCTTGCCGAACTCGGTGCGTAACTGCCCGAGCACCTGTGCGACGACCCTGGGCTGATCGGCCACGATCATCACCAGGTCACCCTCTTGAGCGGCGCAAAGCGAGATGATGCTCTGGAGCTCTTCTGGCGACAGAAAGCGCGCAATTGGGGTGTGCGGGCCTTCGGGACGCATCTGGATGGTAGCGAGGCCCTTGGCTCCGAGGTCACGGGCAAGCTGTCCGAGCTCATCGATCTGTCGCCGGGTGTAGCCAGCGCAGCCAGGTGCCACGATAGCCTTGACCCGGCCGCCCGCTTCGGCAGCGCCGCTGAACACAGTGAACGCTGTCTTGCCAGCGATGTCGGTAATGTCCACGATTGTCATGCCGAACCGGACATCGGGCTTGTCGCTGCCGTACTTGTCCATAGCTTCGGCGTAGGTTAGCCGGGGAAAGGGGACGGTCGCGATGCGTTTGTCCGAGACGGCGGGGACCAGGGCAATCAGCAACTCCTCCATGAGAGCCAGGATGTCATCGCGATCGACAAAGGACATCTCGAGGTCCAGTTGGGTGAACTCCGGCTGGCGATCCGAGCGCTGGTCCTCATCGCGGAAGCACCGGGCGATCTGAAAATAACGCTCAAACCCGCTCACCATCAACAACTGCTTGAGTTGCTGGGGCGATTGAGGCAGAGCATAGAACTTGCCCGGATGGATCCGGCTGGGCACGACATAGTCCCGGGCACCTTCGGGTGTGCTCTTGAACAGGATCGGTGTCTCGATCTCTACAAAGCCGCGGTCGGAGAGATGCTCACGAATGAACCGGGTGACCTCGTGATACAGCACGAGGTTGCGCTGCATGCGCTGACGGCGCAGGTCGAGGTAGCGATACCGCAACCTGACCGCTTCGTCCACCTCGCTCTCGCGATTGATGTGAAACACCGGAAGCTTGGCCGTGTTGAGGATCTCCAAGTCGGTGCCCACGACCTCGATCTCGCCCGTGGGCATATCTGTGTTCCGCATCCCCTCCGGACGCTCTCGTACCTGGCCGACCACACGGATCACATACTCGATGTGCAGGTCAGAGGCCGCGGCGTGAGTCTCTGGGAAGAGATCCTGGTTGAACACTAGTTGTGTGATGCCAAAGCGATCGCGCAGATCGACGAAAATCAGGTTGCCATGATCTCGGCGCCGGTGTACCCAACCAGCCAGCGTCACTGTCTTGCCGGAATCGGCCGCGCGCAGTTGGCCGCAGTCGTGTGTCTTTAGCATTTCCACGTCTCCTGGTGCATCCGCTGTGTCCGAAAGATTATAGGTGAGGCGAACCATCAATCAAAACGGCAGCAGGTCATTCGCTGACGTGACTTGATGGCTGCCCGTGCCCGGGGTAATATGGTCGCGCAACGATCGAAGGGGAGGGGCTCTATGGGCGAGCGCGGGTGTCCGCCGGTAAGAATCACGGATGTACAGACGATTCTCACAGCGCCGGCCGGTATACGGCTGGTTGTTGTCAAGGTACTGACGAGCGAGCCGGGGCTCTATGGCCTGGGATGTGCGACGTTCACGCAGCGTGCCCTTGCCGTGGCCACTGCGATCGAGTCCTATCTCAAGCCCTTTGCCATTGGCCGTGACGTAGACCGCATCGACGACCTCTACCAGGCGGCCTTTGTGAGCTCCTACTGGCGCAGCGGCCCGGTGCTCAATAATGCCCTCAGCGGCCTGGATGAGGCCCTGTGGGACATCAAGGGCAAGCGCGCCAATATGCCCGTGTACCAG
>CAZMAI010000053.1:0-16054 GCA_964564195.1 uncultured Anaerolineales bacterium | reverse complement strand
ATCGCATCGATGGCTGCACCAACTCGCGTCACACGAGATCGAGAGGCCTGGCCGGGCCCACCGATCCGGCGCGCCGAAGCGCCCGCGGACACGACTCGCGCAGATTCCTCTACGGAGACTGGCCCCGCCGAGAGTGAGGAGTCGCCCCAGGCGGAGCGGGGTCCGGATATCGATGAACTGGCGGAACGCGTGTTTAGCAAGTTGAGAGATCGCTTGCGCGTCGAACGTGAGCGCCTGGGCGGCTCGCGACTGCGTTAAGGAGATTCGTAGAGATGCCGACGACACGAGGAGGTCTGGCGCCCGCAGTGCTCGTAAACAAGAACACAGGGGAATCCGTGCCCTGCATGTTCAACCCGTACGAGTACACCATCGCCAAGACCAACTCTTATGAACAGGCGGACACCAAAGGCAAGAATATCCCGCACATCCGCTTTCAGCAGGGCGGCGCGCAGACCCTGACATTGCGCCTGCTCTTTGACACGCTGGACGTGAGCCAGGATGTGCGCTCGCTCACGGCGCGTCTCTGGAACATGATGATGGTGGACGATTCGCGCACGGATCCACGGACGGGCAAGAGCGAGCCGCCCCACTGCATGTTCATCTGGGGTGCGTTCACCTTTGAGGCAGTCATCACGCAGATGAGCGAGCAGATCGACCTGTTTCTGCCCACGGGAACCGCGGTGCGGAGCACGATCCAGATCAGCCTGCAGCAGGTGAGCGATGCCTTTGACATTCTGGGGCAGAACCCGACGTCCGGGGGCGGGATCGCCCCGACAACGCGCACGCTCGATGCGGGCGACCGCCTCGATCTCATCGCCTTTGAGGCGTACGGCGACAGCACCAAGTGGCACCAGATCGCCCAGGCAAACGGGATAGACGATCCTCTGCGCCTGCGTGCTGGACAATTGATCATCATCCCGCCGATGGAATAGCAGCGAGGTTATCGATGTGACCCGCGATGCCGCCCTGAGTCGACAACTCTATGTCAAAGTCAACGGGACCTCGCTCCAGACCGCGGTCATGGACGAGCTCTACCGGGTCGAGGTCGAGAGCAGCCTGGCGCTCCCGGCGATGTGTGTGCTGAACGTGCACGACACGGGAGCCGAGCTGATCAACAACGGGCCCTTTGACCTGGGCGCGAGCCTCGAGGTGGGTGTCGCTGACGAACAGGGGCGCGGAGAGACTGCCCTCTTTGACGGCGAGATCACCGGGATCGAGCCCGACTTTCGTGAGGGTACCGTCGCGGATCTGGTGGTGCGCGCCTACGACCGGTCGCATCGCCTGCACCGCGGCGCCATCACAAAGACCTATACCAACATGACAGACAGTGCCGTGGCGTCCGATATCGCCAGTCAGGCAGGCCTGCAAGCGGACGTCGAGGCGACATCGACCGAGCACGAGCACGTGTTTCAGCATGGGCAAACCCACATGGCCTTTCTCCGCGAGCGGGCACGCAGAATCGGGTACGACGTCTATGTTGAGGGACGCACCCTCTGCTTCAAGGCGGGCACGGCACAGGGCGAGACCGTCAACCTGGAGTGGGGCGAGAATCTGCGCAGCTTCCGTCCCATCCTCAGCCTGGGCGAGCAGGTGAGTGAAGTCGAGGTGCGGGGTTGGGACCCCTCCACGAAAAACGAGATCGTCGGGCGCGCGACATCGGGCGAGGCCGCGCCATCGATCGGAGAGCAAGGCACGGGTGGCAGCCTGGCAGAGAATGCCTTTGGCAGTGCCAGCGAGCTGACTGTCTCCACCAGTGTCGCCGACCAGACCGAGGCGGATGAACTGGCACAGGCCATACTGAACGAGTATGACGGTGCTTTTGTGGAGGCCGAAGGCGAGTGCTTTGGCATGCCGGAGCTGCAGGCCCGCAAGATGGCTAACATCACTGCGCTGGGCAACAGGTTCAACGGTACGTATCGGGTGACCACCGCCCGGCACGTGTGGAACACAGAGCGCGACTATGTCACGTACTTTACCGTGCGGGGTCGCCGGGATGACACGCTGGCGCGACTGCTCGACAGAGATGAACGCCGCAATACCACCTGGCCGGTTATGACCGGTATCGTCACCGATATCGACGATCCCGATGGGATAGGACGTGTCACAGTCAAGTTCCCGTGGCTGAACCCGGACCTGAGCAGCCATTGGGCCCGGGTGATTGGGGCGGGCGCCGGTCCGGACCGGGGCATCTACTGGCTGCCCGAGGTCAATGACGAGGTTCTGGTAGCCTTTGAGCAGGGGGACATTGGCCGCCCTGTCGTGCTTGGTGGCCTCTGGAACGGCCAGGATGCCACGCCGATCGACAGCGCCACTTCGATAGCCAACGGCACTGTGGTCCAGCGCGCGCTGGTCACCCGTGTGGGGCACAAGATCACCCTGGCCGAAGAGAACGAGGCCTATATCCAGATCGAGACCGCCGGTGGTCACATCCTGGTGCTGCACGACGACGACGGCAAGGTGGAGATCACGACGTCCGGAGGCGCCGTGCTCTCACTCGACGACAATGGGCGAAAGATCACGATCAAGGGCGATGGTGACCTCGAGATCGAAGGGGGCACGAACGTCAGCATCAAGGCCGGCGCCAATATGGAGATAGAGGCCAGCGGCAACCTGACGATCAAGGGTGCCATGATCCAGCTGAACCCGTAGAGGACAGGTATCATGCCAGCGCAGCCGATCGCGAAAATGGGGGACACGGTTACCGCGATGGACACCCACATCGTCATGGTGCCATCGCCCGGCGGCCCTGTGCCGACGCCGACGCCCGGGCATCCATTCAACGGCATGATCAACGGAGGGCTCAGCAGCAATGTCATGATCGGGGGCATGCCGGTGGCCACGGTCAACAGCACGGCGATCAACCAGCCTCCGCACATTCCGATTGGCGGCCCCAGCTTTCAGGTTCCGCCCACTAATCAGGCCACGATCATGATGGGCAGCATGACGGTAATGGTCAATGGTCAGGGGGTCGCGCGGAACGGGGATCCCGCGCGCACCTGCGACGACATCAACCCTGCACCAGCGGGGACCGTGATCGCCACAGGCACGGTGATGGCCGGCGGATAGCGCGTTCGTTCAGCGGTAATAAGGAGCATTGCGTGTCAGACGATATCATCGGAAGAGGCTGGGCCTTCCCGCCACGGTTGGACCACCGCGGGCGCATCGCCACTGTGTCTGGTGAGCAGGAGATCGAAGAGTCCATCCGTATCATCCTGACCACCTCCCCCGGCCAGCGCGTCATGCGGCCAGAGTTCGGCTGCCGGCTGAATGAGATCGTCTTTGCACCCAACAATCTGCAAACCATCGCCCAGGCAGAGCGTCTTGTGCGCCTGGCCCTGGGGCGCTGGGAGCCGCGAATCCAGGTCGAGCAGGTGCAGGCATCCCCTGACCCGGAGGATGCAGCTCGCATGCTGATCAATGTGAGGTACACAATCCGGTCTACCCATTCCAGCCGGAGCCTCGTGTACCCCTTCTACCTGATTCCCGAGGAGTAGCGCCACAATGCCGTTACCCACGCAGCCGCTCGATGATCGCTCTTTTCAGGACCTGGTCGATGAGGCCAAGAGGCGCATCCCGCTCTATTGCCCGGAATGGACGGACCATAACGTCAGCGACCCGGGCGTCACGCTGATAGAGCTGTTCGCATGGATGGTCGACATCCTGCTTTACCGCGTCAACCAGATGCCAACCCGGAACTATATCGAGTTGCTCAACCTCCTGGGCATCCAGCTCGAGCCACCCCAGGCTGCCTCTGTGCCGGTCACCTTTTACCTCTCGGCGCCGCAACAGCAGGCCATCAAGGTCCCGCGAGGCACAGCCACGGCAACGTCGCGGGCCGGCGGAGGCGAGGCGGTGGTCTTTACGACCGAGGAGAGCCTGGAGATCCGTCCTGCCCGGCTGCAGCACATCGTCACGCGCTATCGCAGCGCCGATGGGGGCATGGCCTATCACGAGGTGCCCCTGGCCCGGCTGAGCGGCGAGTTCTCCGTATTCAGCCCGGACCGCCCTGCAGAGGGCGACGCACTGTACGTCGGGTACGACGTCAATCTGGATAATCACTATATCGGATTGGATATGGCCGCGGTGCGCGCCGGGGGACTGAATATCATCCCCGAATCACCTCCCATCGTATGGCAAGCATGGACCGCCGATGGCTGGCGTGACACAGACGTCGAGGTAGATACCACCGGCGGGATGAGCTTTACCGGACAGGTCCGGATGCATCTGCCGGCCATGTCGCGCTCCGAGATCAATGGCATCGAAGCCTACTGGATCCGCTGCCAGGTGACGCCCCCACGTGAGGACCAGCGTCCCTATGCGACCTCGCCCATTCTGCGGCGCCTGGAGATGGTCACCTGGGGCGCAACAGTGATGGCCTCGCATGCCACAGAGATCTCGAACGAGGCGCTGGGGCGGAGCGATGGGTCACCGGGCCAGGTATTCCATCTGGAGCACACACCGGTGTTGCCGCGCCACCCGGATGAGCGCCTCGAGATCTGGATGCCGGGCATGGAGGGGTGGGAGCCGTGGGAGGAAGTCGAAACGCTCGCCGAGTCCGGACGTCAGGACAGGCACTATACGCTGGACAGCGCGACCGGGGAGGTGCGCTTCGGACCGGCACTACGGCAGCGAGACGGCACCGTGCTGCGCTTCGGCGCCCTGCCGCCCCGCGGGGCTGAGCTGCGCTTTTCGCGCTACCGGTATGGCGGCGGCACGGCAGGCAACGTACGGGCGGCTTCCATCACCGAGCCGCGTGCCGCGCTGGCATACATCGACCGCACCTCAAACCGGTCAGCGGCCAAGGGCGGTCTGGATCAGGAGACACTTGAGCAGGCCATGTTTCGGGCCCGCAACCTCCTGCGGTCGCGCTATCGTGCCGTCACGCCAGAAGACTATGAGTTCCTCACCCTGGATGCGTTCAAGGGCGAGGTCGCCCGTGTGTGTTGCCTACAAACGGCTCTTGCGGGCATGGGAGCGGACCGCAGTGGCCCGGGCCAGGTATACGTGCTTGTGATTCCGAGCCTGCCCGAAGAGGAGGCCACGCGCTATATACCGCTACCCCGGCTGGCGCTCTCACCCGATCTGCAGGGGCGTATCACGGCCTTTCTCAACGCCCGCCGCCTCCTCACGACCCAGCTTGAGGTTCGTGCTGCTGGCTACAAGCGCGTCCGCATCAGTGCTCAGGTCATCGCACGACCGGAGGTGGATGAGCGCCGCCTGGAAGCGGATATCCGCTCTGCGCTGGACCGGTTCGTCAACCCGCTCCGAGGCGGCCCGGGGGGCAATGGGTGGCCGTTTGGTCGCGAGTTGTATCTCTCCGACCTCTATAGCTGTATTCAGCAGGTCGAGGGCTTGCTCAACGTCCAGAACATTGACATGTACTGGATCGACGACGATGATCGTGCGCATCAGGCGGATCGCAAGATCGATCTGCTGGCGCACGAGGTAGTTGTTTCGGATATTCACCAGGTCGAGATTGTGGTGGAATGAGGCTGACGAGATGACGCAGGAACCTCGCTACAGACTGGTGATTGTCTCACCGGACGAGCCGGCCAGAGAGTACGAGATAGAGGAGCCGCTGGTCTTGATCGGGCGTGACTCGACCAGGGCCAACCTGGTACTCGCTCACGCCTGGGTGTCGCGCGCACACGCCCGAATCTTTGGCGATCGCGAACCATACCGGATCGAAGATCTCGGCAGCAGCAACGGGACGCAGCTGAACGACTTGCCCCTGGCCCCTAACGAGCCCCGACCCCTAAAGCCCGGCGACGTGATCGCGATCGGGCCATTCCGCCTGAGCTTTGAGCAACTTGTGACGAAAGAGCCAAGTGCCACCACAGACGGCGAGACGCCTGAAGCAGAGACGCCCCCTGAGCAAGAGATAGAGACACCCGCCGTCGACCTGGCCATGCTTGAGCGGCTGGGTACCCGGCGCGCATCCAGGCGTCCACCGGAGGGCCCCGCTGGCCCGCCGCCAGAGGCCCCGATCACCGTCGTGGGACCGGCGCCGGTCGAGCCCTGGGTGGGGATGCCTTCGCAGGCCAGTCGCTGGCTGCAGTATCTGCCGCCGATCTACGCCGAAACAGACTTTATCGGGCGCTACCTGCTGGTCTTTGAGGATCTGATCGGGCCAATACAGCAGATCGTCGCCCACTGGGACATGTTCCTCAATCCAGATACGACACCCGAGACGTTCCTGCCGTGGCTCAACGACTGGATGGCCCATCTGGTTGACGAGCACTGGTCGCCTGAAACGCAACGCGAGTTGCTGCTCAAGGCCAACTGGCTGCACCAGGCGAGAGGAACGGTCGATGGGCTATCGACCCACCTGCGCATCGCTACTGGATGCGAGGTTCGGATAGAGGAAAACATGGACGGCCCACACACATTCCGGGTAACTATCGTTAGCCAGGATCGAGAGATCGACCGGCGGATCGTCGAGCGCATCATCGACGTAAACCGCCCTGCGCACACAAGTTACACGCTCCAGATCACCTAGTCGGGAGAAGATTATGGAAGGCCTTGTAGGCACAGTCCTGGACAATACCTATCGCATAGAAAAGCTTCTGGGCCAGGGCGGTATGGGCGCCGTGTTTCGCGCACAGGATGTCGCGCTGAACCGTGCCGTCGCCATCAAGGTGATGCACAGCCACATCGCCCAGCAGCAGGGATTTCGCGAGCGGTTCATGCAAGAGGCGCGCGCAATCGCTGCGCTCGATCACCCGGGCATCGTACAGATCTATGCCTTTTCGCGCGATCCCAAGTTGCTCTATATCGTCATGGCCTTTATCCCGGGCCAGAACCTGCAGGACTGGCTGCATCTGCTCAGCGAGCGGGGCATGGTGCTGGCCCTCCCCGAGTCTCTGGCCATCGTTGAACAGATTTCGGAGGCCCTGGGCTATGCCCATGCCCGGGGCGTATTCCACCGCGACATCAAGCCCGGAAACGTGATCCTGAGGCCGCTGGAGCCCGGGCAAACCGACCCGTTCGGCCTTGGGTTCCATCCGATGCTGACCGATTTCGGGCTGGCCAAACTGTCCGAGGGCGGCATCATGAGCATGCCGGGCACAAGCATGGGCACCCCGGCGTATATGGCACCCGAGCAGTGCGAGGGCGGCGATATCGACGGGCGAGCCGACATCTATGCCCTGGGGATCCTGCTCTATGAGATGGTAACCGGTCGCTTACCCTTTGAGGTGCGCACGCTCACCGAAGCGATCCGTGCCCACACCAAAGAGCCGCCTCCACCGCCCCGATCCGTGGATCCAGAGATACCCTCCCAGGTGGAGGAGATCATCCTCAAGGCTCTCGCCAAGTCACCGGGCGATCGATACCAGAACGCCGGTGAGTTGCGCTCGGCGCTGGACGCCGCACGGATCTCGCTCGCCAGGCCGGCCGAACACACGATGACAGCCGACACCCCGGCCCCCAAGGCGAGTCTGGCCACGATGGTATCCAAAGAGCAGCCCAGGCCAACACCGGAGAAGGATCGCTGGCCCACGCCGCCCTCGGCCGCAGCGCCCGGTGGGCAAATCGTCATTCTGCAGGAAGATGGCACGACCCGCTCGTTCGCGCTGGGATCGCGCCGCAGGATCACCATTGGCCGCGAAGCGGATAACGACATCACCCTGGCCGATACGCAGGCCTCGCGCCACCATGCGCAGATTACCATTTCCGATGGCAAGTTCCAGATCACCGACCTGAACTCCACCAATGGGACCTGGATGGGCGACAACCGGCTGCTGCCCGGCGTCTCAGAGCCCTGGCGACCGACCCAGAGCGTACGAATAGGCAATCACTGGCTCAAACTTCAGGGCGTGTCAGGCGCAGGCGCTCCTGCGGAACCGCCCGCGGGAGCCGCTACCTATGCGCCTCGCGCCGTCGTTGACACACCAGACCCGATCCAGGTGACACTGGATCCTCCCAGCCAGCGGATTCGCACGGGCGTCCCCGCGGTGCTCACGGTGCGCCTGCTCAACCGCCAACAACAGGTGGACCATCTCATGCCCTCGGTAGAGGGGATACCGGCCGAGTGGGTCGCCATGCCGCAGGATCCCCTGCGCCTGGCGCCAGGCGACGCGGGCACGATGACCATTCGCATCACCGCGCCCAGGAGCCCTGCCAGCAGCGCAGGTGAACACAACTACTCGGTCCGGGTCTATTCCCAGTCGCAGCCAGCTCAGAGCGTGGCTGCTGCCGGCACCGTGACAGTTGAGCCATTCCGCGAACTGTCGCTCTCGGTCACGCCGCGCACAATCACGAACACCGGCAGGGGTCGCGTGACCGTCAGTAACCAGGGAAACGCCACCGAGTCCCTTGTGTTGGCTGTGGAGGATCCGGATCAAGTCCTGACCCAAACCGCGCAGAGTTCCCCTGTGGCGGTGCCGGCGGGTACGCTCAAGGACATCTCGCTGCCTATCGCGATGCGCGGCAAGCGCCCGCTGCTGGGCAGCGCAGAGACGCACAGTTACGCCATCGCCGCGCTCGCCAATGGCGAGCAGGTCGCCACCACGCAGGCCTCTCTGCAGGTCAAACCCTGGCTGCCGACCTGGGCAATTCCGCTCCTGACAACGCTCGTCGTCATCATCGCCGCGGCCATCGGGCTGGCATACACCAACAGGCAGAAGGAACGCGCCGCGGAGGCCACAGCGGTCGCTCAGGCGATCGTCTATGCCACGCAGACGGCCGAGACGCGGGGTGAGCGCGAGCAGACACAGGTGGCACAGGAGACCGCAACACAGATGGCGCTGGCTATGATGATGTCCAGCACGGACGAAGCCAAGACCGTCGCGGCGGAGGGCAAGACCGTGGCTGCAGAGAGCACCGCCGAGGCCAAAACAGCCGAGGCCAAGGCTGAAGCTACGCAGCAGGCAGCCATGGCCGCCATGCAAGCCACAGCCGACGCGGCCGGCACCGCCGCCGCGATCGCCAACATGCCTTCGCCAACACCAGAGCCCTCCCCCACCACGACACCGCTACCTACCCCGGCATTTGGTCCGGCCGAAGCCAGGGGGTTTGTCATCCCGGGCGAGGCTGTAGGGACATACAAAGAGGTCTGCCTGCAACATGACAACACGGGTTACAGCCCCGACTGGTACGTAGACAGGGTGTTGGTGGCAGGCGACTCGGGATATATCCCGTTCGTGTTTGACCGCTGGATCGCATCAGACAAGGACGATGGCAGCCTGATGGTGTGCGCTGCACTGCCAACGCCAACGCCCACGAAGACCGCTGTGCCTACCAAGACGCCGACCCCTCCCAGCGGTCCCACGCCAACCATTTCGATCGGTGGCATCATTGGGATTCTGCCGCCCGGCTTTATTTTCCAGCCAATCCCGGGCATCGGCGAACTTGCGCCAGCTGTCCGCACCTATGAGGTTCTGATCGTCACAGGCACAGAGCCAGAGGCGGGCACGGGCGCCAAAGTGCGCATCAAGCTGGTGGGTTACAGCGGAAGTACGGACTGGGTCACGCTGAACGAATAGCCGTGACGCGAACCAAACATTGAGCGAGGACGGGACGATATCAGACGATGTCGTCCCACTCGATCTGGTCCCAGGCGGCGGAGCGCGCCCGCTCGGTGACCTGCTCCAGGGGCAGACTGTGCTCACTGGCCAGTCGCGCGCAATCCTCATACTCGGGCTTGACGCTCAGGACGCGGCCGCCCAACTTCTTGACCTTGCAGCGAACCGGGCCCCAGGAGGTGTCCACAGTGAGGCTCTCCCGGGTGCAGATGACGCGATCCACCACGCGCTTTCTGATGCCGAGCGAGGTGGTCTCGGTAAGCACCATTTCGGCCATCCGCTCGTCGTCGAACACCCGGCAAAGCACGGATAGAATTACCGCGGGGCGGTTCTTTTTCGCATAGATGGATGTATACCAGACATCAAGTGCCCCGGCGGCGAGCAGACGTTCCAGGACATAGCCCAACGCCTCACCAGTCATATCATCCAGGTTGCATTCCAGCAAGATGACCTGTGTGGGCGTCGTGTCGTCGCTGCTCATGTCGGCTAATCCTGAGCCTGACGCGCCGTGACCGACGCGCGGGCCAGCGCGCGCTGCTTCTCCGCGCGATTGGCGATCAAAGCGGCTGTCACACCTGCCCCAACGCCATTGTCGATGTTGACCACAGCCAGCCCCGGAGAGCAGGTCTGCAGCATCGCCAGGAGCGCCGCCTCACCCTGGCCACCTTTGCCATAGCCGACTGGCGTGGGCAACCCGATCACCGGCACGTCGACCAGGCCGGAGACCACCGATGGCAGGGCGCCATCCATGCCCGCGGCCACGATGATGACGTCCACATCATCAACCTGCAACAGCTGGCGCAGAGGGTCAAAGAGGCGGTGCAGCCCGGCCACACCCACGTCATACTGCGCAGAAACCGTGCACCCCATCTCCTGACACACGATAGCTGCCTCCTCAGCGGTAGGCCTGTCCGACGTGCCTGCCGTCAGGATGCCCACGCGGCCGCCGTAGCGTGCTGGCTGAGCTCCGCGACGGATGATCGCTATGCGCGATGAGCGGTACCATTCCAGGTGATCGTCCCGGTACTTGTGCTCGATCTTCTCCTCGAGCGACGGCGAGACCCGGCTCAGAATCGCCCGGCCGGTCGCACCGAGAAAGCGATCGGCGATCGCCAGACTCTGCTCGTCGTCCTTGCCGCCGGTATAGATGATCTCCGGCGCGCCCTTGCGATGCTCCCGGGCAAAGTCCAGCACCGCATCGGACAGGTTGTTAAGACGATCAGCGTTTTCCTGGTTGGTCATTCATGCTCCCCATACGATATCCGCTCAGGTCGAGCGTCACATAGCGATACCCGGCAGCTTTGAGCGCCGTGACGATCTTGTCTCGGAGAGGTACTTGCGCCACATCGGCGATCATCTTGGACGGCAGCTCGATGCGGGCGACAGGATAATGATCGCGAACGCGTAGCCCGCCCACACCCAGTATGTCGTGCAACGCCGATTCTGCCCGCTCCACCCGCGCCAGCGCGTCTGCCGTCAGCATCGTGCCGGTTGGAAACCGCGTTGCCAGGCAGGCCTCCGCGGGGTGGTCCCAGGTGGGCAGGCCCCGTCGCTGGGATAGTTCGCGTATCTCCGCTTTGGTCAGGCCAGCCTCTGCCAGCGGGGCACGCACCCCAAGCTCCGCCGCCGCACGGCCACCGGGCCGGTAGTCGAGATGATCGTCCGCATTGTCACCGTGCAACAGCACGCGATCCGGCGCCGTCTCTGCAACCAGCGCCTGCAGTGACTCAAAGCGAAGACGCTTGCAGTAGTAGCACCGGTCGGGAGGGTTGCTGGCGACCATCTCGTCGCTCACCTCGTCCAGCGTTACGACGCGATGGTCCGCCCCAAGCAGGCACGCGATCTCCTGAGCCGTGGCCATCTCCGACCGCGGCAGGAGCGGCGAGTCGATCGTCACTGCGGTCACCCGATCCACGCCTAGCGTGTCGACACACGCCGCCAACAGGTAGCTGCTGTCGACGCCACCGGAAAAGGCCACGGCGACGGCTGGCAGATCCTGCAGAATCTGCCTCAGCCGCTGTTCCTTGATATTCAGATCCTTGTCCATGCATATACCCCCGACAGGTTTACTATTATACAGCTTGGTCTGGCATCGTCAACCGGCTCGCCACGCCTACTATAGAATCGCCCAGTTGCCCCTCCCGACGGACCCGCTATACTCGGAGAGTCAATTTCCACCCAGGCAAGGAGCGCACATGCAAATCACTCTGGCGCACGCCGCCCTTCTGATCGTGGCTGGATTCGTGTCCGGCATTATTAACACGCTGGCCGGTGGTGGGTCGTTTCTCACGCTTGCCGCACTCAACTTTATCGGCCTCCCGATCGGCGTTGCCAATGGCAGCAACCGGCTGGGCGTCCTGCTGGGTGCCATCGCTGGCGCACTCGGCTTTCGCAGCAAAGGCGCTTCAGAGATGAGGACCAGCCTTCACTTTGCGATTCCGGCGCTCTTTGGGGCCATCGTCGGGGCGCTGATCGTCATCGACCTCCCGGAGATCGTGTTTGAGCGGGTGCTGGGCGTGTGCATGCTGCTCATGCTCGTGATTCTGATCGTCAACCCGAAAAAGTGGCTCGAGGGCCGCAAGGTGACCATGACCCCTCGGCGTCGGGCTTTGAGCTACGTGGTCTTTTTTCTGGTCGGGATCTACGGTGGCGCCATCCAGGCCGGAATTGGGTTCCTGTTGATTGCGTCGCTCGTTGTAACGGCCGGCGTCGATTTGATCAGGGCCAACATGCACAAGGTCTTTGTAACCGCCGTATATACTGTGGTGGCAATCCTGATCTTTGCATTGCAGGGGCAGGTCGACTGGGTATACGGGATGGTGCTGACAATTGGCTACGGTCTCGGATCGTGGATCAGCAGCCGGGTGTCGATGGACAAAGGCCAGGACTTTGTGAGGCTGGTACTCGCGCTGTCTCTGGTGGTGCTGGCCGCCCAATATCTGGGCCTGTTCAGCTTGTAGCGCTAGAGCCACAGAGTACCACGAACAACGGGCGGGCTGTTGCCCGCCCGTTCCTATTCAGCCTCCAGCATCGGCAGCACATCCTGCGCCGCAAAGACAGGTCCATCGCGGCACACCAGCCGGTCGCCGCAATGGCAGTTGCCACACACGCCAAAGCCGCACTTCATGGCGCGCTCCAGACTCACATAGAGAGGGACGGCGCTGTCCTGCAACCTGCGCCATAGCGCCAGCAGCATGGGCTCTGGGCCGCAGGCGTAGATTGCACCGGGCCGATCCGCCCGCATCAATGCATCCAGGGCGTCGACCACAGTACCCCGGAGACCCACAGACCCATCGTCGGTGGCCATCGTCACCGGAACGCCCAGTTCCTCAAAGCGCCAGCCCAGCATCAGTTGCCCCGCTGTGCGCGCACCCAGCACCACATGAACGTGCTTCCCGGCCTGCACGCCGCGCTGCGCCAGCAGAGTCAGCGATGCGATGCCGCTGCCGCCGCCCACCAAAAGCATGCTCCCATCATTGAGCGGAAAGCCGTGCCCGTAGGGCCCCCGCACCCAGACGCGGTCACCAGGGTTGAGCGCCGTGATGGCTCGGGTAAAGGGCCCCACCTCGCGGATGGTCAGCGCCAGTGGGTCCGCACTCATCACCGCCAGAGGCCGTTCCTCGATGCCCGGCAGCCAGACCATGACAAACTGCCCCGGCTCCGCAGGCAGCGCTCCGTCGAGGATCAGTGTCGCCCCAACCTCACCCTCTTGCCGCCGCGCAACCACGCGATACACCCGGTAGATGCTGTCACACATGGGCGCAGCCCCGTATCTCATCCAGTGTGGCGATACCCAACTCGGCCATCAGAGCAGACATCTCGCTCAGCACCCGCGCAATGACTTGCTCACCATCCGTCTCTAGCGCAGAACCGATGCCTACCGCTGTAGCGCCCGCCATGACCATCTCGAGGGCGTCCGTAGCTGAGCTGACGCCGCCCGTACCGATGATGGGCACATCCAGCGCCTGCGCAATCTCGTACACGCAGCGCACCGCGATCGGTCGGATCGCGGGCCCCGATACACCCCCCGTGAGATTGGCGAGAATCGGACGACGGGCATGCAGGTCGATGACCATCCCCGGGCCCAGCGTGTTGATGGCCGTGAGACCGTCTGCTCCGGCAGCGACTACAGCGCGTGCTACGTCCACCAGGTCGGGCGTGTTGGGCGATAGCTTGACGAAGAGAGGGCCCGCATGCTCGCGCCGAACCGCCTCGGTCACCATCGCCGCCGCGACCGGCTCCAGAGCAAAGGGACGCCCAAACTCGCTGTGCACGTTCGGGCAGGAGATATTGACCTCGACAAGGTCGGCACCCACCGGTTGCAGGATTCTTACTGCCTCGGCGAACGCCTCAGGCGAATCACCAAAGACGCTGACGATGAGCGCTGCCCCGCTCGCCCGCAGCTCCGCTCGCGCGCGCATCAGTTCATCGCGTTCCGCCTCGGCACCGGGGTTGGAGAGCCCCACGGCGTTGATTAGTCCGTGTCCCCAGTCCAACACCGTCGGGTTCGGGTGGCCCTTGCGCGGCAGCACGCTGCACGACTTGCTGGTCACTGCCCCGGCACCGGCGCGGCCGGCCCGCACCAGCGTGCCCGCGCCGCTGCCCCAGATGCCCGAGGCCAGCACCAGCGGGCTCTTTAGTTGGACCCCTGCCAACGATACGGACAGGTCAGGGCCCGAAGCTGCCGTCTCACCCCTGGCCATTCAGGTAGTTCTCCACGCGCAACTGCGTCTCACTATCCAACCGGCCCAGTTCCACCAGTGCGCCCACGATCTCGCGCAGGGTGCAGGCAGCGTGCAGGCGCAGGCCGTGCGCCGCCAGATCGGCCTTGCCACCCTGTTCACGGTCGATCAACACGACGACATCCTCAACCACCAGGCCGGCCTCTTTCAGCGGCTCCGCCGCCTCCAGTTTGCTGCCACCGCTGCTGATTAGATCATCCAGCAGCACCACGCGCTCGCCGGGCTGGTATTCGCCTTCGATGAGGCGCCGCGTGCCGTAGGACTTGGCTTCACGCCGCGGGTAGATGAGCGGGTCACCCGTGAGGAGGGCCACGGCCGTACCGATCGGCAAGCCGGCGTACGGGATCCCCGCGATCCGCGCATAGTCCAGCGGAGCCAGCAGCCGCCTATACTCTAGCGCCGCCAGTTCGAGCACCTTCGGATCGCTCACCAGCCGACGCAGGTCTACATAGATGGGCGAGTGCGCCCCCGAGTGCAACACAAAATCGCCCAGTTGCACGCAACCCGTATCATGGAGAGCCTTTGCCAGGCGCCGCAGTCGGCCGGAACGCAACGCCTCATCTGTGGCGGTGCTCGGGGCGGCGACGCGGGCGCGGTTGATCGCATCCCGGGTCTCCCTGGCCGCACGCCGCGGATCATCCGCATAGATGATTCCCCGGGAAGAGTTGATCACGACTCCCTTGCGGTCGGCACGCAGCCCGGCAGCGAGGACGGCTTCCAGATCCCCGCCCTGAGCGCCTATGCCGGGCACCAGGAACCAGGTGTTGGGATAGGCCGCCCTGATCTCAGCCACCGCCTGCGGATAGGTGGCGCCGATCACCAGGCCGATCTCCCCGCCCTCCGCCCACGTGGATGCCAGATCGGCGACATGCTGGTAGAGGGGTACCCCCCGTTGCGTCCAGTCCTGGATCTCGCCAGCGCCCGGATTGGAGGTCTTGCACAGCAAAAAGATCCCGCGATCCTGGTAGGCCAGAAAAGGCGCGACACCGTCGCTTCCCAGATAAGGGTTCACAGTCAGAGCGTCGGCCCCGAGCCTCTCGAAAACGCCCTGCGCATAGGCCGTGGCGGTGGAAGTGATGTCGTTGCGCTTGCCGTCCAGGATCACCGGCATATCCTCGGGGATGGACGCGAGGACCTCCGCGAGCACGTCTATGCCATCGGGCCCCAACGCCTCGTAAAAGGCAATGTTGGGCTTGAACACACAGGCATAGTCCGACGTCTCGGCAACGACAGCCCGCATAAAGGCGCTCACCGACTCATAGCCCTCCGGGATCTGCCCCGGATGCGGATCGAGACCCACACACAGCAGACTGTCGCGCTTGTCGATACTCGCGGCCAGTTTCTCCCAAAACCCCATTGCTATGCTCCTGCCTAGACTTTGCCCAGCACAGCGGCCAGAAGCGCCATGCGAACATACATGCCATTCTCCATCTGCCTAAAGTACGCTGCACGCGGATCATCGTCCACGTCATAGTGGATCTCACCCACACGCGGAAGAGGATGCATCAGAGCCATCTGCGCCTTGGCCTGGCTCATCAGTTCCGGCGTGATCTCGTAATAATCTTTAACGGCCTCATACTCGCGCAGATCTTCAAAGCGCTCCTTTTGCACGCGCGTCACATAGATGACGTCCGCATCACCGATTATGTCCTGCAGGCGATCGGTCTCGCGCACATCACGCCCGGCCTGTACCATCTCGTCCCGAATGTCCTCCGGCAACCTGAGGATGTCGGGCGCGACAAAGGTCATTTTCGTGTCATAGAGCCTCAAGAGCCGTGCCAGCGAGTG
>CAZMAI010000052.1:14086-16243 GCA_964564195.1 uncultured Anaerolineales bacterium | reverse complement strand
TCGATTACTCCAAGTTTGACCTCGTGGCCGAAGGCATCAACTTTGCCGCTCGGCATGGCATAGGGCTCGCCATTCTCATCCACGATGCCCTCGCTCACGGCGGCGACACAGTAACCGTAGCGATCCAGCGTCGCACGTACGTCTGTGGTGATCTGCTCTCGGGAGAGCTTGCGCTCCGGTAGATAGATCAGATGCGGCGGATCCGACTCTGTCTCTTTGGCCAGTGCCGCGGCAGCGGTCAACCAGCCGGCGTTTCGTCCCATGATCTCCAGCAGCTTGATCGGGCCGTCAGGACCCATGGACTCGGTGTCGATGCCCGAGTTGCGTACTGAGGACGCTACAAAGCGGGCGGCGCTGCCGAAACCGGGGCAGTGGTCCGTCTGAGCGAGATCATTGTCGATCGTCTTGGGAACCCCGATCACACGCAACTCAACGCCCCGCCGCCTGGCCATCTGGCTGACCTGGTAGACCGTGTCCATCGAGTCATTCCCGCCGATATAGAGGAAATAACCGATATCGTACTTGACAAATACGTCCACGAGCTTGTCATAATCATCTGGCTTGAGCTTGCGGCGGACGGTGCCCAGGGCAGAAGCGGGCGTGCTGCGTAACCGCTCGAGCGTCTCTGCAGACTCTTGTCCAAGATCGATAAACTCCTCATTGAGGACTCCGGCGATGCCATGAAGCATCCCATAGACGCCGCCAATGCTGTCTTCTTGAAGGGCTTGTTGCACCACGCCAACGAGACTGTTGTTTATGACCGCGGTCGGGCCTCCCGACTGTCCAACCACCAGGTTCACTTTGCCAGGCATATCATCCTCCGGTTCCCTTACTAGAGCTCAACCTGGCTCAGAGTATAAATCAAGAGCGGTGGCTGACCAACTGGGTGACCTGCCTTGGCCGCCGGCGGTTTCCACGCTTGCCGGTGCGCGACCTTTGTATATAGTAGTCCACAGGAACACACTACCACCACCGGACAGGTAATTGCATGACACGTTTCACACTTGGCACTAATCTATGCTTTGCCATCAATCGCTTCCCCGAGCCGGAGGTCTGGGCGCAGCTTGTCGGAGAACAGATGGGTCTGCACTCTGTGCAGCTCGTCTCTGACCTGTTGCATCCTTTTTGGCCCGACGACGTTCTGGACAGACAGACCGCCGCTGTGCGCGAGGCAACCGCCCGGTACGATATTCACGTGCACAGCCTCATGACGGGCACGTTCTCGCGGACCAACCACCTGATGTTTCCGCAAGACGAGCTGCGGGCGCTTTGGATGGGGTTTTTCCGCCGGTTTGTGGATCTCGGCGTGGCCCTTGGGGCACACAGCGTGGGCAGCCACTTTGGCGTGCTCTCAATGCACGATATCAGTCATGTGGACCGCTATCGTGCCCGGGTGGATGAGGCTGTTCGTCTCTGGCAAGAGTTGTCCTTTTATGCACGTGAGCGCGGGCTGGAGTATCTATACTTTGAGCCGATGTCCGTGCCTCGCGAGATGGGCAGTACTATTGCCCAGGCAAAGATGCTGTATGAGCGGGTCAACGCTAACGCGGGAGTGCCCGTCTACATGTGCCTGGACGTGGGTCACGCACCGCATCCCATCGAGCGTGACCCGTACGCCTGGCTTGAGGCGCTTGGCGCCTATGCGCCGCTGGTGCATCTCCAGCAGACGGAGGCGGGCCACTCGCGGCACTGGCCCTTTACGCCCGAGTACAATGCCCAGGGGATTGTCGATGCCCGGCGCGTGCTCGAGATACTGGCGGAAAAGGGCAGAGAGGACATCTGGCTGGGCTTTGAGGTCATGCATCGCGAGCGCTACGAGCAAGAGTCAGAGGTCATCCCCCACAACGTGGCCTCGGCGCGTCACTGGCGGCAGTATGTGCCAGAGGACGGCGAGTGGACTGGGTTACCCCAGGAAGGACCGGTTTCGTGACCGATAGCATGTGGGCGCTCGCGAGAGGCCGAGACGGTCGACTCGAGATGGTGCAGGCAGCGCGCCCTCAGCGTGGCGCGAGCCAGGTACTGGTACGGGTGACAGCCGGCGGCTTTGCCAACTCACGGGCACTATGGCGGGGTGAGGCAGGTCAAACAGGTGTGACTGATCCGCCGGCTGGCATGGCACTTGTCGGCGTTGTCCAGGAGGCTCAGCCGGGATCAAGC
>CAZMAI010000052.1:0-13986 GCA_964564195.1 uncultured Anaerolineales bacterium | reverse complement strand
GGCTAGCGTCAGGGCAGGTACTGCGCAGCCCACCCAATGTCGAGTCGTTCCAGTGTGCCCCGCGTGGGCACGCCCGTCTCCTCGTTCCAACCCATCATGCCATAGTACATCTGAACCGCTTCCTGCAGTTCCTCGCGGTCGATGCCGCCGTCGGCCAGGGCCCCATTGCGGGTGGGGCCGTACGATCGCTCAGGCAACCGGTCATCCGCGGCTGTGAGGCCTTCGCGCAGGTTAAAGACCCGGGCGAGTGTCATGGCACGCTCACCGACCCTGTAAAGCTCTACCGGGCTCACATCCCAACCCGTCGCCGCGTTGATAAGCTGTGCCCGCTCGACGAGGGACCACGGTACAAAGTTGCAGACCAGCATGCAGTTCTGGGTGCCACGGTCGATCTGGTTGACCGTATGCAGCCGTACCTTATCAGGTCCCAGCGACTCGAGCGGTACCGGGTCGATCAGGCCAAGCGCGCGCAGCGTTCCATTGGGCAGAAAGCCGTTGGCATCCGCGTTCTGAAGCCCTGCATCGTGCAGTGAGTGCATGTGATCGGCGCCTGTGGGGGACACGGCGTACCCGATCGCCAGCGCCCGCTTAAAGCGGGGCTCATGCGCAGGGAAAGCCTGGTTCTTGACCGCCATCGCGTACCGCCATGCATCGCCCCCGATCTTCTCGGCAACCCTGGCCGGTCCATCTGAAAGAAGGTCGCCGATCCCCTCACGCATGGCGATCTTCTTGATGAGTTCGACCATCATCTCGCCGTCGCCGAAGCGGATCTCTAGCCCGCCCGTCTTGTCGGTGTCCAGCAACCCGTCCTCATAGGCCTCCATCGCCAGGCTGATGCAGGCGCCGGCACCAATGACATCCAGGCCATACGCGTTACAGAGCTGGCTGCCCATGGAGACGGCGGCGATGTCGCTCACACCGCAATTCGATCCGATCATGCCGATCGTCTCGTACTCTGGTCCGCCATAGTCAGGATCGACGTTATACTTGCCCTCGAACTTGACGATCTTTTTGCACCGTACGGAGCAGCCCCAGCACCCTTCCATTCCAAGACCATGCTTGGGCATGAAATCCATGGAACTGATCTCGCGCGCCCCTTCTGGGTCAAAATCGCCGTCACGGAAATTGCGCGTGGGCAGGTTGCCTGTGGGGATCATGCCCACCTGGTCGGCACCTGTTCCCCAGGCAGCCATGTGAGCCGCCTTGCGGCCCTCGCGAATGTCCTCGGCCATCCCACGTGCCATTTCGCGGATCCTGTCAGGATCGGCCCCTGTGATGTTAGTGGTCCCACGGACCACGATCGCCTTGAGCTTTTTCGAGCCCATCACGGCGCCGAGCCCGGTGCGGCCCGCGGCGTCAAAGAGACCATGCATAATGCAGGCATACTTGACCAGATTCTCGCCTGCTGGCCCGATCATCGCGCACTGTGCACGACGCTCGCCCACCTCATCAATGAGGGCCTGATGTGTTTCCTTGGTCTGTTTTCCCCAGACGGCAGTGGCATCGCGCAGTTCAGCGACGCCATCTTTGATCCACAGGTACACCGGTGTGGGTGATGCCCCCTGGACGACAATGGCATCAAAGCCTGCCCGCTTGAGTTCGGCGCCAAAGTTGCCACCGGACTCGCCCACACCAAAGCCACCGGTGAGCGGCGATTTGGCGCCGGCCACGCTGCGAGATGCCCCGGAGAGTGCCATCCCCGCCAGGATGCCTGAGCTGAAAACCAGACGGTTGTCAGGTCCGAGTGGGTCAGCGCCTACGGGCACTTCGCGCAGGAGCGTGTCCGCGACAATGTTCCACCCCCCGAGATAGCGGCGATAGTAGTGATCGTCCTTCTCGTCCACAGTCAGAGATCCAGTGGTCAGGTCCACTCTGAGGATCTTGTTCAATACGCCACGGGTCATGTCTTCCTCCATTGCATTGGTCAACGAAACATACCCTATCATTGTATCAGTGTTGGCGGACGGCGCAACCTCGCAATGCGATGATTTACGCTGGCACCTATTGACTTGGTCTTGGAGCATGATATGCTTGGTTGGCTCGAGATGATCGTGATAGGAGGGTGAGCACGGATGAGGTTGCGGATACTGACTGCTGCGGTGTTGTTTGTACTGCTGATGGTCCCCCTGGCGGGATGCGCTGGAAAAAAAGACGCGCCACCGGATGCCGTCGCGATAGGCGGGGCGCAGGATGCTGCGGACAGCGACGATGTGGCGGGTGATGATGTTGAGGGCGTAGAGTCGTCGGTCGAAGAAGCGGATGCCGATGACGAGGACGACGACCGGGACGACCCTGATTCATCCGAGTCACCTGACATTCGCTCTCTGAACACGCTGGACAGCTACCGCCAGACCATGACGACGCGCACCGCTTCCGACGGCGAGGTCACAGAGTGGACGCTCGTCATGGAATATGTGAGGGATCCGGCGGCGACGCGCATGGTGTGGATCAGCGTGGATGACGACGGTGAGGAGGAGAGCTGGGAGACCGTCCAGATCGGCACCACCACTTATATGCGCGGAGACGAGGACGATGAAGGTCAGGCCGAGTGGATTTCCTACACCACCGAGGACGCGGAGGATCCCGAGGCTCCGGCGGACATCACCAACTGGGTGAGCGCGGGCAACTATCTTGATGATCCGAACTGCTCGCGAAAGGGACGCGAGGAGGTCGACGGCCAGGATGCTACGCTCTATGTCTGCGACGCGGGCGTTTTTGGGGCCTTTAGCAATATCTGGGGCGCGACCGGGAAGCTTATCGAGGGCTCTGTGCGGACCTGGGTGTCCGACGAGTACAATGTTGCGCTGCGCAGTATCTCAGAGTGGATCGGCGAAGACGATGAGGGCATCCGGCACGAGTATCGCAGTGAAGCGGTCATCACCGACATCAACCAGCCGATCACGATCGAGGCGCCAGCCGGGGTTGAGGCACCCGGATTGCCCGATGATATCCCACTCTACCCTGGCGCTACCATCACAGTGGCCATGAGCGGGATGGTCGGTTTCGAGGTCGAGGCCGAGCTTACGGACGTGACGGTCTTTTACAGGGAGCAGATGGAGACCGAGGGCTGGACCCTGGACTCGGAGTATGAAGGCATGTTGAATTACTCCAAGGATGGGCGCACGGCGATGGTCGTGCTCGCCGAATCTGACGATATGATCGAAGGCACGATCATGGTCCAGTAATCTCGGGGCGTTGCCTGGTTGCGCCGAGGGTGTGGGGCTTCCCGCACCCTCGCTCTCTGCCAGACTGACGCTTTGACAATACCAGGGCTAGACGTCGGTCTCAATGGCTGCTATTGTGTTATCATACTGCGTCAGACAGAGGGTGATTCTGGGTCACTGGGAAGAGTGTAGATGAACATGCGCAGCAGCAGCGAGCCACATGTGACGAGCGCTACTGCCCCGGGGAAAACCATCCTCTTTGGCGAACATGCGGTGGTATACGGCCGGCCCGCCATCGCGGTGCCGGTCACCGGGCGCCGCGCGCGGGTGACTGTGGCAGACATGGATGCGGGCGCTGGAAATCAGCTGGTGGCCAGGGATCTGGGCAGACGGTACGCGGGCAGCGGTGGCGATGTAGATGAAGATGGGCGGTTTCTGCAGGCCGCGTTGACCCTCGTGCTCGGCGAGCTGGGCCTAGACGGCGCTGCAGTGAACATAGAGGTGACGGTTGCATCCGATATCCCCATCGCAAGAGGGATGGGGAGCGGCGCGGCTGTTTCGGCTGCTCTGATGCGTGGGGTGGCAGCACATCTCGGCGGTCTGCTCGAGTTGGAACGCCTCTCTGAGCTCGTATTTGCGACAGAACGGATGCTGCATGGCTCCCCGAGCGGCATCGACAACACCACGGTCGTCTACGAGCGGCCGGTTTGGTTCATCCGCGGCGAGCGTCCCGAGCCCCTGTCTCTTCCGGTGCCTCTTGCGCTGCTGATCGGGGATACGGGCGTGCCTGCCAGGACGCGTGAGTCCGTGGCGATGGTACAAAGCCGGCTCCAGGAGGCGCCCGGAATGCTGGAACGTCACTTTGATGCCATCGGCGAGGTGGTCTATGCGGCGCGGGAGGCGCTCACCAGCGGCGACCTGGAGTTGCTCGGTCCGCTGATGGATCAGAACCACGCACTGCTCTCGGAGATCGGCGTCTCCAGCCCGGAACTGGACCGGCTGGTCGATGCGGCACGAGCGGCTGGAGCCCTAGGTGCTAAACTGTCGGGCGGGGGCATGGGAGGGTGCATGATCGCGCTCGTGGATGACCGGCGACAGGAGTTGGTGCGGGAAGCAATGCTGTCCGGCGGCGCCACACAGGTCATTCTTTCCAAGGTGAGAGGCGGGGCGGCTCATTCGAGTCTCTAGGCCAGACAGGGAGGGTTCGATGCAGGACAAACATGGTTCGTTGGTGCTCGGAGGCGGATTGATTCTGGTCGGCGCCTACCTTCTGGCGCGGGCTGTGGGCGTGTCATTGCCGGGCTGGGGGGCACTCTGGCCTCTCTTGCTTGCGGGCGCGGCGATCTCGAGCCTGGTACAATCGCTGAATCAGGATCCCCGCGATAGCGGCGGGGTCTGGTTTGGGGTGACGGCACTGCTGGCCGCCGCTGTATTCCTTTATATCACCATCGGACCGGGCGAGTGGTCGGATATGGTCACGTTGTGGCCAGCGTTTCCGGCGGCTGCTGGCGTGGGTTGGTTGGCAGCCTGGATCGCCCGGAGAGAGGAGATCTCATCGCTGGTGATGGCCCTGGTCGCCGGCGCGGTCGCTGTCCTGGGCTATGCCTATGTGAGCGGAAGCCTGGGGGCCGATTTGGGACGTCAGATCCTCAATTTGTGGCCTGTGATCCTGGTGGTATTGGGCCTGGGCTACATCGTTCAGTCTCTCATACAGAAACACTGAGATGCGGATCGGTATCGATGCCAGCCGCGCTTTGCGCAGCCAGAGGACCGGTACTGAGAACTATTCTCTGTACCTGATCCAGGCGCTGGCGGCTCTAAACACGTCAGACCGTTTCATTCTGTATGCTGACCGTGAGCCCCCGGAGGGACTTGTCGAGGGGGGCAATGTCTCCTGGCGCGTGCTCCCCGCCAAGCGGCTCTGGACGCACCGCTGTCTGGCCCGTGAGGTCACCTGCCACCCGCCCGATGTGCTCTTTGTACCCGCACATGTGCTGCCGTGGGTGCGGCGCTGTCCGGCTGTCGCCACGGTGCACGATCTGGGATATCTGCACTATGCGCAGGCGCACCGGCCGTTGGATCGGGCCTACCTCAAGCTGGGTACAGCGTGGAACTGCAGGAGCGCCCAACGTGTCCTTGCGGACTCCCACGCGACGCGCAGCGATATCCTCGCCGAGAGGCTGTGCGAGGCCGACAAGATCGTCGTAGCCTACCCGGCCGGAACGCCGGGCATGGCTCCCGTAACGGATCCGTCACTGATAAGAGCGGTACAGGAACGCTATGGGACCGGCGACCTGTACTGGCTTTATGTTGGGACGCTGCAGCCGCGCAAGAATCTCGAGACCCTGATCAGGGCGTTTGCTGTACTGGCGAAAGGAACCTTTCCCGACGCTATGCGGCTCGTGCTCGCCGGGCGTCCCGGCTGGTATTACGATCGCATTCAGGCTGCTGTGGCTACATCGGGCGTTGCCGACCGCGTTGTGCTCCCAGGCTTTGTGGATCCCGAGGACCTGCCGGCGATCTTGAGTGGTGCGTTCGGGTTCGTCTTGCCCAGTTGGTACGAAGGTTTTGGGCTGCCCGTGCAGGAGGCGATGGCCTGCGGCACGCCCGTGATCTGCTCTCGAGTATCATCGTTGCCGGAGGTCGCGGGTGACGCTGCCCTGCTGTTCGATCCAGGCAACCAGAATGAGCTCGAGGATGCGATGCGCCGGCTGTGGCTGGACCCGTCGCTGCGTCAGCTTCTCGTGGCGCAAGGCCTGAAGCAGGGAGCCCGCTTTACCTGGGAGGCATGCGCAGAGACGGTGATGGCTGCACTGGAAGCGGCCGCTCGAAAGGAGTAGAATCAGTTGGAGTCGATCCGCATCCTGGGTGTGCGCGTCGATGACGTCACCATGGATGAGACCCTTGCAATGGTCTCTCAGATGGTCGCGCGCGGTGGGGCGCATCAGGTCGCCACGGTAAACCCCGAGTTTGTCATCCGGGCGGATCGAGACCCGTTTTTTGCGGACGTGCTGGAGCGCGCAGACCTGGCGATTCCTGACGGCCAGGGGCTCTTGTGGGCGGCGCGGGTACTGGGAAGGCCATTGCGCGCCCGTGTGGCCGGCTCGGACATGGTCCCGTTGCTGGCGGAACGCAGCGCTCGTGAAGGGTTCACGCTTTTTCTGCTGGGCGCCGCTCCGGGTGTGGCGGACATTGCCGCTGAGCGACTGAGAGTGCGATATCCGGGGACTCAGATCGTAGGGACGCATCCCGGTTCACCGCGGCCAGAAGACGATGAGCTGAGCGTCGCACGGATTGCCCAGGCCAGGCCCGATGTCCTGCTTGTCGCCTATGGGGCGCCCGCGCAGGACCTGTGGATCGCCAGAAATCAGGTACGCCTACAGGTGCCTGTCGCGATTGGGGTGGGCGGCAGTCTGGACTTTATCGCCGGGGTCCAACGACGGGCGCCGGTATGGATGCGAGAGCACGGCCTGGAGTGGCTCTACCGGCTCATCAGGCAGCCATCGCGCTGGCGCCGGATGCTTGCGCTACCTTTGTTCGCCTGGCGCGTAATAAAGGTGAGGCTGCAATCAGGAGGAGAATAGCTATGCGACGCTTGAGCAGGATGACCTGGATTTCGCTGGCTCTGTTGCTGGTGCTCTTGTTTAGCGGTCTTGACGCGCAGGCGCAGAGCGACCCCATATCCATCGATGGCATCGAGAACTATGTCATCGTGCTCAGCGATGGCCGGTTGGATGTGCGCTATACGATCACTTTCACCGAACTGGAGGCGGCAGGACGCGAGCGGTTTCGTGAGCTGGGCCAGTTTCCTCAACCGCACACGATTACAGATGCTTACGGCATGGGCCCGGATGGACGATTTCCTGTGAGCCTTTCCGGTGGCCCCACCGCATACGCGGTGAACTTTGGCATCAAGACGCAGCGCAACAGCCAGTATGAGGTTCACATCCGGTACAGCGTCGATCGTTCCGTCTTTGACGAGACCAACATCGGGGGGCAACCTTACCGGGCTATAGGCTGGGCGCCCTTTCAATGGTCCTTGCCCATCGCCTACCAGGAGATCCGCTATATCTTACCTGTGGAGCTGCCAGCCGATGTGACCACGGCGGAGCAGGTGACGGATGCGCTCGTCAATCAGGTCGGTCTCGTCGTGAACAACGCGAGTTCCTTTGACCGCTGGGTGTACTTTTCTACGCCGGATGAGGCCAGCGGGAAGAACTATCTCTCCATCCTGGTAGCGGAAACCAACCAGCCCGCCATGGCCCAGATGATCCCTGCCTTTTTCCTGCCGGGCGGTTCGATCTCTGTGACCCGTGAGACACCTATTCCCCTGGACAGACCGACGCCGGTGGTAGACGAAGAACCAATGACCGTGGGCGAACTGGTCGAATCTGTCTTTAACGAGCTCACTTGCTGTATCGGTGGGCCCGTCACGGCAGCCGTGCTGGGGCTGGTGATCTGGGCGCTGCGCAAGCGCAAGCCCACCAAGACCTATATGCCACCCGAGATCGAGGTCGAGACCTTCCAGACCGAGGGCGTGGTCCCTGATCTGACCGCCATCGAGACAGCGTTTTACATGGGCAACTCCACCAAGACAGTGGCCCTGATTGTCGTGTCGCTGGAGCAAAAGGGTTTCGTCAATATCGTCAATCGCCAGCCGCTGCAGCTCGAGTTTCTGCGTCGCACAGAGCAGGAGATCGGTACGCTGCCCGTGTACGAGCAGGCGCTGCTCAAGGCCATCCTCGAGGATGGCACCATCGACAAGGACCAGATACCGACGATCTTGCAGGCCGTGGCCGATGTGGTTCAGCCCAAGATGTGGAACGCTGACCCGGACAAGACCCGGGAGGAGTACCGACGTCGTATCGAAGAAGCATGGCGCGAGTACGAGCACGAGACCCAGATGGGTACGCCTGTACACATGCCCACCTACATGCCCTGGGTGATCCTCAGCGACCACACGTATAGCCCTGCGGGGGTACCGCGCCCGGCGACCAGCTCCAGCACGCCCAGTCCGATCTTTACGATGGCAGACCAGACCGTGCGCCCTCTGGAGAATATGGCGGATCAGCTCACGCGGGGCGTTGAGGAGGTTATGGGACGCACCGTGGACCGGATCGAGCGGGCCGCGGGCGGGCTGCTTGGAGACGAGGTATCTGCGCCGAGCCACAGCGCCTGTCACAGTGCCTGCCACAGCGCCTGCGTGCACGATGCCTGTCACAGCGCGTGTGTCCACGACGCCTGTCACAGTGCCTGCCACAGTGCCTGTGTTCACAGCGCCTGCCACAGCGCCTGCCACAGCGCCTGTGTGAGCCGGGTGTGATCCGGATGACAGATCATGTTCAGGGCGCGGGTCGGGGCTATTCGGATGGGCCGCCCGATCTGCAAAGCTTTGCAGAGCAGGTGATCGCCTCGACACGGGAGTATATCTACATCCGTCCCGAGGACGGCCTGATGATCGTGCGGCCGACCAACATGCATCATCTCAACGAAACCGCGGTCTTTATGCTCGATCGCCTTTACGGCCGGGAGGGCGGGCCCGATGTTGAGGAGCTCGTGGCTGACGCGTCGCAACGTTATGGTATCGACGCGGCACGGGTGCGTGGCGACATCAGTACGCTGCTGGAGGGCCTCCTGGCCGTGCTGAACGACCGCATCATGGATGTCCCCGGCGTAAAGGTGATGCGATTTGGATCGCACAAGCGCACGTTGCCGGTGCTGTCCGAGATCGCGTTAACCTACAAGTGCAACAATCGCTGCACCTTCTGCTATGCGAACGCGCCAAACCGGGGGGATGACGTCAAGGAGATGACCACCGCGGAGGTAAAGGTCATCATCGATCGCATCGCCGGCGAAGCGCGATGCCCCACGCTGTCATTTACCGGCGGTGAGCCGACCCTGCGCACGGACCTGCCCGAGCTGGTGCGATACGGCGCCTCCAAGGGGCTGCGGGTGAATCTGATCACCAATGGCATTCGCTGTGGCGACCTGGCCTATGCGCGGTCGCTTGCCGAGGCTGGACTTGATTCGGCCCAGGTGAGTATCGAAGGCGGTAGCAGCGCCGTTCACGATGGGATCACGCAGCACCCTGGATCGTGGGTTGCAGCCACGCAGGGCGTGCGGAACCTGCGATCGCTAGATGTGCATACACACACCAACACGACACTCTGTGGAGGAAACCGGGATCACTGGCGGGAGCTCGTCGATTTTCTTAGCGAGGATCTCCACAGCGAGTACTTTTCCATGAACATGGTCATCCGTACGGGGACCGCTCTCGCTCACGATGAGGACGACATGTCCTATGCTGAGGTAGGCCCGATCATTGAGCAGGTGCAGGCCTACTCGCGCGAGCGGGGGATCGAGTTTGTGTGGTACTCGCCCATGCCCTATTGCATGTTCAACCCGGTGCAGGCAGGCCTGGGGAGCAAGTCGTGTGCCTGCGTTGACGGCCTGGTCTCTGTGAATCCGGCCGGTGAGCTCCTGCCGTGCTCCAGTTTTGAGAAAGGCATCGGAGACCTGTTGCACCAGCCTTTCGACACTGTCTGGAATAGCCGGACGGCTCACTATTGGAGAAACAAAGAGTTCACTCCGCCGGTTTGCGAGCGCTGCGAGATCCGGCACATTTGTTGCGGCGCCTGTCCGCTATACTGGGCGCAGAGAGGCAGCTTTGACGAACTGGAGGGCATCGCCCCGGGCGGCTCCCTCAAGGAAAAACTGGTCTGGCGGGCGAAACGGACGCTGTACTCGGGGACCTTTGGCGTCGGTCTTGGGCCCCGTGCGCGGGAGGGATGAGCACTATGGCACTGCGCGATTCAGCAAGCTATGACATGAACCTCGGCGAGTTCGATCGCTATCTGCGCGACAAGAACAAGGAATTGGATCGCTGCATCACGGAGGTATCGGAAGTTCAGGAGCGGCTGCGCGAGGAATTTCAGCGTGAGCTGACGGTCTGGCAGGGGCTGTTCGGTATCTCTTACCCGCAGGTAACCGCGCGACGTGCCGAGTTGCCAGCTGTATTTCAAGAGTATCTTGATCGCATCGAGCAGGAGGAAAGGGAGCGCCTGGAGGCCGAGATGGCCGAACTCACCGTTCAGCTACAGTCCGGTCGCAAGGCCATCGACGCACGCATGGCCACCGGGCAGCGGGCGGTGCAGGCTCTGAAAAAGGCCAATCCGGAACTTGATGCGCGCGAGGAGGCCCTCAAGCGAAAGATCGCGGATCTGCAGGACGAATACACCGAGGCCTATCAGGAACTGCAGGCCGCGCGCCAGTCATTCCTGAGCTTTGTTACGCATGCAGGCCAGATCCGACGTGCCACGCGCCGCCAGGCAAGTATCAAGCAGGAGCAGGAGAAAGCTATCGAACAGCTGCGTCTGGTGCGCCACGACTGGCTCACCGCGGTTCAGGAGACCAGCGAAAAGCAGGCCACGCTGCGCGAGCAGTGGCAGCAGGCGACCATTCAGACAGCGGAGCGCCAGGCGCGCTACGATTATGTGCGCAACAACCTGACGGAGCTGGCGCGGCAGATGGGCATCCAACGCGCGCTCGACGAGATGACCGAGGCGCCCCCGATGAGTGATGAGCTCGGTGCCACGCTAAGAGAACTCGCGGAGCACAACATAATCCGCGCCCGGTATGAAGAGGCGCTGGCGGCCGTGTCGGAGAGCCTGGGTCTGCTAAAAGGTATCAATACGGGGATGGACAAGTTTGGCGCCAGCGTGAGCCAGGTCCTCGGAGAGCAAAAGCGGTACGGACTGCGGCAGATCACGGTTCGCGTGCCGCGGCAGGTCGCCTCTGTAAACCAGACCTGGGCTGCTCTGGCCAAAGAAGCACGAGACGAGGAAGCGGTTCTGCGCGCCCCCCTGGAGTTCGCGGCGATCGCCCGGCGATATGTCATCGATCGGCTTACGCCTGAGGTGATACAACGGTTCTTTGAGACGATGGGAGAGGCGCTGAATAAAGCGACGCAAGCCTGGAACTAGATCACTGACACGCCCTGGAGAGGAGTAACGCATGAAAAAGCTCGGCGCGACCATCATCGCTCTGTTGTCGATCCCGTTCATTACACTTGGCCTGGTCTTTCTGATCGCCGCTAACTCGACCTCGCGGCTGCTGACAGCGCTAGCTCTCCTGGCTGTTGGCGTCATTCTGCTTGTGGCGGGCATCCGACGGCTGATGCGCCTGGCCGCGATCAGTGAGCCGGCGCTCAAGAGCGGTGCGGTGGAGATGGCCAGCAGGATGGGCGGCGAACTCACCGTCGCGCAGCTGCAAGCCGAGTACAACATCCCGCAGTCTCTGGCTCAGAAGATCATGGATGAGCTGACCACCGAGGGTACGGCCGTCCCCGAGCCACGTAAGGACAGGGTCGTGTACATCTTTACCGGCCTCAAGCCGGCGATGGCGAAAAAGCTCTGCCCTTACTGCGGCACCGACCTGCCCGTGCGCGAGGCACTGCGCAAGTGTCCCAACTGCGGCGCGCAGCTCGAGATTACCAAGACCTGAGCACCTTGATGCGCCCTGTTCGATGGATTCTGCTGACGGGAGCGTGTCTGCTGCTGGCAGCGGGTTGCCGCAATTCGGGCTCGAGCGGCTCTACGCCATCAGCGGCAGACTCGGTCCCGACGGTGTTGCAGAGCTCGTCGACGGAACCTGTTGAGCTACGCACTGACACGCTTCTGGTAACATCTGTCGCCCCGGCCGGGCCACAGGACCGACCCGACGCTATTTCGCCCATGCCTGCGAGACGCACAGGCGAAACCGCCCCATCACGCACCCCTTACAGCCCTCCCGAGCCAGGGGACGTGCGCGTATTCCGAGTGGCGAACCTGCCGGATGCCACCTATCGCACCGTTGAGGCGACGCTCATTGCGAGCGATTCGCTTGTGGAGATGTGGGTGGAGAAGGGCTTCACCGTTGACTCTGGCGCGATAGCGGCTTCGATGCGCGAGATTAAAGAGCGCATCTTGCCCGCGCTCGAGGCGATCTATGGCGAGCGAGGGGGAGAGGCAGTGCCTCTCTGTGCGGTCCTCAATGTGCGCACGAGCGGCGCGTCTGGTTACTATGCGGCCGTGGATGCATCGGCAGTGGTTGAGGCAGCCCCGCCGCTCTTTGTGATGAATGTCGCCGCTGTGGCGCCCGGGACCGAGCAATACGCAGCTGTGCTCGCACATGAGATGCAGCACGTCTGGCTGGCGCGGGTCGATCCCAACGAGGCAGCCTGGGTCAGCGAGGGCGCGTCGCAGTTGCTGGAGACGCTGGCGGGCTATCCCGGTCCGTTGCAGGCGATGGCAGCGTTCGCGGAGGCGCCGGAGATACAGCTCAATACCTGGTCCACCGCGCGCGGCGATGTCTACCGGCACTATGGCGCCTCGTTTCTGTTACTGTACTACTACTATGAGCGCTTTGGGCTCGAAGGTCTGCAGTTACTGCTCTCTGATGCCGAGGACGGCACCGGCGCCTTTGATCGCGTGTTGGCTCAGACGTATGGCAGCAGTTTCCGGGAGTTGTTCGCCGACTGGGTCGTGGCAAACCTGATCGACCGGCCGGATCTCGGGGAAGGGGCCTTCGGATATCGCAACCTTGATGTGGCCGTCTCCGTGCAAGAGAGCATCACACACCATTCCACCCAGCGCGTGCTCACCACGCGACCCTATGCAGCGCGCTATGTGGCGTTGGACGTGGGGAAAAGCGCCGAACAGGGCGGTGTCTCGGTCCATCTGGACGCCCCGACGACCACCCGGCTTGTGCCGGCGGTGGTTCCCGATGGGCCCACCATGTGGTGGTCCAACCGCGGCGATGCGGGTCATTCATGGGTGGAGCGGAGCATAGACCTGAGCACTGTGGCAACTGCGAGCCTGACCTATGATCTGTGGCACGACATCGAGGCGGGCTGGGACTGGGCCGGCGTCCGGGTATCGACGGACGGCGGTGCGATCTGGGAGTGGCTCTCTGGCCGGCACACGGTGATGAGTTTGGCGGGGGAGCAAGGGCCGCAGCCGGTGTACACGGGCAAATCCGGGCCTGGCGGAGTGCAGGCCGAGTGGGTGAAGGAGGAGATCGATCTGTCGCCCTATGCTGGACAGCCGATCCTGCTGCGTTTTGACATGTTCACCGATGATGCTCAGACGGAACCGGGACTGTGCCTGGACAACATTGCCGTGGAGGCGATCGATTGGTTTGATGAGGATGACGATGTCACCGGCTGGTCGGCGCGCGGTTTCGTACGCACCGATGCTGTGGTGCCGGTGGAGTATGTCGCGCGCGTTGCTCTGTATTCGGGGGATTGCGTGACTATTCAGGAGCTTGTCTTTCGGGGAGGACATGCCAGGTGGATGCCTGGCGGTGATGGTGAGCCCCTTGATCGCGCCGTCTTGATGATCAGCCCGATCACCGACGCCAGCGGACCCCTGACCACGGAGGAGATTCCAATTACCCTGACGCTGCTACAGGAGCGCTGACTCCCGTGCTACAGTGCGAGTACCTGCTTCAGGCGATGCGCCAAAAGTGGCGTTTCTCCAGGTGAGACAGTGCGCAAGTCTAGGACGACGCGTCCATCCTGAATGCGCGCTACTACCGCAGGCGCACCCTGTCGCAGTTGCATCGCTATTGTGTCCGCATCGCTGGGCGGCAAGGCCAGCAGCATGGTAGCTAGCGATTCCTCCGGTAGTGAGCCCCCGCCAACCATGGACCGGCCCGGAATCAGCTCGCAGCTGTGGCCGCTCGGGCCCAGTTCATCAAGCAGTGTCTGTGCCATCTTGCCAACCTGTTCCTGAGTCAAAGCCATCATGCGCCAGATCGGAATCGCGCTTTCGGCCTCCTGCCG
>CAZMAI010000051.1:8544-16264 GCA_964564195.1 uncultured Anaerolineales bacterium | reverse complement strand
CAGGTCGAGCGGCTCGCCCGCACGATACAGAATGGCCTGGGGGAACTGACGCGCGCCTCCGATTCAGAAGCCCCTGGCCAGGATGCCCAGACAGGTGATGGCGCTGATGCGAGCGCCGCGGGTGCTGAGACGGCGCCGCCAGCCGGTAAGCAGGCACAGTCGTAAGGACGCAGGCTCTTTCCGCAGTAGTCGCTCGCCAGGGCGTACCCTGCTAGTCTGTGACTGCAAGTCGCAGCCCGTCTGACACGAGATTCGCGGGCAAGATAGTTGCCCCTGCCTGTGCGAGGGCTGCCTTCACCCCGGGCACCAGTTGCGGTTCGGCCATAGTGATCATGCAACCACCGCCACCAGCGCCACATATCTTGCTCGCGGCAGCGCCCGCGTGCTGGCCCGCTGCTATTATGGCGTCGATCGCCGGTGTGCTCACACCCTCGGCAAGCCCTCGTCGCAACTGCCACTCATCGTCCAGCAGCCGGTAAAAGGTCTCCAGGTCGACCTGTTGTAGAGCGGTCCGCATGGCCCGCGCGATCGCCTTGATCTCGTGAATACGCTCGACCGTGTTGCCCTGCTTTTCGATGTACCCCTTGAGCATGGCCCAGTTGGTCACCGCCGACGAGTGGGGAATGCCCGTATAGGACACGATAAGGCGCTCATTGAGCAGGCCGACCAGATCCGCCCTGTCCGACAGTCGCTCGCACTGCCACCCATCCAGCCCGAACCAGAGCGAGCACAGCCCGCCGTACAAGGGCGGGAAATAGTCCTGCTTGCCCGTGGGGATGCCGATCACCTGCGCCTCGATGTTGGCGCCCACATCGATGATGCGATCAAAGGCGATGGGGCGGCCGGTGAGCTTGCACAGTGCCGCGGAGAGCGCCATCAACAACGCCGATGAGGCCCCCAGCCCAGATCCGATAGGGGCCTCGCTGTGGATAGAGATGTCCAGGCCACAATCGGGCCGGTAATACTGCAAGGCATAGTGCACCAGCGTCAGCGGGCCTCCGGGTTCCATGGCCTCCAGGGATGCGATCTCCTGACGCTCGTGCAGGTCCGAGGATGTAATGGTGATGCGCCGGTCTGACCGCGTGGCGAGCTGCACCGTGGCGTTGATTGAAACGGCTGCGTTGAGTGTGAGCCCGCCGCCCTCAAAGAGGTACAGCGGGTAAACATCGAGCGTGCCCCCGGCGAGGTCCACGCGCATCGGCACCGTAGCGGTAACCTGCATACCTAACTCCAAGTAGATGCTGGAATACTACTGAAACAGCCTGTCGAGCGGATCATCCGTGATCGGCGGCGCATCGGGCGGACGGGCGTTATCACGCTCCCGCTGAAAGATCGCATCCTCGGAATAGTACGCCTGCCACTGTGCCGGCGCGTCAGGATCCTCCGCGCCGTGTCGGGTGAGCCTCTCACGCACCTGAACCAGGACAGGGGTATTCACCGATGCCCCGGCGACGATGACCTGCCCCTTGCTGAGGGCAGGTAGCTCTGCCAGCAGGTCGCGCCCCACGGACTCGACGCTCTCCGCGACTCGCGCCTGGTCGATGGGGTTGACGATGCGCATGATGCACTGTGTCATGCATTGCGAGAGCACATCGCTGTCCAGCTTGCCTGGCCGCTGGCTGATCAGTCCCACAGCGACGCCGAACTTGCGCCCCTCGGAGAGGATTTGTTTGAGGATGCCGGTGGTGACAATGTCCGCATTGGCCGGCGCAAAGTTGTGCGCCTCTTCGATCAGCACAAAGGCCGGGTAGGGGACGTAATCGTCGGAACCGGAGCTGGTGCGTTGGCGCACCGTATCCATACGCGCCTGGTTCAGGCGCCTCAACAGGGTGGCCACGATGATCTGCTGCTCGCGCTCGGGGATCTCGTTCAACTGCAGCACGGTGCACTGCCCCGGGCGCAGCAACTCGTTGAGCGGCAGGTTCCGGTGGTCGTCAAAGATGGAGGATTGCTCCAGCACCTGGTTGACGCGCCAGATCAAGGCGCCCACTGTGGGGTCTTCGTCCCCTTCGGCCTCGGGATCCGTCACGGTCTCACCCTTGAGTCCCGCCTGAATCTCCACCCGGAGATTTCCCCGGTTCCACTTGTCGCCGTGCTTGCGCCTGACACGGTTAAAGGCCTGACCCAGCAGATAGTGCATCCTCTCGGAAAGGTTGGGCAGCAGGTAGCGCAGGTCGGCCAACTCCAGCGAGGACACGCGCACAAAGATGTCAGACGGGTGGACAATTCTCACCCTGGGCTCGTAACCCGTGTCGTTAAAGAGGCGATTGCCCTGCATCTCGGTGAGCGTGTCGTATTCGGCGTGGGGATCGATGACCAGCACGGCGGCACGATTGTTCGGCCGCATCAACTCCTCGAGCACCACGCCAGCCAGATAGCTCTTGCCCGACCCCGTGGAGGCGATGATGGCCATGTGCGTGCTGGTGAAACCACGCGCATCCAGGACGATGGGGACGGCACCGCGCGGGCGGCTGAGCAGCGAGCCGATGTGAACCCCGCCGATCTGCCCCGGGCCAAGTCTGCACAGCACCTCTGACAGGTGTTCGTTGGTCGCCACATAGATGGGTGTGCCAGAGGGTGGTGGCACGCGCGGGTTCACAAAGCCCATCACCGGATCAAAGTACCCCAGGATCGCGACGGTGATCTCGAAAAGCTCGTGGGGCTCGTGATCATAGCCCAACAGATCGGCAACCTGTGCAGGAGATACCGTGGGATCGCTGAGGAACGTGTCAGGGTATAGGCGGAGCGGGACGCGCTTGCTGACACGGCCCAGAATCGGGCGGGTCTCGCCCTCTACGGCGGTCTCGTAGTACACGAACTCGCCGTACTTGACCAGTTGCTCAGGATCGGCGGCCACAAAGACGTACTCGTGGGGCGTCTCGCCGGGGCCTTTGGTCGTGCCGACAGGCATCGGGTTAGACATAATTACTCTCCTCAGCCAGCCGGGAGCACAGAGGCTCGCCAGGCCAGGTTACGGCGCAGCACGGCCAGTGTCGCCGCCTGCTCGGGGAAGCGCGCAGCCAAATCAGACGTCAACTGCTGGAGCAAAGAGGGCATCAGCGGGTTCGCGGCCATCCCCAGGAGCAGCGAAAGGTAGGCAAGTTGCAGGCGCCCACTCTCAAGGTGAAATGCTGCGATCTCATCATCGTCGAGGCACCGCACCTGTGCGTCGATATCCGCAGCTACCAGCGGCACACCCTGGGTGATGGCGCCGCTCTCGTCCCTGGAACCAATCACGATGATCGCCACCAGCGTAGCCTGTTCCGCGAGATAATCGGGCGAAAAGACCGCCAGATCCTCCTCCGGTGACAGACGCGGCCCGAGATTGCCGAATTCGGGATTGACCAGCATCGTGTTGGCGATCAGGCCCACCAGGCAGGCGTCCCCTTCCTGTTCGATGGCCACAAAGGTACCAAAACCATAGTCGGGCGGGCTCGGGCAGAGCGCCGCTTCGCCGGGGCCATAGATCTGGCACACATAATCTACGTGGCTGCTGGCATTGACGATCTTGCCGATGATCATCGCACACTCCTGTACGGTAACGATCCGGCTAACGCCGGCCCCGCTTGCTCTGTGCCTTGCGCGAAAAGGTCCAACTCAGCCTGTTCTGCTGCACAAACTCCTGAAGGACGCCATAGAACCGTTCCCGATCCTGCATCGTGATGACGGCCAGTGCATCGGCCGTCTCGATCGCATAAGGGTAACCTGTGCCCACGATGCACTCGGCGCGCACAATGTTGATGACCTCGTCCAGGCGGCGATCTTCCAGAATCCAGGCGGGCACTTCGAGGCGCACCGGCGGATTGCTGCTGGAGACCTTGAGGTAGAGGAAATGCACCCGGTCATAGTAGGCCAGGTGCTTGTGGTCCTCAAAGAGCTTGTCATCGCGGGCACAAACCCAGGCCTCTGTGCGGTCGCCCCAGGACATGAACGGACGCAGGATGGCGCCATCACTGATGCGTGGAGGACGGACCTCCAGATGGAGCCGCGTGAGCATCGAGATGAGGTCGGTGGCGTAAGAGGTGTCCACATAGGCCACCAGAGGCACGCGCGACTCTTCAGAGGCCTGCAGCATCTCCAGGACGCCGCTGATGTAGCGCTGCCGCATGTCGGGGCGCATCTGGGCGGCAAAGGAGATCGCCAGCGACCCATCAAAGAACACTACCGGTGCCGGCTGCTCCCCGGCGTGGGCGCGCAGTGTGGTTGCGACTTGCTGGCACTCGAGATCGAAACGCCTGGCGTTGACCAGTTGGTCGGGAAAAGCCTGCCGTTCGAGCTGCTCCGGCGACAGTTCGGCCGGCGCCAGAACCTCAAAGTGAATGTCCTTGATGTAGCGCTGTGCTGGATCGTGCGGGTTCTCGAACCAGCCCACCTGTACCGCCCCGACCGGCATCATCAGGCTGCGATCTGGGGTGATCTGCGAGCCGTCCACAGCCACTGTGCGCACGCCCTGCAGGCGCTCCATGGCCCAATCCCGCGCCTCCTCGTGGTTTTTCCACGACACGTCAAAGGGGCGCACGACACTCTGACCCGCGACCCGTTCGGACGTGGGTAGCGCGCCGGGGTAGGGGATGCCCCTGAGCTTGCCGGCTAACCCCGCCTGCGTCTCCCCGGACAGTGCCTGCACATAGCCGGCGTACCTGTCGCGGGTCTCCAGGTGCTCGCTCTCAAAGGCCACGAACTCCTGCTGTTTGGACTGGAGGGCACGGATGACGTGCGATCGACTGAGCATATTACGCCCCGTCCACCATGCTGATGCCGTTCTCCTTGACGATCCGAATATAGTTCTGCGCCGCACGCTCAAAGGTGTCGTCATGGCTGATGACAAAGAGTTGGTCAAAGCCTTTGACCTGCATGATCTTTTCGGCCAGCCCGTCGCGGCGCTCCGGATCCAGATGCGCCGTGGGTTCGTCAAAGAAGGCGACATTGATGTTCGTCAACTGGCGCAGCAGGGCCAATCGCAGCGCCAGCGCCGCGCTCATCTGCTCCCCACCGGAGAGTTGCTGGAAGGCACGCTTGTATCCTTTGACCTCGAGCGACAGCTCATAGTCCTCTGACCAGGTGAGGCGTCCGGCATAGTCGTTCATAATGTCCGCGTAATAGGCCGAGGCCTGTGTGGAGATGTTGGCTACCAATTGTCGGGTGACATAGGGCCCTGCCGAGTGCAGCAGCGTGCGCATCTCCTCCAGCGTGCTGGTCAGTCCAGCGATATGCTCTGCCTCACGCTGTTTGTCGCGCCGGGTTTGCTGGGCTGCCTCCAACTCGCCAATCTGCCGCTCGACCACAGCGAGGCGCCCCTCGGAAGACGCGAGTTGTGTACGCGCGCGGACGACCTGGGCGCTTAACTGCTCTACCTGCTGCCTGACCTCTGCATGCTGGCTGGCATCATAGCCTTCGGCGGCGCGTGCCTGCTCCTGTATCAACTCCTCCAGACGAATCGATAGCTCGGCGACCTGGCGCCGGCAGTCCTCCAGTTCCTGGCGGCGCTGCCCGAGGCGGCTCGCGAGGTCGCGCGCTGAGAGGAATTGGTCGTGCGCATCTCGTGTCCGGGCCAGTGTCTGAGCGACCTGGGCAAGCGCCTCATCCAGGCGATCATACTGCGCGAGCTGGCGCTGCAAACGCGCGCTCTCCGTCGCTAAACGCGACGCCTCAGCCTCAAGTTCCGCCTGCTCGCTCTCGCGCCGGCCTCTGGTCGCGATCCGGCTGGCGAACACGTGTGCGCGCGCTGCTGGGTCTCTCAGCTCCGCGAGTTCCTGAGCGAGGGTTGTGACCTGCGCTGCCCGCAGCTCCGATGCAGCCATGCGTCCCAGGAGGTCATCCAATCGCTCCTGGCTGTTGCTCACGGCATCAGCAAGCTGATCACGTTGCGCTTGTGAAGGCTGGGCGCGCAGCTGTTTCTCCAGTGCTGAGCGTTCGCGCTGGGCCTGGGCCTTTTGTCCGCTCACGGTTCGCAGCTCGGACATGATTTCATTGAGTCGCGCGGAAAGCGTTTGCATCTGTTCCTGGTTGCGTCCCAGGAGTTCCCGACGGTGCTCGGGCTTGAGCTCACCCTCGCATACGGGGCAGGTGGCGCCGTGTTCTCTCTCCAGTGCCTCTGATTGCTCTTTCAGCCGGCTCACATAGGCCAGCACGGTGCTGCGCTCATCGGTCAGCTTGCCCTCGGTCGCAACCAGGCCTTCGAGCGCCTGATCAAGACTCTCCAGTGAAGCCAGCAATCCCGGCACTCGCGCGAGCTCGGCCTCGACGCCGGCCAGTTGCTTGCGCTGGCCAGCCAGGTCGCCCTTGAGGGTGTCTATCTGGCGTCTCGTCTCCTGCAGCATGCGCTCTTCAGCTCGGGTATCCTCCAGGGCGCGCTGCAGCTCGGTTTGGCGAGCGACGTCGGGCTGCAAGGCAGCCAGATCGCGCTCAGCCGCAGCAATCTCCTCCAGCGCCTGCTGTACCTGCTCGAGCCGGGTCTGCACACGACTCTCGGCCACCCTCTGTTGCTCAAGCGCACGTACGGATTTGTCTCTGGTAATGCGGTCCTGCTCCAGAGCCTGACGACGCGTCTCGGCGGCCAGGTACTCGCGATAGCCGGGCTCGGCGCCGGCCAGCCGGGCGCTCGCTTGCTCGGCCTCGCGCACATTCGATTCTGCGCTGTCTCGGGAGCGCTCAGCGGCCTGGTGCTGGGCCGCGATCTCTGCCCGCGCTTGCTCTACCCGGCGCACCTCGCGCTCGGCCACGTCCAGCCTCTCCAGGTCGTCGCGAGAAGATGCCAGGGTCGCCTCCAGCGAGCGAGCTGTCTCTTCCAGGGCCGCAATATCCGTGTGCAGGGCCTCTCGTTCGGTGATGAGCGCGGGCAGTTGCGCCAGCATCCCTTCGAGACGTGCGATCTCCTGGTTCAGGGCATTCCGCTGGCCGGCCAGGTAGCGCCCGGTCTCCAACAATCTCTGGTAGGCGCGATCGTACTCATCCACCTGCAACAACGGGTCAAACAGGCGCTTGCGCTCCCCTGCGGTCATCAAAAAGGGCGCGGTAAAGGTCCCCTGAGGGACCCCGATGGTGTTCCGGAACAGGTCATCGAGGCTGCCTGCTTGATCGATCCCAAGGTGCTCGCGCAACCAGCGGGTCACCTCATTGACGCTCTCGGCCAGCACCATGCCGCCCGCTTCCGGATCATAGATCCTGTGCCGGGTGGTGCCGGTCTTGCCCAGCACGCGCTCCACCTCGTAGCGCCGTTCGTCCAGGGAGGAGCAGAAGGTCACGGTCACCGAGCCCGACGTGACACCCTCTCGGAGCAGGTCGCTCTGTCGCGCTGTCCCCGCGTGGGCGAACATCGCAAAGCCGATTGCCTCCAGGATGGAGCTCTTTCCGGCGCCGTTCTGTCCAACGATGGCATTGGTGCCGAGCTCGAAGCGGATTGTGGCCTGCTCATAGCTCTTGAAATTCTCCAGCCTGACGGAATAGATCAACATCAGGCCCGCTCCTCCGTCGCGACCGCCCCAGCCTTTATCTCGAGCACCTCGGTGAGGATCTCGATGATGGCTGGCGGGTCTGCGCCATCCAGGGCGAGTTGCTTGATGCGCAACGCGGCGTCCGCCCACAGTGCGGCCTGCGGCCTGCGGCGGACGTCGTTCTCGACGATTTCGGTCAGCACCCGGCGTTCCAGTTCCTGTCGCGACATCTGCTCATCGGTGCGGAACTCGTAGGCGTTGCTACGGGTCTGGTCCTGAACCTGGCA
>CAZMAI010000051.1:0-8444 GCA_964564195.1 uncultured Anaerolineales bacterium | reverse complement strand
GCTCATCGGTGCGGAACTCGTAGGCGTTGCTACGGGTCTGGTCCTGAACCTGGCAAAGCAGTGGATGCACGATGGTCTCGGCCGTCTGCTGGATGCGCGCCAGGTCCAGGTCTTGCCGGCCAAAGTTGAGCACGCCGGTGAGGCGCAGCTCAAGGATGGGTTGATCATCGCGCCGGAAGGGCTCCAGATCCCGTGCCAGCGCCGAAATGAGTGTCTCGGGCGTCTCAAAAGGCTCGACCGAGAAGGTATGTCGCAGATAGGGGCGACGCGTGCTGCGATGCAGCGTGGCAGTGTGGCGGGGAGGGGGGCCGGGCTCGATATCTACGATATAGTAGCCGCGGTCCTCCCACTGGGCTTCATCGGCGCTATTGTTCTCTAGCGAGCCGGGGTTGTAAAGCCAGTCGTCCTGGACGTACGGTTTGTGGATGTGCCCCAGGGCGACATAATCGATGTGCGGTCGCAGCCCGTCGAGGGCGGTGTGCGTGAGCGTACCGGTATAGTGGTCGAGGATGCCCTCCAGACCGGCGTGCAGCATCAGGATGGAGAACAGCGGGCGGGGCGTGACGTCGCTCTGGTACAGGCTGTCCAAAGCGGCGGTCAGGTCGCCGACCACCCGCGGCGTTGTAGCCCCATAGTAGGCCTGCCCGTACACGCGCACCCCTTTGATGTCAACATAGGTGCCGCGATGGCGGGCATCGTCATAGGCGCTCAGTGTGAGGGCTGCGTCGCGATACTCGCCCGAGAGCACGCGCAGCAGGTCCAACTCAGCCAGGCCGTCCAGCCAGGAGAAGCCTTCGGTGAAAAAGGGACGCTCATGGTTGCCCTCGATGGCGAGCACCGGAATGTTGCGCTCTTTAAGCACGCTCAAAAGGCCAGCCGTCTGCACAAAGGTGCGGGCCTCCACGGTGCGTTTATGAAAGAGGTCGCCTGCCAGCAGCACAAAGTCGACCCGGGCATCGACGGCGGCCTGTACCAGGTGGCGGAAGGAGCGCGCAAAGTCATCCTGGCGCTCCTGGCGGCCGTACTGCCGGTTGCCCAGGTGGATGTCCGCGGCGTGCAGGAATCGAACGGTCACGACGTCTCCTCTCGTGATACGTAACGAGGACAGGGCACGCGGGCGACAATGAACGCCGGGTCATCGGACTGAAGAGCGGCATTCAGCGTGCGCGCCATCTCCTCCGGAGCGTCCGGCGTCACAACGGCCGCGTCGATACCGTATGCCTTGAGAATCGGCACGATGTCCTGCTGCGCCCGTGTGCCGCCCCGCTCATCGTGCGGCGTGCCCGGATGAACCTGTCCGCCGGTGAGCGCAGTGACCTCGTTGTCCAGGATGACGACTGTAATGGGGGCGCCGGCCTGTACAACCTGCGGCAGGGCGTTGATGTCGCTGTGGAAGAAGGACGAGTCGCCCAGCAGACAGATGACGCGCTGCCGTTTCGCGCTCAGGGCCAGGCCCAGGCCCATCCCCAGACCTGAGCCGAGGCCGTACTTGACATCGAACAACTCCATGGGAGGCAGGTCGGCGCGAACCATGCAGCCGGTCTCGCCCACGACGATGTGGCGTTTTCGCCCGCCATGGTTCTCCATCGCGGCGATGAGCGCCTCAAAGAGCGGCGTATAGCCGCAGCCCTCGCAGAGCGGCACGCGGCTGGGCATAGCACGTCCAGGAGCCGCTGCAACCGGCGCGCTCAGACCCGGGCTGAAGGCCTCCAGCCCGGCGGCGATATCGGCGACCGTCAGCTCTCCCTCATCAGGGAGCAGCCGCGTCTCACGGCCGTGGATGGAAGCGGCTATGCTCTCGCGCTGGAAAAGGCCCCGCAGCTGGCTCTCCACAAAGGGACCACCCTCCTCGACGATGAGTACGCTGTCCAGATTGGCTGCCCACTGTAACAGCGACCGCTCTGGCAGGGGCCAGACGCTGGTCAGCGAGAGCAGGCTCACTTTGGCGTTGGGAGCCAGGGCCTCGCGCACCCGTGGCAACGTGTGCCCCACCGCGATGACGCCCTGTGGGCCGCCGCCGCTGGCGCGGTCATAGGGTGAACCTTCGAGGTCACGCTGCAGATCGCGCAGGTGGCGGTGTAGCGAGCGGTGGCGCTTGACGACGGACGTCGGAAGGACGACCCAGCGTCCGCGCTTTTGCAGAAAGATTCCCATAGCGGGGGGCAGTTGCCAGGGCGGCTCTGCCGACGCCTTTTCGGTGGCGTAGCTGTTGGTGATCCGAACGATAAAGGGCAACCCGTGGGCCTCGGACCAGGCGTAGGCCTGCACCATCAGGTTGGCGGCATCGCGTATGTCTCCGGGCTCGATCACGGGCACCTCGGCGGTGCGCGCGAGCCAGCGGGTGTCCTGTTCGTTCTGTGAGCCCCAGCCGCCGGGGTCGTCGCCCAGCAGGATCACCAGGCCGCCGAAACAGCCCGATAGGCTAAAAGTAGCGAGCGGGTCCAGCGCGACGTTGAGTCCCACCGACTTGAGCACAACCAGTGAGCGCTGTCCGGCCAGTGACGCCCCCATGGCCATCTCCATGGCGACTTTTTCGTTGGGAGCCCACTGTACGACCCGCTCCTCCGGGGCGCTGGCGGCCAGGATCGCGTCGAACACGGGCGTAGCCGGTGATCCGGGATAGCCGGTGACCAGCTTGACCCCCGCGGCGATGGCGCCATAAGCCAGGGCGTGATCTCCCCGCAGGGGCACGCCAAAGAGGTCGGCAGGGTAGGGTGATGGTGCAGGGCGGGCAGGCGTCAAGGGGTCTCCTCCTGGCTACTCCAGTGCAATCATGCGGATGGGAAAGCTGTCCAGCCCGCGAATGGGCACGGGCAGCGCAAACACGGTCACGCGCGGTTTGGTAAGCTGGTTCAGGTGGGCCACCTGTTCAATCAGGGGAATGCCCGCCGTCATCAACTGGTGGTGGTTGTACTGCTCCAGCAGGCGGGGATCGTCTCGCGGCAGCTCGATGCCCAGCAGATCGGTGCCCACCAGCTTGACGCCAGAGGCCACCAGATAGCCGATCGCCTCCGCGGAAAAGTGCCGGTTGCTGGCCGGGTCGTAATCATAATCGAGACGGAGCAGGGCGATGTCGCCAGGCTGCAAGCCGCCGGCCGGCTGGGCCGCCAGGGCGATGTCTGCGTCGGTGACCACGCCACCCGGCGCCACAAAGGTCAGGTCGAGCACGGCCGCACTGCCGGACAGCGTCTCCAGCGGGATCTGTGAAACATCCAGCCCGTCCGGATCGACGTGATAGGGTGACTCGATGTGCGTTCCCACGTGGTTCAGCGGCATCTCCACCCGGTGCATGATGTACCAGAGCCCATCGGCGACTGCCTCTGGGGCGGGCACGCGCTCGATAGTAATGGGGCGGGCGCCCTCACCGGGCACGATAACGTGCGTGAGATCGACCAATCTATACGAGGTGGGGTCCATGGTGTGGTCTCCTATTGCGTGTTGAATAGCGCTACTAGAGAAATGTACTTTGTCCCGCGGAGAGGATCGTCTCCGCGATGGTGTACATGTTTGAGATAATGCCCGCGGCGATGCGATGCTTGATCTGGTAATAGTCCAGGCAGGTGCCGCATACCAGGATCTGCAACCCTTTCGCCTGCAATGCCTGGAGATCGGACAGCACCGGCGACCCTTCCACCGCCAGCTTGACGCCGGCGTTCATTAGAATGAGCGTGTCCGGCCGGGGCTCGATCTGTTGGAGCGTGTACAAGAACGATCGCATCAGAATGGATCCCAGCTCGGCCTCGCCGCGCCCGATCTGATCGCTGGCCAGGACCAGGACGCGTCCAGGCCCCGTGCCGGGGGCACAGACGGCGATATCCGGCGTCACCTCGGGCTCGCGCGGTGCGTGTCCCTTGGTCAGGTGTATCGCGTGGCCGGGGTCGGCCGGTGTCACGGTCACCAGCCAGCCGGCGCGCTCGGCGAGACGCCGCACGTTGTCCACCTGGTCGGGCTGGCTGACCAGGGTCGTGACCTGATCCGACTCGCGCATGGCGTTCCGCGTAAGGATCACCGGTTGGGGGCACGCAAGGCCACGGGCATCGACGGTTACGGGCATAGAGGACACCTCGATCTGTGGGCTGTGCTCGGGCTCTGACGGCCCTATGATAGCCGACTTGAGCTCCTTTGGGAAACGCCCGCCTCTATGGCACCGCCAAACTGTCCGCGGCTGTGGGCACGTAGCAAAAGGGCCAAGTACGCCGTGTGGTTGACCGGAGGCTGCCGTGCTATAATCCCGCTTTGTGAATCCTGGCACGCAACGATCGTGCATTGTGAAGGGATGTGCATGGCATGGCGATCGGAATGGGCATTGGACTGGGACAGATCCGCAACCTGCTGGTGGATATGGATGGGGTGCTGTATCGCGGGCAGACCGCGCTCGCCGGCGCCGCCGACCTGATCTACTTTTTGCAGCAGCGCGGCCTGGGCTACCTGCTGGTGACCAACAACTCCACCCTCACGGCCGCGCAGTTCAGGACGCGGCTCCTGGGGATGGGCATGGATGTGCCTGAAGACCGTATCTTTCCTTCCTCCGTGGCCACCGCCCAATATCTCGCCATGCACGCGCCGGCTGGCAGCCGGGTGTTCGTTGTAGGCGAGCAGGCGCTGGTGGATGCGCTGGAGGCGCGTGGTTTCGTCATCGGCGGGCGCGAGTCGGCGTACGTGGTTGCCGGCTGGGACAAGTACCTGACCTATGACAAACTGGTGACGGCCACGCTCGCTATCCGCGATGGTGCGACGTTCATCGGCACCAACCCCGACAAGACCTATCCTCTGGAGCGCGATATTGTTCCCGGGGCGGGGAGCATTCAGGCGGCGATCACGGCGGCGACCGATGTGGAGCCGTTCGTCATCGGCAAGCCGGGGACGCCGGCGCTGCTGGAGGCGCTGGAGATGCTGGGCGGCAGCCCGGAGGACACCGCGATCCTGGGCGACCGGTTGGATACGGACATCCTGGGCGGGCACCGGGCAGGTATCCACACCATCATGGTGGAGACCGGGATCTCTACGCGTGAGGAGGCGCTGGCATACGAGGCGCCGCCCGATCTGATCTATACGGATCTGCCCGAGATGCTGGCAGCCTGGCGCGCGGCGCTGGGGTGATCGGGAGATAGCCGACGGACCATGGACGATTGACCATAGACGATATCCGATGGACGGGGGAGGCCAGATGGCTTCCCCCGTTTCGGCGCCTAGCGCCGATCGCGGAGTACAACTCCGCGCCCCAGTCGGCCAATCGCGGAGTACAACTCCGCGCCCCAGTCGGCCGATCGTGGCGTGCAAGGCGCTGGGCAGAGCGCACGCGTCCTGGGGTCGCGTTTCTTCATGGGGCGCGGGCGGCTCGGAAGCCGGCTCCGGACCCGCGTTGGGCCGCAGGCCCATGTCCAGGCAGTGATGGCGAGACGCGGATACTGCAGAGACGCGTTCTGCCGTTCGCCGCTGCGCGCCGATCGCGGAGTGCAAGGCGCTGGGTACAGCGCACGCGCCCTGTCCGGATTCGTCACCAAACACAAGGCATCGGATCGGCAATAATAGAGAACTGGGGAGGCTCTCAAGAGCCTCCCCAGTTTCCGTTGCGTGAGCCATGCTTTCGGCGGGCCAGGCGGCACGCGCCCCACGGCCTCCTACAGCGTAACCGGTCCCCGTAGCAGGGCCGCGAGCAGCGCTACGGCACCCTGGACATCGCGGTAGTCCACCATCTCGGACGGTGTGTGCACATACCGGCAGGGGATGGAGATGCATCCGGCGGGCACGCCCGCGCGGGAGGTCTGAATGGCGCGCGCATCGGTCGAGCCGCCCAGCAGGACCTCGCGCTGGCACGCGATGCCGGTCGCCTCCGCGGTGGCGGCCATCCAGCGCACCACGCCGGGGTGGGCCAGCATCCCCGAGTCCATCACTTTGATGGCGGGCCCTTCGCCCAGGCTGACGGCCATCGGCCGCGCCTTGGGCGTGTCGCCGGTCATGGTCACGTCCACGGCGATGCCCACGGCGGGCTCGATGCCATAGGCGGCCGTGAGGGCGCCGCGGGTGCCCACCTCCTCCTGCACGGTGAACACCACGTACAGGTCATTGGGCGTGGTCTCGATCTCCTTCAGAGCCTGGATGGCCACGGCGCAGGCGATCCGGTCGTCCATGGACTTGGCCACCAGGCGGTTTCCCAGGTCCTCGTAGGGGCGTACAAAGCCCGCCGCGTCGCCGATCCCCACGGGACAATCCTCTTTGGAGGTGGCGCCCACGTCGATGAACATCTCGTCGAGTTCGGGGCGGCGCGTCCCGGCGTCCGGCCGCATCCAGCGCTCCCAGCCGATGACGCCCAGCGTACCGTTGGCGAACCGCACCCGGCCGCCCATCAGGGTGACGGGGGAGACCCCGCCGGTGGGCGCAAAGCGAAGGAACCCCTGCTCGTCCACCCAGGTCACGATCACGCCGATCTCGTCCATATGGGCGGCCACCATCACCGGCACGCCGCCGCCCGTGCCGCGCTTGAGCGCGATCACGTTACCCATGGCATCGGTGCGCAGCTCGTCCACACAGGGGCGCACCATCTCTTGAATGACGGCACTGATGCTGCCCTCGTTACCCGAGGGGCCATAGGCCTCGACCAGACGCTGAATCATCTCTCTCATGACGGCAGCCCTCCCTCCAAAGCGTGCAGCGCCGCGCGCACGAGCTGCACGGCGTGATCGAAATCGTTGAGACTGAGCATACTGATGGGCGCGTGGATGTAACGTGCAGGCACGGCCACCGTGACCGAGGGCACGCCCGTGCCCGTCAGGTGGATGGCCCCCGCGTCGGTCCCGCCGGCCACAGCGCTCTTGAACTGGTGCGGAATCTCGTTATCGTCCGCGACCCGCAAGAGCAGATTCAGCAGCCGGCGATCGGCGATGACGGAGCGATCCATAAAGGTGATCGCCGGTCCCCCACCCAGACGCGTGACGGGCGAGATGTCGTCCTCCGGTGGCTTGGGCAGATCGTCGCAGATGGTGCCCTCCAGGACGATGGCGACGTCGGGGGCGATGCGCTGGGCGGCCACGCGGGCGCCGCGCAGCCCTACTTCCTCCTGCGTGGTGAACACGCCATAGAGGTCGACGGCGTACTCGTCGCGCAGCAAGTCGGCGAGCACCGCGCAGCCCGCGCGATCGTCCATCGCCTTGGCCATCACGGTCCGCAGGCCGCCCTCATCGAGCACGGCCCACTCGCCGCGGAAGGAGACATAATCGCCGAGCGATACGAGTTTCTCCGCCCCGGCCTTGTCCGTGGCGCCGATGTCGATGACGGCCCTGGACATGTCGGGCGCCTTGGCGCGCTCCGCCGCCGGGATCAGGTGGATTGGCGCGTAGCCGATCACTCCGGGAACGGCGTCCGCTCCCACCAGCACCTGCTTGGAAAGCAGCACGCGGTCATCGATGCCGCCGATCTTGTCAAAGGCCAGCGTGCCATCGCTGTTGATGCCAGTGACGATCAGGCCGATTTCGTCCATGTGGGCCGCCACCATCACCTTGAGGGGCGTGGCATCGCCAGAGCCTCCCCGGGGAGCCTTGTGGCAGATCAGGTTGCCCAGCGCGTCCACGCGGTGATCGTCGATAGACGGGCGTACTGCCTCCAGAATCACCTCACGGGCAGCGTCTTCGTTGCCAGAGACGCCGCGGGCTTGAGTGAATGCTTGCAGATTCATGCCGTCGCTCCTTCCTCGAGCCCGAGTTCCTGCACGGCTGCGGTATCCAGGCCGGCGATGAAATGCGCCAGTAGCCGCCCGGTGCGATCGATATCGCGCAGGCAGATCGTCTCCACCGAGGTGTGCATATAGCGCAGGGGGATCGACAGCACCAGGGTGGGAATGCCCTCGCGCGTTACCTGGATGGCCCAGCCATCGGTGCCAGAGGCCCCGGCGACTACCTCGCTCTGCACCTTGAGCTCCAGCTCTTTGGCGGTCGCCATCAGGCGGGCGCGCAACTTTGGGTGGATGTTGGGGCCCATCGCCACGGCGGGGCCGCCGTCCATCTCGATGACCTTGCTGTCGTTGACGCCCTGCTGTTTGCCGAAACCTACATCCACGGCGACGCCCAGGTCGGGCGCGAGGCCAAAGGTGCTCACGGTGGCGCCCTTGAGCCCCACCTCCTCCTGGGTGGTGGCTACGGCGTACACGTCCCAGGGGTGCTTCATGCCGCGCAGCGCCTCCACACAGACTATCAGGCTGGCCACGCCGGCGCGGTCATCCATCGCTTTGCCGGTGGCATAACCGCCTGCGAGTTCGGTGAAAGCGCGGCGCATGGTGACCAGATCGCCGATGCGTACCTGCTCGCGGAGCGATTGCTCGGTAAGCCCGGTGTCAATGAACAACTTGTCCAGGGGCACCGGCTGGCTGCGCTCCTCGGCGGTGAGCACGTGAGGTGGGCGGCTGGCGACGATCCCGGGGAGGTCGCGGCACCCGTGGACGGTGACCTCCT
>CAZMAI010000050.1:4680-16341 GCA_964564195.1 uncultured Anaerolineales bacterium | reverse complement strand
GCGCGACAAAGGTCATTTTCGTGTCATAGAGCCTCAAGAGCCGTGCCAGCGAGTGCACCGTGCGACCGTTCTTGAGGTCCCCGACCATGGCAACGTGCAGCCCATCTACGGTACCCAGTTCGCTGTAGATGGTGTAAATGTCCAGCAAGCCCTGCGTTGGATGCTCACCGGTGCCATCGCCGGCGCTGATCACCGGCTTGCTGGCATAGCGTGCCGCCACGGCGGAGGCGCCGATCTCGGGATGCCGCAGCACGATCACGTCGGCGTAGCACTGCAGCGTGCGTATCGTGTCTGGAAGGGACTCGCCCTTGCTGACCGACGAGTACTGCACACCGTGAATGGGGATCACCGAGCCGCCCAGGCGCTCCATCGCAGCGATAAAGGAGGACGATGTGCGCGTGCTGGGTTCGTAGAACAGGTTGGCGAGCACATGCCCCTTGAGCAAGTCCGTGGCGCCCACCCGTTTGACGAGGCTGCGCATCTCGTCGGCGACGCCAAAGATATAGTTCAGGTCGTCGCGCGAGAACTGCATGACTGAGACAATGTCGCGCCCGTAAAAGCTATCCAGCCGGTCGGGCGCGAGCCCCACCTTTTTCAGGTTGCCATTCACCGTCATAGGCTCATTACTCCTCTTTGCGACCGCATTCCGCCACACGACAAACCAGGCCAGAGCAGCGGATCACACACTTCCCACACTTTGGGCGAGAGGCTGTCCATCTCCCGGCTCAGCCTTGAGCACGCCGTCCTCCCAGACAACGCGCCCGCGCACCCGGACCGACTGCACCCTGCCCAGAGCTTCAAGTCCCACAAAGGGCGACCAGCCGCAGCGCGTATTAAAGCCCTCACCGGCCAGCGAATACATGCCGTCTGAAAGGTCCAGGCTCACTTCGCTGTCCGCCGGCGCTACCAGGCCGTACACCCTCAAGGGCGCGTTGTAGACCAGTTCTAACATCCGCTCATAGCTGAGCCTTCCACGCTCCACGGCCGCCAGCAGCAGAGGCACATTCGTCTCCAGCCCGGGGACGCCCGGAGGCGGGTTCGGCAGCGCCTTTTCCGCGAGCGTGTGCGGTGCATGATCGGAGGCGATCATGTCGATGAGTGGCAGCCGCTCCCAGAAGAGAGCCACCTGAGCAGCCGAGACCAGCGGGGGCTTCATCACCGCCAGTGCGCCCAGCCGCTCCACAACGTCGTCTGAGAGAAACAGGTGATGCGGGGTGACCTCACAGGTCACGTCAACGCCGCCTTGCCGGGCGGCGTCGATCACCAGCAGGTCGTCCGGATCGGGCACGTGACATACATGCAGGCGCTGGCCGTAGCGCTCGGCGAGTTCGATCGCCTTGAGAATGGAGGGACTCTCGGCGTGCACCGCGATGGGCCCCGGACCCGGCCAGGCCTCAAAGAGAGCCGCGAGGGCCGCGGGCTCGGCGTTGCGCAGGTCACCAAAGGTCTCGTCGAGGTATAGCTTGAGCCCAACTGCCTCAGGCGCCATGGCCACAACATCGTCGACGCTGGACCCATCCGACCCAGCAAAAAGGCCGTAGTCGGCTACGGCCCTGGTCTCAAAAAGCCTTCGCTTGGCCGCCAACCGGTCCGGCCTCGTGATCGGCGGTGTGTTGTTGGGCATATCCAGGATGCCTATCACCCCACCCGCAAGAGCCGCCACCGTGCCGCTGTAGATATCCTCTTTATGCGCGGCCCCTGGCTCTCTCAGGTGAACGTGTGCATCCACCATTCCCGGAAACTTGAGCTGTGTCATTTCGCACCTGCCCACAAACCGGTATGCGTTCGTCTCACCCCATCCGGCCGATTATAGCATGGGAGCGCAGGCGTGACAACCTGTTCGGCCCGCCAATTCGGCATGTCTTACCAGAGCGTGAACCCGCCGTCGACGACCAGTTCGTGGCCAGTGACGAAATCCGAGGCAGGCGACGCCAGATAGACGAGCGCGCCCTGCAGATCCGAGGTCTCCGCCATACGCCCCATGGGCGTGTCAGCGACCCAGCCGGGCACCAGGTCGGCCACCTGATCCACCAGCGACGTGCGCGTGTACCCAGGACTGATGCAGTTGACGCGGACGCCACGCGCGGCCCACTCGGTGGCCAGTGAGTGCGTCAGGTGCACCACTCCCGCCTTGGAAGCGTTGTACGACACCTGTTTCTGCGGACGGTTGACGATCCGTGCGGACATGGACGCCGTATTGATGATCTTGCCATAGCCCTGCGCCAGCATCACACCGCCCTCTGCGCGACAGCAGTAGAACACGGCGTCCAGGTTGATGGCGATGACGGAACGCCACTGCTCGTCGGACATCTCCTCACCGGCAGCCCAGGAGCCGATTCCGGCGTTGTTGACCCCGATGTCGAGCCGGCCCCACTCGGAGACGACGCGCTCGACCATGGCATCCACCTGCGCCGAGTCGCGGACGTCGACGGTCAGCGCCAAGGAGCGCACGCCCAGCGCCTGGACATCAGAAGCCACCGCCGCCGCAGTCTGGGGGTTTATGTCAACGATCGCCACGTGCGCGCCAGCCTCGGCCAGCGCCATGGCGTACGCCTGCCCGATGCCCTGCCCCGCGCCCGTCACCAGAGCTGTCTTACCCGTCAAAGAGAACCGATCCAGTATGCCCATGCATCCCTCCGCAGTCGTACTATTGCGAAAATGGTTCAGAAAGCGATACAGCGAGCCTTGTCAGGACCTAGACTCTAAACTCTCCCACGACAAAGGTATGATCGGACGGCCGCTCAGCCCTGCGGGCATCCACGTCGATCCAGGCCGCGGTTGAACGCTCCGCCAGGCCCGGCGTCGCCAGGAGATGGTCGATGCGCCAGCCGACCCCGCGGTCTATTGCATTGCGCACGCGATAGTCATAATAGCTGTACTGGCCGGGCTCATCGGGATGGTGCCGGCGAAAGACGTCCTCTAGACCCCACGAGCACATCTCGGCAAACGCCTCGCGGACGCGCGGATGGAAATCGACATGCTCCGCGTTGGCCTTGGGGTCATGGATGTCGATGGGCTCCGGCGCGACATTGAGATCGCCGCACAGCAGCACGCTGTCTTTAGTGCTATAGTGCCGATCCAGATAGGCACGCATCCGTGCCAGCCACTCAAGCTTGTACGCGAACATCTCATGGTCGATGGTACGCCCTTGCGGCACATAGGCGTTGACGATGTGGATGCCCCGAGTTGTGCCGCGGATCAGACGCGGACAGTCCGCCGGGCCATCGTCATCAAGCCCGCACGATACGCCTTCCAGGGGTTCCAGACTGATCATGGCCACGCCCGCGTGTGCCTTCTGTCCGCTGAACTCCACATGAAGACCAGCCTCGGTAAAGGTATCCACGGGAAAGTCCTCATCCTGCACTTTGGTCTCCTGGACGCACACCACGTCCACGCCCTTCTCATCAATCCAGGAGATGATCTGTTCCAGACGGGTACGTATCGAATTGGCGTTATAGGTCGCGATCTTGATGGTCTCTGTCATGCCTTGTTTGCCCCCTCGGTGTAGTCGGCCAGACGTTCGAACAGTGGAACGAGCGCCTCGTACGCAGCAGCAAAGAGCGGATAAAGTTCGTCATACTCGGCGACGGCATCCAGCCGCGGCGCCTCGCCCTGCTGAACGGACACCCAGTCCGCTGCAGCGCCATAGTCAGGCAGGAGGCCCACGCCAACACCCGCGGCGATGGCAGCGCCCAGAGCCGTGGCCTCCGCAGCGAGCCGAGGCCGTAAGAGCGGCACCTCGAGCACATCTGCGAGAATTTGCCTCCACAGGGGTGACTTGGCACCGCCACCGATGACCCGCAGCGCGTCGATCCTGGCTCCCTGTTGCCTAAAGGCGCCGAGAATCGTTCGCAGATTGAGCGCCACGCCCTCGAGCACCGCCCTCGCTATCTCGGCACGTCCGTGGGCCATGGTGAGCCCCACAAAGCAGGCCCGCGCGTTCGGGTTCCAGTGCGGGCTACGCTCGCCAATCAGGTAGGGCATAAAGAGCAAGCCCTGTGCGCCCACAGGCGCGGAGGCTGCCAAGGCGTCGAGTTCGTGGTACATTGGCTGACCCGCATCGCCTCGCAGCAAGCGGTCCAGCCAATCATAGGAGCCCCCGGCGCACTGCATCGTACCTGTGGGGAAAAAGTAACGGGGATCCAAATGCGCAAAGGTAAAGGTTCGTTGCTCCGGATCGTACAGTGGCTCGGTCGACACGATAGAAATCCATGATGATGACCCAATATAGTTGTAGGCATCAGATGGGAGCACAACGCCCGCCCCGACGGTGGCGCAGGCACCATCGCCGCCGCCGATCACCACCGGCGTGTCATACGCCAGCCCCGTCGCCTCAGCAGCCTCCCGGGTGACGCCTCCGATGATGGTCGAGGACGGCAGCGCCGGAGGCAGGAGCTCCATGGGCAGCTCCAGACGTTCCATGATCCGCTCCGACCATCGTCGTTGGTTCAGATCAAAGAGGTTGGTCCCCGAAGCATCGGAATAGTCGGTGGCCATGATGCCGGTGAGCCGGTACGCCACAAAGTCTTTGGGCTGCAGGATGCGGTGCGTGGTGGCAAAAAGCTCGGGTTGGTGCTCCCGCTGCCAGAGCAGCTTGGCGGCAGTGTAGCTCGGGCTGGCCCGGTGCCCCGTGATGCGGTACACCTCCTCCGCACCAATGCGTTCGCGGAGCCATTCCGCTTCGCGCTGGGCCCGCTGGTCCGCCCAGATGATGGCGTCCGTGAGCGGATGTCCGGCAGCATCCATGGGCAGGCAGGCCATCATCTGGCCCGAGAATCCCACCGCTGCAACATCCTCCGGTGCCCGTCCCGCTTCCAGCAGCAGTCGCCGCGTGGAGAGCGCGACCGCCTCCCACCAGTCGGCAGGGTCCTGCTCCGCCCACCCTGGCCTTTCGTAACGCGTTCCATACGGGTGAAAAGCGCTGGCCAAAAGTGTACCCTCTGCGGTAAACAGCGAGGCCTTGTTGCCCGTTGTTCCGAGATCGTGCGCCAACAGCAACTCTTTCATAGCAGGCCCTCGATATCCATCCGCTCCCAGGTCAGCGTCGCGTCGTCTAGATCGTAGATCATGGCCGGAAAGGGGCGCGCACAGAGGGCCGGCGCCACCGAGAACCATGTTTTCCCCTGCCGAAACGGGCTGACGCCCGGGTGGTAGTGGCCGCTCAGCACGAGCCGCACGCGCAAGGACGATACGATCTCGTCAGCCAACTCCTCGCCATCGCGATATGTGTGCGGGTAGCCCGCATCCAACCTGGGTTGGATCACATAGTGCTGGACATGGATCTGCGGCAGACTGCTTTCATCACCCACTGCTTGACGGAAACGGTCGCGTTCCCTACCCAAACGCTCGGGCACATGGCCGCGCTGTTCCCGATCCTCGAATGAGACAACGCGATAGCCGCAGACGCTCCAGTCCATATCGACGGGAAACGCTCGCTTGACCTGCTCCGCAAGATCATGGTTGCCAGAGACGACTACCCAGGGGACATCAGTGCGCCGCAGGATGCCGACAACGATCTGCAGGTCGTCCCATGCCCTGCTACAGTCGCGGGAATCCCGCTCGCCTTCGGGGACATCGACGAGATCGCCGCTCAGCACGCCCAGGTCGGGCCGCCGCTCAGCGCCAGCCTGTACCGCGGCTGCCAGTACCTCGGGCATAAGTCGGCTCTCGCGCCCCGGCACGGCGGAGGTTCCTGGCAGATGATGGCGTAGGTGAAGATCGGTCAGATGAAGTATGCGCACAACAAGCAGCCCTCCTGTGCGGCTGCCCATACCAATACCGGATTCCGGGGTGTGCGTCAAGCGTGCGCATCCCGCCGGCCGGTGGCGGCAAGGCATGTGCGGTGCTATACTCCAGCCCGTCACCCAACCCTGAGGAGAACCATGTCACGTAGCCCACTCAAAACGCTCCTGCAGATCATCCTGGCTCTGTCCATTGCCACGATCTTGATCGCATCGCCGCTGTATGTCATCGTCAACCCGGCCTATCCGGGCCTGCAGTATCGCCAGGCGAGCTTCCCCGAGTCAATGCGTTTCACACGCGCCGAGAGAACCCGGCTCGCGGAGACCATCTGGCGCTACACGCGGGGCGATGTCTCCCTGGAAGAGATGGCCAACATGCAGACCGATGCCGGGCAGCTGGCCCTCTTACCGTCAGAGACGCAGCATCTCGTGGACGTCAAGCACGTGGTGCAGGCCTTTTATCTGGCGCACGGCATCGCCTTGCTTCTGGCCGTTGTCGCCGCCGCCCTGCTTCGGAGCCATACCGCCAGGCTCGTGCGATCACTATATGCGGGCACCGCCGTCGCGATTGGCCTTTTAACCGTTATCGGAATCTCTGCGCTGATCAACTTTGATGTGTTTTTCACGCTCTTTCACGGCGTCTTTTTCGAGTCAGGCACGTGGACCTTTGCCTATGAGGACACGCTCATCCAGCTGTACCCCCTCCAATTCTGGACCAACGCAGTCCTCCACTATGTGGTCCTCATCGGGGCACTCTCTGCCGTGGTGATTGGCATCGCCCAAATACTGATGCGCCGCCCAGCTCGCGAGACATTGGCATGATTAGCGTCGATCAGGCCCGCAAGCTGTACGCCGACAACGACTCTGCACACGGATTCGACCATGTGTTGCGGGTGACGCGTCTGGCAGAACGGCTGGCCATCGAAGAGGGAGCAGATCTCGAGATTGTCCGGACCGCGGCGCTGTTACATGATGTGGCTCGGGCTGAACAGGAGCGCAGCGGCACCAGTCATGCCGAACTGGGGGCGCTGAGAGCACGTCAGATCCTGGCGGGCAACCCGCCGGAACGGATCGAGGCCGTCGCGGCCGCGATTGAGCAGCACCGCTTTCGTGTGGATAACCCACCGGTTACGATCGAAGCACAGGTGCTCTATGATGCGGACAAACTGGACGCGATCGGGGCTGTGGGAGTGGCGCGAGCCTATGCGTACGGTGGGCAAACGCAACAACGTCTTTGGGCCGACGTGGACCCGTCCTATGCAACGCTGACTGCCGACGACGTCGACGTGAGCCTGGCGAACGGCGAACACACGCCGGTGCACGAGTTTGTGTTCAAACTGGTCAAGCTCAAGGACAGGATGCTGACTGGAAGCGGACGGAAAATGGCCGCAGAACGACATGACTATATGGTGGCGTTCTTTGCACGGCTGGAGCGAGAGGTCAGAGGCATCGCATAGCGGCCACTACTTTTTCTGAGCGACGAGCTCAGTCTCTCTTTCGACGAGATGCTCGAATGTGGTGGTTTCGAGGATCTCCTGGGTCGCCTGCGTGACGCGCTCCCAGACCCCGCGGACGGCGCAAAACGCGCTGTAGGGACAATCGTCTACCACGTCTTCCTGGACACAGGCGGTCGGCGCCAGGGGTCCTTCCAGGGCGATCACGGCATCTGCGACCGAGATCGCACCCGGCGTTCTCGCAAGCATGTGCCCGCCCTGAGGCCCGCGCCTGCTGCGAATGATGCCAGCCTTGCGCAGCGTAATCAGGAGTTGGTAGAGATAGTTTTCGGGTATCCCCCGCGCAGTGGCTATCTCTGTGCTCTGAATGTACCCTTCGCCATAGCGTTTGCTCAGTTCAAGCAGGGCCCTGATGCCGTATTCACCTTTGGTCGATATCTTCATGATCTGCGTTCTCACTTTTGGCGGCGAATCACAGGTTCTCTATCAAGTTACTTTGATTATAGCAGTCACGCGGTCGCTGTCAAGCACGCAATGGCCCATCCGGTATGTTCCGGGCCGCCGAAGCGGTTGCCGCCCCGGACTACACATGCTATTATCTGGCAATGAGTCGACCTGACACACTCGCACACTATCTGCTGCGCTCAGTGAACAAGGCGCAGCGCCACTACCGGCTCTTTGATACTGATGACCGGGTGCTCGTCGCTGTATCGGGTGGAAAGGACAGCCTCACCCTGCTGGATCTGCTCCATCGCAGGAGGGTATCTGGACCTGAAACGCTCCATCTGGTCGCCGGGCACATCCAAACCGACTACCACTGCGGGCGCGCGGTCTCGACCGACTGGCTGGTGACATGGTGCGCGGAACGGGACATACCTCTCTTGCGCACGAATATTAGCGTGGCAGAGGTCGTCACAACCTCTACGCACAGCCAGTGCTTTTGGTGCGCACGCGCCCGGCGCAAGGCCCTGTTCGAGCTCGCACGAAAGGCGGATTGTGCCAAGCTCGCCTTTGGTCACCACGCGGATGACGTGGCCGAGACGACGCTCATGAATCTGTTCTACAACGGCCGTGTCGAGGCGATGCAGGCGCGCTCGGTGCTGTTCGATGGAAGCCTGACAGTCGTGCGCCCATTGGCGCTGGTGGAGGAGCGCGACATTTCCACCTTTGCCCGCGCCAGTGGCTACCCTATCGAGGGCGTACCTTGCCCTCAGGGTGCCCGATCGCGACGGGCGTTGATGAAACGTATCCTGCGGGATGCCGAGATCGACCGGCACGACATCAAGCGCTCCATATACAACGCCGTCGACCGAATTGAGCAGTCTCGCCATAATGCTTCAGGACAGAGCGCGAATCAGGCAGGCTGATCGGGACCGGAGGAGGTGAATGTGTTCGAACGAGCTGTCACATGCACGTACTTTGAACAGACCGGGCCGGAGAACACTGACCGCACGCTAGAGATCGCCGGCTTGCGGGCCGACCAACTCGGTATCCGTCACATTATCGTAGCGACGACCACAGGCGAGACCGGACTAAAGGCCGTCGAAAGGCTCAGAACTGGCGACCGACAGATCATTGTAGTCACACACTCGACAGGGTTCGCGGCGCCCAACACCCAGGAACTGACCCCCGAGAACCAGGCTGCTATCGAAAAGGCTGGGGGACGCCTGCTCACGACCCAGCACGCCCTGGGAGGCATCAACCGTGCCGTCCGCCGCAAGCTCGGATCCTACCAGCTGGATGAGATCGTCGCCTTTGTGCTGCGCAGTTTTTCCCAGGGCATCAAGGTCGCCTATGAGACCACGATGATGGCCGCAGATGCGGGCCTAGTGCCGGCTGGTGAAGCGATCATCGCCATCGCTGGCACCGGGCGCGGTGCCGATACCGCTGCGGTCATTCTCTCCGCCAACGCCCAGGACTTTTTTGACCTGCGCGTGCTGGAACTGCTCTGCATGCCCTCCATACTGCCAGCACGGTCCTGATTGCCGCACGACAACTTGCGCCCCCGCCGGACGCTTAGAGACGTGGCAGACGCGAGCAGACAATGTGGGGGTACTGTGTTTGTGCGCCCCGTCGCCCGATGTGCGCGAGGCGGACACTCAAGACACTGAGGTGAGTCAGCATGAACGCGAGCGAAACGCTCTCCAGCTTCACCGTGTCAGCAGAGCCCGTGCAGGCCACGCTGACGATCGATGCTCCTCACAGGGCGCCCGGGGCCGTCAACCCGTATCTCTTTGGTAAGTTCTGCGAGCATCTCGGCAACAACATCTACCAGGGCATGGAGGCCCAGATCCTCTTCAACCCGACCCTGGCGCGATGGGTGTTCAACGGGGGCACTGATCGCGTCAACGGGGGCATGCACGCGGAGTACGATCCGGCCCGTATGGCCCGCCTCTCTGCCGAGCGCGCCGAGCGGCTGGGCTACCCCGATGGACAACTGCTGATCGACGCGTATTTCGATGGCCTGGCCTATGGGTGGTTCCGGCTTGGCTCTCGGGAGGAGGTACGCGTCAGCGCTGACGTTGGGCCTCACGGTGACCGCGCGCAACGCGTCGAGGTACTGCGTGCAACTGAGGGCCAGCCCAGAGGCATTGCCCAATGGACCTACCTGCCCCTTCACCGCACGCGGGGCTACCAGTATCGCCTTGTGGCCCGTGCTGCGCAGCCCACCGAACTGACGCTAGCGCTCAACAGCGTCGTCAACACGAACGAATCCGCCGCCCGGGTTGCCACCACCGCGGTCACGCTCGGATCCGGCTGGCAGACGCTCGACGGCACGCTGAACCTGGCAAAGAACGGCGGGACGAACTCGGAGGGTCTCTATCGCCTCGACATCACCACAGAGAGTGTTGCCAACTTTGTGGTGGACAGGGTGCTCTTGTACCCGGACGATCACATCGCACATTTCGATCCCGACATCGTGCGCATGCTGAAAGAATCCCGGCTGCCCCTGCTGCGGTGGCCTGGCGGTAATTTCGTCTCTGGGTATCGCTGGCGCCTGGGGGTTGGCCCTATCGACGCGCGCCCCACCCTGCCCAACCCGGCGTGGGAATCACTGGAATACAACCTGTTCGGCACCGACGAGTTTATCCGCTACTGCCGCGAGGTGGGCTGCGAACCGATGATCTGCGTCAACGCCGGCGACGGCTCGCCGGAGGAGGCCGCTGCCTGGGTCGAGTACTGTAACGGCGCTGTCGAAACCCCCATGGGAAGGCTGCGCGCCGAGAACGGGCACCCTGCACCCTACAGTGTCAGACTCTGGGAGATCGGCAACGAACTGGATGGCCGCCATCAGGTCAGCTGGACCACGGCGGGGGGCTATGCCGACCGTTACCTGTGCTTTGAACGCGCCATGCGGGCTGCTGACCCGGACATCCGCATTCTGGCCTGCGGCTCCGAATGGCGCGTGCAGTCTGAGTGGAACACGGCCCTCATCGAGCAGGCAGCACCGGAGCTCAACACCATCACCCACCACGTGCTTAACGGCGGCTCGGTGAACGAGCGCACCAATCCAACCGCCCTGTACCACTCCTTTATGGGGTATGCCCAGCCTTTGGGAGAGAAATACCGCCAGCTTTTAGGCGAGATGGCCGCCGGCGGCGTCGCCGAACCGCGGATTGCGATCACCGAGTTACAGCTCTTTAGCCATTTTCAGGGGCCGGCGGGGATCGGCAACGACCTGTCACCGGCAACCATGCCGACGAACCAGACGATCAGCGAGGCGCTGTACGTGGCTACCATCCTGCACGAGTGCATCCGCATGGGCGACGCCGTGGAACTGGTGACCCATTCTGCCACCGTCAATCATGGCGGCGGTCTGCGCAAGACGCGAGAGCGCGTGTGGGCCAACCCGATCCACCACGCGCACACACTGCTGGGCGAGCTCCGTGATGGCATCCCGGTAGCCATCGCGCTTGAGGGCCCCGTGTACGCGGTGACAGAGTCCTTTGACAATGGTGTGATGCCGCCGCTGGACCAGATCTCTGCGATCGATGCGCTGGCCGTTCTCGCCGCTGATGGCACCAGGCTGATCCTGAGCCTCGTGCATCGTTCGGCCGAGTCGGGCCCGATCGAACTATTGATCGACACGGGAGCGCTAGAGCTGGATAACCCGGCAGAGGTCGTGAGGCTCTCTGGAGAGGCCTGGTGGGACCAGAACACGCCGGATGAGCCAGAGCGCATCATGCCTCGCAGATCAGCCCTGGCGATTGGCCATCAGCCTGTGACGCTGACTCTGCCGCCGTATTCATACACACAGGTCATCCTCCCGATCAGGGAGGAGAGTTGATCGAGGCGAGATGAGGATGCCGGCCGTGGCCCTCGTCAGCCTTGAGCGACAAATGCATGCGCCCACACCAATCTGGTGAGATGGCGTATCGCCTGGTTCGCTGGCTCTAGAAAACCCGGGCGCCTCTCAGGACGAAGGATCCCAGGGAACGCCCGTGGTATTCAAGGCGGCCTCGCCC
>CAZMAI010000050.1:0-4580 GCA_964564195.1 uncultured Anaerolineales bacterium | reverse complement strand
CTCTCAGGACGAAGGATCCCAGGGAACGCCCGTGGTATTCAAGGCGGCCTCGCCCTTGAGCAGCTCGGCCGTCGCCCGTGTGTTCTCTTCAATGGAGAGGCCAAGGGTGATCACGTCCGCCTCAGCCTGCAGCACGAGAAAGGCGACCAGCGCGGAGGCAACAATAAAGAGCCCAAAGAGGACCGCGCCGGCCGTGGAGCTCATGTAGGGCTGCATCCCGCGAAAGGCCGGCATTTCGATCCTGCCGCCGATCACGGCCACAATGATGGCCAGGAGACTGCCAAGGAGACCACCGACAAGTGCAACCCAGGCCAGGATGCGACAGAGTGTTGCGATGAACCGGAGTGTGCCGAACTTTTTCATGACCGTGCTCCTTACTGAGACGAATCGCGTTGCACCTGCCCCGCGTACCAGGGGCAGTCTACCTGCGCGCCTGCGCTTGGTCAAGGCCGTTCCAGCGGAAAACGGTTCCACGGGCACCATGCGCCCGTGGCGACCCTGGGTGTTTCTCTGATGGCCGAGCTCGAACTCCTGCCGCTGGCGATTCTGGCCGACGACCTGACAGGGGCGATGGACAGCGGACTTCAGCTCGCCCGCCGCGGTCTCGAAACGGTGGTTCAGCTCGACAAAGAAGCCAGCGAGAGCGCACCGGTAGTGGTACTGAGCAGTGAGAGCCGCGACGCAAGTCCGAGCGCAGCCATCGCAAGCATCAGCGAACTGATTCCCCGCCTGCGTGGCCGGCGTGTCCTGAAAAAGATCGACTCTACCTTTAGGGGAAACATCGGCTACGAGCTGCGGATGCTCCTGTCCGGGCTGTCGCTCCGCGCGGCCGTCGTTGCCCCATCCTTTCCACAGGGTGGGCGCACGCTGGTCAATGGACACCTGTTGATCGACAACCAGCCTCTGAACGTGACACCGTTTCGTCAGGATCCGCGCTGGCCCATGCTGGAATCCCATCTCCCGACCTACTTGATGCAGCAGTCCGGCATGGAGGTTGCGCATATGGCGCTGGATGTGGTGCACAAGGGTGTGCGCCATCTGGCCCGGGCGCTTGCCATGGCCGATGGCCGTCTCGTGGTAATAGATGCGACGTCGGATGAGGATCTCGATACAATCGCGCAAGCGGTCAAAAGCCTGGGACCGGCATGGATGCCCTGCGGCTCGGCAGGCCTGGCTCAGGCCTGGGCAGCATTGCTCGATGCACGGACCCCCGTGCCGGTTGTCTTCCCTAATCGTGCCAACAGGGGTATGCTCTTTGTAGCTGGTAGCCGCAATCCGGTCTCGCTGGAACAGGTCGAGACGCTGGTTCGCCTCGGCGTGCCTCAGGTGACCCTGGACAGCCGCGGCGTCTACGAGCCAGCGCGTGAGACGGAGCGGCTGGCACAGGCCGCCCGTCAAGTTCTCGAGACGGGCAGCGATCTTGTCATTGAGGCTACGTCCAGCCCTGCTGTCCCTGGAGCGGGACCGCGCGTGTCCCAGATCCTCGCTGACGCTGTGCACTCGCTGGTAACCCGTAACCAGGTGGCTGGTCTGTTCCTTACCGGAGGTGATGTCGCCATCGCCGTATGCCGCGCCCTCGGGATCGCGTCGTTGCGCATCATCGACGAAATCGAGCCCGGCATTCCGGGCGCACAGCTGCGGGACGGCCAGGCGGATGGTTTGCCGGCCGTGACCAAAGCAGGGGGGTTCGGCAGCCCCGATGCGATGATCGCGGCCCGTCACTGGTTGCACAACAAAACACAGGGATAGTCACTGGATACTGACACAAGTGGAGGGGGAACAATGCAGCACCGGCCCATTCTTGGGGTAACCATGGGGGACCCCAGCGGCAGTGGTTCCGAGATCGTCGTCAAAGCCTGGGCAGACTCAGAGGTCCGCCGCCGGGCGCGCATCATCGTGCTCGGTGACGTTTCGTGGATGCAGCGAGCGACCGCCCTCGTCGGTGTCGATGTACCCGTGCGGCCCGTGGGCGACGTTTCACAGGCGCTCTATAGCGATGATGCCATCGATGTGCTCCAGGTCACAGACGTGGATATGCAGGGGATAGAGTACGGCAAGGTGCAGGCGCCGGCGGGCCAGGTGGCCTATGACACGGTGATCGCGGGCATCGATCTCGCGATGGCCGGCAAGATCGATGCACTGGTCACCTCAGCCATCAACAAAGAGTCACTCAACCTGGCCGGCCACCACTATGACGGGCACACGGGCCTCCTCGCGTTTCGCACGGGCGCCAAAAAGGTCGCGATGATGCTGACGGCGAATGACTTTCGCGTGACGCACGTGAGCACACACTGCTCGCTTCGAGAGGCCATCGATCGCGTCAAGGCCGACCGCATCGTGGACGTCATCCAACTCACGGACGATGCTCTCAAGCAGATGGGGATCGCGACGCCTAGAATCGCAGTCGCGGGCCTGAACCCCCATTCGGGCGAAGGCGGTCTGTTTGGGGACGAGGAGGTGCGAGAGATCGGACCTGCGATCGAGCGTGCCCGTGCCCAGGGAATGCACGTGCACCCCATTCCGGTGCCGCCAGACACTGTCTTTTACATGATGGCGGAGAACAAAGCCTTTGACGCCGTGATCGCCATGTATCACGATCAGGGGCACATCCCGACCAAGCTCATCGGGTTCGCCGAGGGAGTGAACATCACCCTGGGATTGCCAATCATCCGCACCTCAGTGGATCATGGCACGAATTTCGGCAAGGCGGGCAAGGGGACAGCCTATGCCACCAGCATGGTCAGCGCGATCATGGCTGCGGTAGACCTGGCGGGTGGGAGCGCCCAGCGCTGAGCGTGACACGGGACAAACGAACAGGCGCTCTCCGGCCCTTTGTCGGAGAGCGCCTTTACTATTACTGCATCAATCTAGCGCAGATAGTCCTTGAGCTGGGCGCACCGGTAGGGGTGGCGCAATCGTGCCAGCGCCTGGTGCTCGATCTGACGAATGCGCTCGCGCGTCAGCCCAAACTTTTCGCCCACCTCTTCCAGCGTGTGCGCCTTGCCGTCCCTCAAACCAAAACGCAACAGCAGGATACGGGTCTCGCGCGGACTCAGCGCGGTCATGACCTCCTCCAGCGCTTCACGGAGGAGTTGGCGATAGGCCACATCCGACGGTGAGGGCGCGTCGTCGTCTTCGATAAAGTCGCCGAACTCGGTGTCGCCATCGTCACCCACGGGGCGCTCCAAAGACACCGGATAGCGCGAGATGCGCATCAGCCGCTCGATCTTGGTCACGCTCAGACCAGTCTGATCCGCGATCTCCTCCGGCGTCGCCCGCCTGCCCTCTTCCTGCTCGATCTGCTCCACGATACGATAGATCCTGCGGATCTGGTCGCCCGCATGGACCGGCAATCGGATGAGGCGGCTCTGCTGTGCCAGCGCCCGCGTGATACCCTGCCGGATCCACCAGGTGGCGTAGGTACTGAATTTATAGCCGCGATGATAGTCGAACTTCTCCACGGCCTTCATCAGCCCGATATTGCCCTCTTGAATCAGGTCCAACATGGGCACGCCCTGGCCGAGGTACTTTTTCGCAACGCTGACCACCAGCCGGGTGTTTGCCTCCACCAGACGCGTCCGCGCCTGCTCACCAAGCCGGACAATTTCCTCCAGGTCATCACGCTGGTCCTCAGTGAGTTCGGCGGACTGGAGCTTTTTGCAGGCTGCGACGCCCGCCTCGATGCGCTTGGCCAGCAGCACCTCTTCTTCGGCGGTCAGCAGAGCGACCTGCCCCATCTGCTTGAGATAGAGGCTGACGGTATCGTCTGCAGCGATCCCTTCCAGGTCGGCCCGTGTCCTCTTGCGAAGTAACTGCTCCTCGAGAAGGTCGCGGACCTCGCCCTGCCCATTGGACTCGTCCTCGTCCTCCTCCAACTCCAGATCAATCACATCATCATCGTCATCGTCATCGATGACTTGATCTTCGATCTCTTCATCGGTCACAGTATCGAATTCATTCTCTAGCAATGCCACTTGGACTCCCTCGTCTATCAGCTAGGCGAACGCTCATCACTATTGCGTACGCTTCGGCAAGCTGTCGCGGCGGCTACGCTCGAACACCTCCTTTCGCGCCCATTACGACTCGTCAAATAACATAAAACAGAAAAACTCGGCTCGCCACACCTGCAACACGCCGCAGGATGCCGATACCGAGTCAAGTGTCGTAGGCTTTCTCATGACTTACACGTCACCGTCCTGAGCAGAATCTACGATACCCATTATACTCGCAAACCGCTGCCAGGTCAATCGTTACAAGAAAACTCAGTCAAAATGCCTAGATGTGGGCAAAGCATTAGGCAGATCGCCCACCGGTAGCGCCTCCAACACACCATTCACCACCGCGCGCGCCATGGCCACAGCCGCCATCTCCGCCAGCACGACCGGGTCCGCCTCCACCTGGCCCGTTGCTACCGCAAACAACGTGTCCCCATCATAGAGGGTATGGACTGGCCGGATCACCCGCGCGAGCCCGTCATGCCCCGACTGCGCCAGGCGATTCAGCTCGGCCGTATCCAGCCTCGCGTTCGTGGCCAGAGCGCCAATCACCGTGTTCCCCGAAAAGCCAGCTGGTGCATAGAC
>CAZMAI010000049.1:13463-16434 GCA_964564195.1 uncultured Anaerolineales bacterium | reverse complement strand
ATCGCGGCCAACGGCGTTACGGCGCGCTACCTGGCAGAGCACGGCTCGCCTTCGATCCGCCGCGTCGTTCGCACGCCCGAGCGCTGGGAAAGGATCGTCGAACTTGCTGCCGGGCGCGGCTATAAGCTCAGCGACACCCCCGACCCTCGAACCCTGGATGGGTTCCTGGAGGACCAACGGAAAGCTGATCCGGTGACCTTCCCCGACCTGTCGCTCGCGGTGGTCAAGCTGCTGGGCTCGGGCGAGTATGTCGCCGTCATGCCAGGCGAGAGCGCGCCCGGGCACTTTGGTCTGGCCGTACAGGACTATGCCCACTCGACCGCACCGAACAGGCGCTTTTCGGATTTGATCACGCAGCGTCTGCTCAAGGCCGTGATGAACGGAGAGCCAGCACCTTACAGCGCCACGGAGCTGACTGATCTGGCGCGTCAGTGCACCGATCAGGAGGACGTGGCCACCAAGGTCGAGCGGCAGGTTTATAAATCGGCCGCAGCCCTCCTCCTGCAGTCGCGCCTGGGCGAGCGGCACGAAGCGATCGTCACGGGGGCTGCTGAAAAGGGCACCTGGGTGAGGTTGCTGGACCTCCCTGTGGAGGGCAAGCTGGTGCGCGGGTTCAAGGGCGTCGACGTCGGCGACCGCATGACGGTCTCGCTGCTATCGGTAGACGTTCAGCGCGGCTTTATCGACTTTGGCCGAGCCAGACGACGCTGACCTGGACGCAAAAAAAACCGGGCAGTGGGGCACAGCCCAGTCCCGTCTGCCCGGGATCGTCGATCTCCGAGAACCTAGAGATAGTCGCGCCAGCTGTACTGCGGCTCCCACTCGAGTTCGCGGCGGGCCCGCGCAGTGGTAAAGAAGGGGTCATGGCCGGAGATCTCGGTGGCCATCGGCAAGAGGTCAGCGCGGAACCGCTCGATCAGCTCCAGCGTCGGCTCCAGCGCCGTTGTGTCCCGCCCATTGGCCACATACACCCGGTGCTCGGGCAGCGAGTAGGCCCGTTCCATGAGGATCCGGTGCATCTCGGCCAGATCTTCGCTGGGCACATAGCCCCAGAGCCAGTCGGTCCAGGCCGCGGCGGGTTTGGCTGACGCGGCGATCTCCCGGCGGCGCCGGGGCGGGCAGATCCCCGCCGGGCGCGTCACATAGGTACGGATACCATAGGCCCGCGTGTACGAGGCCATCAGCTCTTCGCCGGCGAGCTTGGAATACGAGTACGAGTCCTCCACGTCGGAGGGGTGCTCCTCATCCAGCGGCAGATAGTGGAAGGGGAAGGGGCGCTGCGAGATGCGGTAGCCATGCCCAAAAGCGCAGTTCGAGCCCGCCATCACAATGATCTCAACCTCGGCCTGGACCGCCGCCTGAAGCAGGTAATAGCTGCCCATGATGTTGGTGTGCAGGGTGGCATCCAACGAAGGCAGCGTCTGGCCCGCCCGCTGCCGGTTCAACCGTTCCAGGGGGTGATCGCTCGGCGAGGGCACGGCGCCCAGATGCTGGATCGCCTCCACGTCTTCAACCGCACGCCGGCAGTCCTCGAGATTGTTGAGGTCGCCCTGAATCCAGGGAAGATCAGCGCGATCCTCTGGTGGTGGCGTCCGCGAAAAGAGAACCAGTTCATGGTCAGCGCGCAGGGCCTTGACGACCCACTCGGCAAAACGTCCGCTCGCTCCGGTTACCAGTACCTTCATTGGTCTTCCCCCGCTCCATTGCGCCCAAAATCCTGTTCAGTATACCCGCAATCCGCGCCGATGTATACCCCTCGCGCGCTCAGCTTAGCGGCGCCAGGGCCTCCAGCGGCAGCACATCAAAGGTTGTGCGCAGATCCTGCGTCTGACCTGTTTCGGCCGCGCGGTAGCCCGCCTCGATGATCTCGATCACATGCCGGGCGTGCTCGGCCGAGGCAACGGAGGGCCGGTCGAGCCGGATCCAGTCGACCAACTGCATCAGGTCCTCAAAGACGTGGCGTTCTTCCATGGTAGTATGGACACCCTGGTGGTGGGGCATCAGATCGCAGGGCTGGGTCAGATCGATCTCACCACAGCGCGTGCCCACGATGGCGCCCGCCGTGCCAAAGATGCTGGGTTGGAAACCCTCGGTCAGCTTGCCCGTGATCGTGCCGTACACAAAAGAGTACAGAGCGTTACCGAAATCCAGCAGCATGACGGTGCTGTCATCCATGTCGCAGGCGATGCGCTGGCCGCGATACTCGCGCTCGGGGATCACCAAACCCGACATGGCCGTGACGCGCCGCGCAGGCCCCAGGATGCCGGTCAGGTTGTGCAGGCAGTAGACGGTGACATCATACTGCGGCCCGCCTCCGGGCTTTCTGAAATACCATGAGGGGTCGATGTTGCTCAGCAGGTCGTCACCCTGGCGCACCCGCTCGTCCAGGTGGTACTGAGCCACGCCGGAACTCCCCGTCGCGGCCCACACCAGCGTACCCAGGCGGCCCTCCAGCACCAGCCGCCGTGCCCGCTGGTTGTGAGGCCAGAGCATCATCCCCGGCGAGGCCACCAGATGCACGCCCCTGGCGCCCGCACGGGCAATCAGATCATCGGCCTCGGCACTCTCCACGGTCATCGTCTTGTTAAAGTGAATGTGCTTGCCCGCCGCGATCGCCTGCAGCCCCTGCTGGTAGTGCATCCCGATCGGGGTGCACAGCGTCACCGCGTCAACGCTGGGGTCGGCCAGCAGGTCCTCGTATGACTCATAGGCCGCCCGCACCCCGAAACGTTCCGCGGCCGCGGCGGCCCGGCCCGGCACCGGATCGCAGACCGCCGCGAGATAGACCCGGTCCTGCACGTCCTCCTGGCTCAGGTGCGCCAGCGCGGCGCGTATCCCGATCGAGCCGGCGCCCACCACTCCCATGCCCACTCTGTCCGTCATGGTCTCCCCCTCGACAGCCACCCGGGCGGCTCATAGAATGCTGTTGCATGAAACACCGACGGACGGCAGTGTAACAGAAGGAGGGGGC
>CAZMAI010000049.1:0-13363 GCA_964564195.1 uncultured Anaerolineales bacterium | reverse complement strand
AAACTGCTGCTGGCGTTGTTGGAGGGGGTGCTGGACGAGATCGGGCGCAATGGCTTTAGAAAGATCGTGCTGGTGAACGGACACGGCGGGAACACCCACCTGCTGGCGTTTCTGTCACAGTGCAGCCTGTGGACGCAAAAGCCATACACGGTCTATGTGCCTCAGGGGCTCTCCCCTGAGCGCCGCAAGGCCTGGGAGGCCATCACCGAGAGCGCATACCACGGCCACGCCTGCGAATGCGAGACCAGCGTGACGCTGGCCAACTACCCGGAACTGGTGCACATGGAGCGTGTGCTTGAGGAGCCCGCGCTGCCGCTCGGGCGGCTGTCGAATGTGTCAGGCAACTTTTCCGGTATCTCCTGGTACGCCAACCATCCCGAGCACTATGCGGGGGATGCTCGCACAGCCAGCAAGGAAAAGGGGCTGCGCCTCCGGGAGTTGCAGGTGGCCCAGCTGGCCGAGTTCATCGCCGCGGTCAAGGCCGACGCGGTGGCCCCGGCGCTGGAAGCCGAGTTCTTTGCGCGGGAGGCAGCGATCCGCAGCAAGACCTGACCGGGGATACAACAACGCCCCCGCGTCGCATTAGCGTAGCGGGGGCGTCTGGCACACCTGCTATGGTAACGGGCAGCCCCGCTCGGTCAGGAACTGCGCCACCTGGGCAAAGGTCGGGATCGGCCCGCGGCCGCCGAGACCCATGCACTTGAGCGCCGAAACAGCCGTCGAAAAGCGCGCCACCGTCCGCAGATCCCAGCCGTGCAGCATCCCAACAATGTAGGCCCCATGGAACACGTCGCCGGCGCCGGTTGTATCCACCACCTCAACCGGAAAGGCCGGGATGTGGAAACGGTCGTCGCGCGTGACGGTATAGCTGCCATCCGCGCCTTCGGTCTGCACCACGATGCTGGGCCCCATCTCCAGGATGCGCTCGCCCGCCTCGTACAGCCCCTCGACACCGGACAGCGCGCGGCCAAAGCCTTCACCGCATATCAGGATGGTCACAAAAGGGATCAGCTCGCGCAGGTGAGGGCGCACGTCGGGCTCGCTGGTCTTGCTGCCATCGAGCACCACGGGCCTGCCGGCTTCGTGCCGCCATTTGGCCGCCTGCAGCGCCGCCTCGGGATGCATCCCCTCCAGATGGAGATAGTCCGCGGCCAGGATATACTCCTTGTCCAACTCTTCCGGCCGCAGCAGGTTCGTCCGTGGCCGGCCAAAGCCGGAAAAGACGCGCTCGCCGGTACGCGAGTCGACATAGACGATCACCACCTGATCTTCCGGCTGGTCCCGGCGCACCAGATGCGAAAGATCCATATCGAACTCGGCCAGCAGCTCGACCTTGAGGTCGGCCACATGGTCGTTGCCAGCGGTCCCCACAAAGCCGACCCTCGCGCCGAGGCGCGAGGCCGCGCACATGGCCGTGCCCACCGGTCCGCCGCCGTCAAAGCCAAAGGCGTCAAAGCGCCCGCCACGCTCCCAGTCGGGCATGTTCTGCGTGCGAATCAGCACATCCAGCGTGGCGAGACCCAATCCTGCGATCTGAACCTTGTCCGTCATGCAGAGCTCACTCCACCAGAACCGGTTCGATGTCCAGGAAGCGACAGACTTCCAACAGCACGTCCACCTGATCGCCGTGGATCATGTTGGCGTGATGGATGAACCCTTCCTCCACCATGACACGATAGAGCTCGGCGTGATCAGAAACCTCGACCCAACTCCAGGTGCCGGCCAGTTCCTCCTCCGAAGGGATGATCTCGCCGGTGGCGATGAGCATCTTCCACTCGCCCTCATACTCCTGCAGACGGCAGAAGGTGACCATGCCCGGCTTGATCTGAAACTGGTATAGACCGGCGGACAGATCGCCCTCGACTGGCTCGAGTTCTCCGGTCATATTGGGCCGGGAGCGGAGCGCTGTCTTGCTCGGATCGGCCGCCAGGCTCGCCGGCGCGTTGCCGCAGTGCCACGCCAGCAGCCAGTTGGGGTTGTCGCGGTGCTGGATGGTCCAGTCGATAAAGTGCGGGATGACCTCCCCGCGCGCCGCCGCATACTGCGTCAGCATCGCCAGCGAGCCCATCACGTCGGTCTCACAGGCGGTGAGCATGCCCTGCTCGGTCATGCGCCCATAGCTGGAGCACACCGAGATGCCAAACAGTTGGCGTGCCGTCGCCCAGCACTGGACGGCCATCGCCGAAAGCTTGTTCTCGGTCCAGAACTCGGCCAACGCCAGCTCGAACTTGGCCGCACGAATCAGATAGTCGTCAGCAACCGTAACGGTGGCCACCGAGTCGCGGATCGCCGCGGCCTTTTCCACAACCGCTGGATCGTCGTCCGCCATCGCCGTCGCACGGGCCGCCAGATCCGCGACGTTGATCGGCACGACGTTCTGGCCAAACTTGTTGATCATGGCGACTTCGTTAAAGCCGACCGTCTCAAAGGTGTTGGGGCGCACCCCGACCTGGCCGATCCGGGCACCTTTGAGCGCCTTGACAGCGGCCACGGCCCGGCTAAAGATGTCCACTTCTTCGTAGAACTCTTCATCCTCGGGGAAGAACAGCCCGGCATAGTAGAACGGCAGCTTGCGACGATAGAGGCCAGAGCAGATCGACAGGTTACCGCAGTACGAATCCGACTGGCGCGCCAGGCTGGCGTGATCCAGCGCCGGCGGCTCTTTGGTGGCGATGACCAGCACGGGAACACCCAGCTTGGCGGCGATGTTGCTGCACGAGCGCTCGTCGCCAAAGTTCAGCGAGCACAGGATCAAACCGTCGACGCCCTCGCGGCGGAAATACTCGGCCACCACATCGCCTTCGTCCATGTTGGCCACCGCGCCGGTGGTGGTGTGGCCCTTTGCCGGCGACAGGGTCTTGCCATCGGGTGCAGCCGTGGGGTATACGACCTCAAATCCCTCCATCGACTCGAGCGCGTCGATGCAGCGGCTGCGAAGCTCTGCGCACCAGTCGCTGATGCCCGCACGCGAGCGGATCGAGGGAACGAAACCCAGCTTGACCATAGAGTCCACGCGTCCTCCTCACATGAAAAGGCCGCTCACAGGCCCTCCCTCCGAAAGACCTGTGAGCGCTAATTCCGTCCTATGCCTTGTCAGTGGCGCCGAAAATGTCGAGATAGTGCTCGCACCGCGTCTTGAACGCCTCGCGGAAGGCATTCGACATCGCCATGATGTTGGCATGCTCAGTCGCCGCGACCTCTTTGACCGCCGCGGTGGCGCTCATGGCGAGATCCGTAAAGATATTGACCTTGCTGATGCCCGTGCGGATGGCCGTTTGGAACTGCTCATCGGAGAGGCCGGAGCCACCATGCATCACAAGAGGCATATCGGGCACGCGGCGATGGATCTCTGCCAGCAGTTCATAGTCCAGGCTGGGCTCGCCCTTGTACTGGCCGTGCGCCGAACCGATCGCGATCGCCAAAAAGTCCACGCCTGTCTCGGCTACAAAGCGCTCGACGTCGTCCGGCTTGGTAAAGCCCTCGCGCTGGCTGCCAAAGCTGTCGTACTGGCTGCCCTGGCCTACGTGGCCGAGCTCGGCCTCGACGCCCGCACCCACGGCGTGCGCGGCCTTGACCACCATCTTGGTGATCGCGATGTTCTCTTCAATCGGGAGGCGGGAGCCGTCAAACATCACATCGGTAAATCCCAGCCGCAGGGCCTGGATGCAGCGCTCAAAGCTGTCGCCATGGTCCAAATACACGGTGATGGGCACGCTGGCATTCTGTGCCCGCGCGACGAGATAGCCCATGAGTTCCTTGCCGCCGGGGCGCTCAAAAGCGAAACCGCCGGTGCCCACGATTGTAGGCGCCTTTTTGGCCTCTGCCGCGGCAAAGATGCCGTCGGTGCCTTCACGCTCGAAAATATCAAAGAGGGGGATACCCCAGCCCTCGCGATTCGCTCTCTGCAACTGACCGACAAACGATTCGAGTCCCATCTTGATCTACTCCTCAATCTTGATTCCGCGCTCGGACAGAAACGCCATGACCTGATCATAGCTGGGGATCGGCGCCCTCCCCCCCAGCCCGGTGCACTTGATGGCAGACACTGCCGTGGCGAACTGCGCCACCTGCTGCAACTGCCAGCCGTGGGCCAGCCCCACGATGTAGGCACCATGAAACACATCGCCAGCGCCCGTGGTGTCAATCACCGGCACCTGAAAGGCGGGCACGTGGAACCGCTCGTCGCGGGTCACCGTATAGCTGCCCCGCGCGCCCTCCGTCTGCACCACAATGCGCGGGCCTAGATCCAGCGCCGCCTCGCCGGCCGCATACAGATCGCTTCTGCCAGTGAGAGCGCGGCCAAAACCCTCGCCGCAGATCAGCACGTCCACCAGTTCGATGGCATCGCGCACCTGCTGCGGCACCGAATCTGCGGACGTCTTGTGGCCATCATAGACCACCGTCTTGCCCGCCTCTTTCATCCAGCGCGCAGCCTGCATCCCGGCCTCATAGTTCATGCCGTCGAGATGCAAATAGTCCGCCGAGAGGACATAGTCCTTGTCCAGCTCCTCTGGCTTTAGGCCCTGAGGCCGCTCTCCGCCGCCCCAGACACCGGCGAACGTACGTTCGCCGGTGTCCTCATCCACGTACACAATCACTACCTGGCTCTCGGGCCCCTCTCGGACCGCCACGCGACTGACGTCGACGCCGTACTCGGTGAGGAAACCCAGCTTCAGCCTGGCGACTCGGTCAGTCCCGACCGTCCCCAGGTATCCTGCCTGCACGCCCAGCTTTTGCACCGCCACGAGAGCGGTGCCCACCGGGCCGCCGCCATCGAAGCTAAAGGCACTGATGCGGCCGCCATGTTCCCATGTAGGCATCTCCCGCAGGCGGATGAGCACATCCAGACAGGCCAGACCCACGCCGACGACAGTTGGCATGCTACCCGTTCCTAGTAGACGACGATCGGTTCGATGTCGAGGAACTCACAGACCTCGAGCAACACATCCGTCTGGTCGCCATGGATCATGCTGGCGTGGTGGACAAAGCCCTCCTCGACCAGCGTACGGTACAGCTCCTCATGATCGCGCACCTCGACCCAGCTCCAGGTGCCCGCCAGATCCTCGTCAGAGGGGATGATCTCGCCCGTGGCGATGAGCATCTTCCATTCGCCATCGTACTCCTGCAGGCGGCAGAAAGTCACCGTACCAGGCTTGATCTGGAACTGGTTCAGCCCGGCGGTGGCGTCGTGCTCGCGCACGGGAGCCTCGCCCGTCATGTTCATGCGGGAGCGCAGGGCGACCTTGTCCGGATCCGCGGCCAGGCTCACGGGGGCGTTACCGCAGTGCCACGCCAGCAGCCAGTTCGGGTTGTCGCGGTGCTGGATCGTCCAGTCGATAAAGTGGGGCTTGATGCGGCCCATGTTCCCGTAATAGTTGCAGATCATGGCCAGCGCGCCCATGACGTCGACTTCGCAGGCGGTGAGCATCTCATCCTCGGTGAGGCGACCGTACATCGCGCACACAGAGATGCCCATCTCGCGGCCGATCGAGGGCCAGCACTGCACGGCCATGGCGGAGAGCTTGTTCTGCGTGTAAAAGTCGCGCAGCGCCAGCTCCACCTTGGCCTCGTTCAGCAGATAGTCATCGGCCACGGTAACAATCGCGTGCGACGCACGGTTGTCAGCGATGATCGCCTGCACGCGCGGGTCGTCGTCTGCAAAGCTCTGTGCTGCAAAGACGATGTCCGCGATGTTTAGCGGGATCACGTTCTGCTGGAACTTGTTGATCATGGCCACTTCATCATAGGCCACCGTCTCAAAGGTGTTGGGACGTACGCCGACCTGACCGATGCGCGCGCCCATCAGCCCCTTGACCACTGCCACGGCCGCAGCAAAGGTCTCAAACTCGTAGCGAAGCTCCTCTTCCTTGGGGAAAAAGATCCCCGCATAGCGGAAGGGGATATTGCGGCGGTACAGGCCGGAAGCCATCGACAGATTGCCGCAGTACGAGTCGGACTGCCGCGCCAGCGAGGGATGGTCCAGCGCCGGGGGCTCTTTGGTCGCGTACAAAAGCACGGGCACGCCCAGCTTTTCGGCGATCTTGCTGGCCGAGCGCTCGTCGCCAAAGTCCAGCGGGCAGAGGATGATGCCATCCACCTTTTCGCTGGCAAAGAACTCGGCGATGCCCTCGCCCTCATCCAGGCCGCTCACGCCGCCGGTCGAAGTCGTGCCCTTGGCCGGGCAAGGCTCAGTGCCCTCAGGAGCGGCCTCTGGGACCACCACTTCGACGCCCTCGAGCGACCGCAGCACTTCCAGGCTCTCCTCGCGCAGCTGCGCGCACCAGGGAGAGAAACGGAACCGGTATGATGGCACGAAACCCAGTTTGACCTTGACGCTCATAACATCCTCCGCATAGTTGAGACTCCGAAAACGCGACAATACCGGTCAACCACTCCATCCAACAGCGGTCCTGCTGGCCTGCGGCGCAGCGCACGACGACCGCACAATCAGATCGGTGGGTAACACGTGGTTAACAGCGGCGATCTCCTCGCCCTCGCCTGCCCGGCGCAACAGATCAAAGGCCAGCTCTACCATCTCGCTGGTGGGCTGTCGAACCGTGGTAAGGCCTGGCCGGCTGCCCTCCGCTGCAGGTATATCGTCAAAACCCAGCACCGACACATCGCCTGGTACATGATAGTCATGCTCTCGCAGCGCGCACATCGCGCCCAGCGCCATGGTGTCATTGGCGCAAAAGACGGCGGTCGGCGGGGTCTCTTGATCCATCAGGGCGAGCACCTGCTCATGCCCCCCCTGCCACGTCCAGCGACCCACGCGGACAAGTTCTTCGTCAAAGTCCAGGCCGGCGGATGCTAGCGCCTGGACATAACCCTGCTGCCGCATCCGGTTCTGGTACGATTCACCGCCGGCGATATAGGCGATCCTGCGATGGCCAAGACCAAGCAGGTACTCTACGCCGCGCCGCGCGCCCCCCAGGTTGTCGGACGCCACACAGGGCACCAGGCCCTCGGCGCTATCATCCATCAGAGACTCGACCACCACGGTGGGGATGTTGAGCGCGCGAATCACGGGCAGATAGGTGCTCACGGAGCGCGGCCCCATCACCATCAGCGATCCGAACATGCCGTGCCCGATGAACTGCCCCACGCTAAAGACGGGATCCACAGAGGGCCGGCTCAGAATGGCGATGGTGATTTTGGCGCGTTCCGCCACCTCGCCGACATGGTAGATCAGGTCAAGACTGCGAGGATCGGTGATGCGAGGAATAATGATTCCCATGACGGCGCTGCCGCCCTGGGCGAGAGAGCGCGCGGAATAGTTCACGACATAGCCGAGCTCGGCGATGGCCGCTCTGACGCGGGCCTCGACGTCCTCAGATACGCCCCGCTGGCCATTGATCACCCGCGACACGGTCTTGAAAGAGACACCTGCGCGTTGAGCGACATCTTTGATGGTGGGGCGTCGTTTGTCCATGTCCTCCCCGGTTCTCTCCCTGCCCAGCGGCACATCAGTCGGCAGCAACTTACCACGGCGAGTGTAACACCTGCTGACAACGTTGTCAACTAAATGAGGTGGGATTTCCGCGAGAATCCGGGAAATCTGTCAGGCACGCAAAACGACGCAGGAGTTTCTCCTGCGCCGTTTTCTTACCGAAGGTCATGTCCAGGACGCTGGCACACCAGCGTTGAACTGGAATTACCAGCGGCCGCCGCCACCGCCCCAATCGTTAGAGCGCCCACCGCGATCGCCGCGATCACTGCGGTTCTCGCGAGGCCTCGCCTCTGCAACGGTGATGGTACGACCGTCGAGGGATGTGCCGTTCAGCTGCTCGACAGCCTTGTTGGCATCCTCATCGCTGTCCATCTCAACAAATCCGAATCCCCGAGACCGGCCACTATATCGGTCCGAGATGACGTCGGCGGTGGCCACCTGGCCAACGGCCTCAAAGGCCAACCGCAGTCCATCACTGGTCGTATCGTAGCTCAGGTTACCGACGTACAGCTTTTTCGCCATGATCTTCCTCTCACACTGGCACGCTCTGTGCGTGCATAGAATCTCTGGATCGCTTTCCGCCTGCATAAAAAAGGCTCCCTCAGGTGACTGTACCTGACGGAGTCCTCCGAGCAAGCGCGTCCCGATCCTGCCAACATTATGCCACAGAAAGGCTGCCTGTGCAAACTCTCGATTGTGGCGTGACGGCGAGCACCGTACTCACGGGAAGCTGGCAGCCCCTTCTACAGCCGGTCGTACAACGGAAAGAGCCTGGGCACGATCTGGCGCCAATCGTACTGTGACTCGGCAAGCCCGCGGGCACGGGTGCCCAGCGATGCGCGCAGGGCCGCATCCTGCAGGAGACGCACGGTGGCCGCGGCAAAGGCCGGCGCGGTGTCCGCGAGCAAGGCTTGCTCGCCATCCACGAGATCGATTCCCTCCGCCCCCAGTCGCGTACTCACCATCGCCATCCCTGTGGCCAGCGCCTCGAGCACCTTGAGCCGGGTGCCGCCTCCCACCCGCAGGGGAACAATGTATACGTCTGCGCCGCCAAAGTATGGCAGGATGTCCGCAACATAGCCGGTGACCGTGACGTCGGGGGCAGCCAGGCCCTGCACCTCCGGGTGGGGTTGCTTGCCGACGATGTACAGATGTACGCCGGGAACCTGACCCCTCACCTCAGGCCAGACCTCTGCGCAGAACCAGCGCATCGCATCCACGTTCGGCCTAAAGTCCATTTTGCCGGTGAACACCAGGTTCGGGTGCCGCAGCGGCAGGGAATCGGGTAGATCGGTGCGGTAGCCCCGGGTGTCCACGCCGTTGGGGACGACCAGCGGCTCTACGCCAGGGGCCAGCCGCGCGATCGCCTCGGCATCCAACTGGCTTACCGCGACGGTCGCATCAGCGCGCTGGCAAACCAGCCGCTCGTAACGTCGCAGGCGCAGCCACTGGACCGCCGAATAGGCCGCCTGAGGCCAGCGCCGGGGCCGCTTGAGATCGGTGACACAGGCGCGCCGCTGCAAAAGGTACTCGGCGTTCAGGTCGTCAAAAACGATCCGAGGGGCGCCTGCTTCAGGCCACTGCGGAATCAACAGGCCATAGGCGGCCATCTCCATCCCCTCGACCTGTACGATATCGTAATGCTCCCCGGCCAGCAGACGGCGCAGAGCAGAAATATAGGCAGCAGAGTGCAAGCGATGGGCCATGTCGGGATCACGAGAGGCGAACAGGGTTCTGATGCGATCACTCCGGCTGCGCGTCGGCGCCGCTACCGTCTCGATCCGGCGGCAGCAGGCCATCTCCGCCAGGTGCGATGGCGCGGGTTGTTCGTCCACGAGCGACAGCAGGCTCACGTTATGCCGTTTCGCCGTCTCGCCGATCAGGTGATAGTTGCGGATGGCCCCACCCTGCTCAGGCGGAAAGGGGAATTGAGGGGTGAGGAACAAAATCCTCTTCCCTTCAGACATGGCGATGTCCCTCAGGCCAGCGTGCGATAGAGCGCAAGGGTCTCCTGTGCTGCTTTGTCCCAGGAGAACCAACCGGCTCGCGTGATGCCCTTGGTGCTGAGGCTCGCGTGGAGCTCTGAATCCGTCAGCAAGCGCCACATGGCCACTGCCATCTCGTCAGGCTTGTAGGGATCGACTTTGAGGCCCGCGTCGCCCACCACTTCGGGCAGCGACGATACATCCGCAACGATGACTGGCGTGCCACAGGCCATAGCCTCCAGAGGCGTGAGCCCAAAACCCTCATAAATGGACGGTGCGACCAGGGCCCGCGCCGTGTTATAGAGCCATACGAGTTCCTCTGTGGTCACCCGGCCGACGAACTGCACGTCATCGCCCAGAGCGAGATCGTCTACCAGTTCAAAGACCTCTTCAAAGAGCCAGCCCTTTTGCCCCGCCAGGACCAGCTGCACATCGAGCCGGTAGTCATCCAGCAGTTGCCGGAAGGCCCGCAGCAGCGTGGGCACGTTCTTGCGCGGTTCGATGGTGCTCACGAAAAGGATAAAGTCACCGCGCACGCCAAAACGGGCGTGCACCCGATCGGGAAGCGCCGGATCGTTGAGCGGCTTGAAGGACGGACCAGCCGCCTCATAAATCACGCTGATCTTGGACTCGGGCACGCCCAGCAGGCGCACGATATCGGCCTTGGTGGCCTGGGAAACAGCGATGATCCCATCGGCCTTGCGCACCGCCAGATCGATCTGGCCATAGTACCGCGCGGCATCCCGCGTGAGGAAATGCGGGTACAACATAAAGTTCAGGTCGTGGATGGTGATCACGGAGGCGCAGTTGCGACGGAAAGGCGGGATAAAGTCCGGGCTGTGGAGCACATCCAGTCCCACAGGGGACACTTCAAACGGAAAGACCACTTGCTCAAAGCGATGATGCGCCGGAGTATACACCTTGCGGTGCGTAAAGCGAGGGTTATCGATGATCGGCTCTTTGGCCCGGTGGCTCTGCAGCAGCGTATACCGGTCGTCGGACTCGATCTTGGCGAGCGCCTTGATGAGCTGCAACGTGTACCGCGCAATACCTGCCATCTGGTAGTACATCAGACGGCAGTCGATGCCAATATGCATCGACAGACTACCTCCCTGCGAGCCGCAACAAACAATAGACCCCATTGCCCGTCGAACGGATGACGGAAAATGGGGGCCCCCACGCTTCCCAATGCGGCCGAATCATACCACGCATACCCTCTCGCGTCAAAGCACCACCGATGTTAACCCTATCATTGCCCAGAGTCACCCATTGCTCTTAATACCCATCCCAGTGCACTCTGTCCGGATCGTACCGGTTAAGAGCCGGCCTTTCCTCGGCAGGGTGGCCTACCCACACTACAGCGAGGGGGCGCACCGCTCGCGGCAGATCGATTGCCCTGGCAACCAGCGCCATCATCGGCTTGAGAGGATATACCCCGATCCAGACGGCCCCCAGCCCAATTCCGGCGGCGGCAAGCAGGATATTCTGCGTCGCGGCGCTGCAATCCACGACCCAGAAACCCTGCACCGGTGGCGGCAGCGCACGCTTCATATCCCCGCACACGACGATTGCGGCCGGAGCATTGAACCGCCCCAGCGGCAGCCGGTTACGCAATGTCTCCAGCCGTTCAGGCTCGGTCACGACGACAAACTGCCATGGACGCCGGTTGGTTGCCGAGGGCGCCGCCATGCCCGCCCGCAGCAGCAACTCCAGGGCCTCGCGGGAGACGGGATCCTCAGTAAAGCGCCGGATACTGCGCCGCCTCTCGATATATTCCAGAATCTCAACCATGGAGATGGGGGCCTTTCCGGTTTGTTCGGGTTCACCGGGATGATATAATACGCGCCATAGGACGGCAAGCGACACAAATACAGCGTGTGGCGCAGAGTACCACAGGTTGCACACCAGGGGGCAAAGGATGCGAATCGCGATCACGGGCAGCAACGGGCAATTGGGGCGTGCCCTCCAGCGGACACTGTCTAGCGACACGCTCATGCCCATCGACCTGCCCGACTATGATATCACCGACCTGAGCGCGATCACGGCCGCCGTGCGCACCTTTGCTGCGGATGTGATCATCCACACGGCCGCGATCACCGACGTGGACGGGTGCGAGCGCAACCCGGATCTGGCCTACCGCGTCAACGTCCTGGGCACCCGCAATATGGCTGTGGCGGCGCTCCAGACCGGCGCGTCCATGGTCTGCATCAGCACCGATTATGTCTACGACGGCTCGCAGCAAGCGCCCTACCGCGAGGACGATGCGCCCAACCCGCTGAGCGTGTATGCCAGAACCAAGTGGCTCGGCGAGGAGCAGGCGCGACGGCTGGTCGCCCGGCACTATATCGTGCGCGTGGCCTGGCTCTATGGCGATGGACCTCGCAACTTTGTGCGCACCGTGCTGCGCCTCGCCGATGAGCGCGACTCGGTCTCCATGGTCACCGACGAGTGGGGCTCGCCCACCAGCGCCGAGGACGTGGCCGCCGCGCTGCAGCGCCTGATCGCCCTGCCCGCTTACGGGACCTACCAACTCCCCAATGCCGGCGTCTGCTCGCGGTACGACTGGGCCGCCGAGATCCTGCGCCTGGCCGGACGCACGGGCGATCTGGAATTGGTCCCCTCGCAGAACTACCAGCGGCTGGCGCGGGTGCCCAAGCACGTGGAGATGCGCAATTTCAACGGCGCCGAGATCGGCATTGTGATGCGCCCCTGGCAGGAAGCGTTGCAGGACTATATGAACACGCAGGGCCTGCTGGCGTGAACGAGACGCCTGTGCCGCGGGCGAACGCACCTCGTGTGTCGGTCATTATCCCGAACTGGAATGGTCTGGCGCTGCTGCGCCCCTGTCTGGACTCACTCGCCGCCCAGACCCTGTCGCCGCTCGATGGCTCCTCAGAAGTCATCGTGGTGGATAACGGCTCCCGCGACGATTCCGTGGCCGTGCTGGCTAGCGACTACCCCTGGGTACGGACACTGGCGCTGAGCGAGAATTTGGGCTATGCCGGGGGCTGCAATGCCGGGATCGAGGTCGCGCGGGGCGAGATCCTGGTGCTGCTCAACAACGACACCGAGGCCGAGCCCGACTGGCTGGAGAACCTGGTGGCCGCGCTGGACGCCCACCCCGAGGCGGGGATCGCCGCCTCGCGCATGATGCTCTATGACCGGCGCGACACGCTGCACTCGGCGGGGGATTTCGTGCGCGTGGATGGCACGGCGGACTCACGCGGGGTGTGGCAGCCCTACGGCCCGCCCTGGGACCAGCCCGTCTGGGTCTTTGGCGGCTGCGGCGGCGCCATGGCGGTCCGCCGGACGGTCATCGAGCAGGTGGGGCCCTTTGAGGCGCGCTACTTTATGTACCTCGAGGACGTCGACCTGAACTGGCGCGCCCAACTGGCCGGATGGAAGTGCATCTATACGCCCGACGCTGTCGTCTACCACCACCTGAGCGCCACCGGGGGCGGCGTGCTGGCCAGCTACTATGTGGGGCGCAACACCCTCTGGACCATCGCCCGCAACTACCCCGACGACCTCTATCGCCGTTACCGCCGCGCCATCTGGCGCACGCAGTGGCACGTCGCCCGTGATGCGCTGCGCGCCTGGCGGGGGGCGGCGGCGCGCGCCCGTCTGCGTGGCCAACTGGCGGCGCTGGTGCGCTGGCCCAGGTGGCGTGCCGAGCGGCGGCGGGCGGGCATCGCTCAGCAGGTGAACAGCGAGTACATCGCATCTATCCTGATGCAGGAGGGATCATGACCGACAACCCTTATCTCACCGTCCTGATCCCCTGCTACAACGAGCATGAGAACCTGGCGCGCGGCGTGCTGGACGAGGTCTACGCCTACCTCGCGGCGCAGCCCTACGCCTGGGAGGTGCTGATCTCGGACGACGGCAGCAGCGACAACAGCCGCGAACTGGTGCAAGCCGCCATCGC
>CAZMAI010000048.1:12946-16608 GCA_964564195.1 uncultured Anaerolineales bacterium | reverse complement strand
AGCGGGTGCTCCTCGGGCACATAACCTCCCGTGACGTTCTGATCAAAAGGTCGGTTAATGTGCGGCGTGTAATAGGGGTTCCCCGCCGTGACGTTGACGAGCGACACGCCGGCCTCCTGCAGCAACCCGACGAGTCGCAGGGGCTCGCTCAAATCGGGAATCGCGGGATCCTCGCGGCTGACGCCCCATCCCCATGGATAGGGGTGGCCATCGTAGACATTCAGCCGCAAGGTGATGCGCACGCGCGGTACTTCTGACTTGACCCGACGGACGGTCTCGAGCAGGAACCGTGTCCGGTTCTCAAAGGAGCCGCCGTAGCGCCCTTCTCGCGTGTGCGCCGCCAGCAGCTCAGAGATCAAGTAGCGATGACAGGCCTTGATGTCGACGCCATCGTACCCAGCCTCAGTGGCGAGACGGGCCGCGGTCACATAGGTATCTTGAAGGCGGTCCAACTCAGCGTCGCTAATCAGCGGGTGGTCATTCTGAATGCCCATGGTCTGGTCCAGCAACCCATCGTGATGCGCAATGATTGGCGCCGGGCGTTCGACTGGCCGGCTGTAACGTCCCGAGTGGGCGAGTTGTATGACTGTAAAGGGACGATAGTCAGAGCCATTCACCCGCCGCCCCTCGGCCAGCGCGGTCTCACGGAGGCGCTGGAACGAAGATGCCGTCCTGTCTGTGAGTAGCAGCTGGCGCGGATTCGCCCGTGCCTCTGGCGCTATGGCCGTGGCTTCGAACCAGAGCAGACCCGCGCCGCCGGCCGCAAAGCGCAGGTAGCGTCGCGTCGTCAGCGAGTCCGGGCTCCCGTCCAGTGTGCCGTCACAGCCCTCCATGGGTTGAACCGCCAGCCTGTTGGGGGCCCTCCGATCGCCGATCCGCACCGGCTCTGCCAGGGGCGAGAGGTCCGTCTGGTGGGGCAGCGTGATGCCAAGCTCGCTCAGATCGCTCTCCAGATCTTCGATCGATCGATAGTGAAACGGCTGGTGCGGCATGCGGGCTCCTTGTTTGTGACACGGACGATGACGGCGGGCCTACGGTAGCACGCGGAGTGCGGATGTGTCAACCGTAGTTGTCCAAGAGCGCGAGAATACGCTTGACACGTTAATGTTGCATAAACGATACTGGCACGCGAAGAATCGCCACTGCAAGATTGGAGCGGACGATGGACAAGGCCCCTGTGTGGTCGCCGCGCGCGATGTCTATGCTGCTGGGGATTGCGGTTTGCGCCCCGGGCCTGGCGATCTTTATCACAGTTCTCAACCTGGCGGGGCGAGCGGTGATGGAGTTGGGCGGCTTTGTGGCCAGCGGCGGCCCCTATGCCATCGTCCAACCTGCGCCCGGCTGGATCGGCATCGTGCCCTTGTCCCTGTTCACGGGATTTGCTTGCGGCGGGTGGTCTGCCTACCTCTCGCACCGCACCGGTGGGTTTAGCCTGCTACCGCCCGCCTGGACTGCGCTGTTCGTCTCTCTGGGGATCCAGTTCGCGATCATGGGCCTCAATCCCCCGGGCGACACCGGTATCGCCTGGGGCTGGATCATCTGCGCCATCCTCTTTGTACCCATGGGACTGGTAGGGCTCCTGGTGAGCCTGGGGCGCGACAGCCAGTCCGGAGCAGTCCAGGGGCTGCTGTGGTATGGCCACCGAGCGAGACCATACGACGACGACCAGTACCGAGCCGCCTACACGCTGCTGGTGCTGCTGGGAGCTGCGGCCGGTGTCTACGCCGCGTTTACGCTCTTTGCGCGGGTCGCGCGTTGAGCCGCGCCTGCCGATGAGCCCTGGATCGGTGGTTACCCTACCCCAAACCTCGCCCAACGCCGATGAGCAGCGCGAGAAATGCCAGCCAGCCGAGGTACTGGGCAAGCCCGGCCAGGTACGTCAGAGCGGCAGCACCGAGCACCTTCTGCGCACCCTGGAGATCCGCGAGATCTGCCAGCCCCGCGTCTCTCAGTGCCTCGAGCGCGCGCTGGCTCGCGTTACGCTCCACCGGCAGCGAGATCATACCCAGCATCACAGAGGCTGCGATGATCACGCTACCAATGATCGTCACTGTCGTCACCTGCAGTGCCAGCCCAACCAGCACCACGGCCATGGCCACAGAAGGCAGATGTCCGAGGCGTTCTCCGAGCCAGGCGCGAAGCCGCATGAGCGGGTAACCCTCTGCGTCCTGCTGCGCGTGCAACACCTCGTGTGCGACAATACCCATGGCTGTGACCGAGTCCGAGGCGGCGATGCTCTCGGTCAACACCAGCGTGCGGTCGCTAGGGTCATAATGGTCCCCGCTGCGCCCTATCATGAGGGCTATAGACACCCCACTCAGGCCCAGATGGGCGATCAGCCGCTCTGCAACGTCCGCACCCATCAGGCCCTGGCTCGTGCGCACGGATGCAAAGCGGTTATATGCCAGGCGAACGCGCCTTTGAGCGTACCAGCCCAGAATGGCGGGTATTAGGAGATACAGGTACGACCAGGAACCCGGCTTCATGCCTTCACCTGCGTGCGCGATCAGATAGGTGCAGCCCGCATCAGTCGAAGGTGATGTCTGCGTGATAGCTCTGCAGCGACCGGACGTTCCCCTGTCCCTGCAGACCAGCAGCAATACCCTCAACGGAGGCCAGAGCCGCGGGTAGCGTCGTTATGTAAGGCACCTTGTACTGAATGGCTGCCTTGCGCAGATACGAGTCGTCCATGTGGCTACGTTGGCCGATAGGTGTGTTCACCACGATCTGGATGCGCCGGTTGACGATCTCATCGACGATGTTCGGCCGGCCTTCTGCGAGCTTGAGGATAAAGGTCGATGCAATGCCATGGTCCGCCAGAAAGCGCTGCGTGCCCTCTGTGGCGCGAATCGCAAAGCCCAGCTCTTGAAAGCCCCGGGCCACCCGCACCAGCAGGTCCGTCTTTTCGGCCACGCTGATGAGCACCGTGCCTGCTGTAGGAAGGGCTGGCTTGGCGGCCTCCTCTGCCTTGTAGAAGGCGAGCCCATAGGTCTCGGCCAGGCCAAGCACCTCGCCCGTGGAGCGCATCTCTGGCCCCAGGAGAGGATCCACCTCCGGAAACATGCTGAACGGAAAGACTGCTTCCTTGACGCCATAGTGTGGGATGTGCATGCGCCGGAGATCGAGGTCGTTCAGCGGCGCTCCCAGCATCAGACGGGTCGCCAGACGCGCCATGGACAGGCCGCACACCTTGCTCACCAGAGGAACGGTTCGCGACGCACGCGGGTTGGCCTCAAGCACATACACCTTGCCGTTCTCGATAGCCAGCTGAACGTTGATCAGGCCCACGACATCCAACTCCCGGGCGATTTTCCGGGTATACTCGGCGATCGTCTCCAGATGCTCCGGCGAGAGCGTCACGGGCGGAATGACACAGGCCGAATCACCGGAGTGAACCCCGGCCAGCTCAATGTGTTCCATCACCGAGGGCACAAAAGCATCAGTGCTGTCGGCGAGCGCATCTGCCTCAGCCTCGATCGCGTTCTGCAGGAACCGGTCCACCAGAATTGGCCGCTCGGGAGAGATCTCGACGGCGGAGGCTACATACTGCTCCAGCATCTCCTCATTGTGGACAACCTCCATACCGCGGCCGCCCAGCACAAAGGAGGGACGGACCATCACGGGGTAGCCCACCGCGTTGGCGATGGCGACGGCTTCCTCAA
>CAZMAI010000048.1:0-12846 GCA_964564195.1 uncultured Anaerolineales bacterium | reverse complement strand
GTCTCGGGGTTGCAGTTGACCATGATGGTCTCGATGCCCTCGTCCCGCAGGGCAAAGGCCGCGTGCACACAGCAATAGTCAAACTCGATGCCCTGGCCGATACGGTTCGGGCCGCCGCCCAGGATCATCACCTTGCGCCGCTGATCTGTGGTCACTTTGTTCGGCGCGTTATAGGTAGAGTAGTAATAGACGGCGTCCTCGGCGCCGCTGACGGGCACCATGTCCCAGCCTTCAACAATGCCGATCTGGATGCGCCGATCGCGAACGCGCTGCTCGGGAATATCGAGTAGCATCGCCAGGTAGCGGTCAGCGAAGCCATCGCGCTTAGCCTGCGCCAGCATCTCATCGGGCGGCAGCGCGCCACGGTAGGCCAAAAGCTGCTCTTCTTCCTCCACCAGTTCCTGCATCTGTTGCAGGAACCAGGGCTTGATGGCCGTGCGCGCATAGAGCGCGTCAATGTCCGCGCCTTTGCGCACCGCCTCGTAGAGGATGAACTGGCGCTCACTCGTGGGCTCGCGCAACATGTCCAGCAACTCATCGAGCGAGCGCTCGTGGAAATCCTTCGCCCAGCCCAGCCCGTAACGCCCGATCTCCAGGGAGCGAATCGCCTTCTGCAGCGCTTCCTTGTACGTCTTGCCGATGCTCATGACCTCGCCCACGGCGCGCATCTGCGTACCCAGCTTGTCTACGGAGCCTGGGAACTTTTCAAATGCCCAGCGGGCGAACTTGATCACCACATAGTCACCCGAGGGCGTGTACTTGTCCAGGGTGCCATCGCGCCAGTAAGGGAGCTCGTCCAGCGTGAGCCCTGCAGCCAGAAGCGCGCTGACCCGCGCAATCGGGAAACCGGTGGCTTTGGACGCAAGGGCTGAGGATCGTGATGTACGGGGGTTGATCTCGATGATCACGACGCGGCCCGAGCGCGGGTCGTGCGCGAACTGGATGTTGGTGCCGCCCACCACTTGGATGGCCTCGGCGATGCGGTAGGAATAGTCCTGGAGCCGCGCCTGCAGTTCGGGTGCGATGGTAAGCATGGGTGCGGAGCAGAACGAGTCGCCGGTGTGGACCCCCATGGGGTCGATATTCTCGATGAAGCACACCGTGATCATGTGGTTCTTGGCATCGCGGACGACCTCGAGTTCGAGTTCCTCCCAACCGAGGACCGACTCTTCTATCAGCACCTGGCCGATCATGCTGGCGGCCAGTCCCCGCCCGGTCACCTCACGCAACTCGTTGACGTTGTAGACGAGGCCGCCACCCGTGCCACCCAGGGTGTACGCGGGGCGCACCACCACGGGGAAACCCAGGTCGGCGGCGATCGCCTCAGCTTCCTCCACCGTGTAGGCGGGCTCGCTCCGAGGCACCTCAATCCCCAAACGCTCCATCAGCTGCTTGAATATGATGCGATCTTCGCCGCGTTCGATCGCATCGATCTGGACGCCGATGACCTTGACATGGAACTCGTCCAGAACCCCTGCTTTGGCCAGCTCTGAGGCCAGATTCAGGCCCGTCTGACCTCCCAGGTTCGGTAACAGGGCATCCGGGCGCTCTCTCTCGATGATCTGCCGCATGCGCTCGACATTGAGCGGTTCGATGTAGGTGATATCAGCCATCCCGGGGTCGGTCATGATGGTTGCCGGGTTGCTATTGACCAGGACGACCTCATATCCCAACGACCTGAGCGCCTTGCAGGCCTGTGTTCCCGAGTAATCAAACTCACATGCCTGACCGATCACGATCGGTCCGGAGCCGATGATCATCACCCGCCGAATGTCGTCTCTCTTTGGCATCGTCCATCCTTCCGGCAACAGAGAACCGCGATGAGCCCGCGCGAGACATTGCGCTCGCGGCAGGAAGACCGCACTCCAGAGCGGTCCGGCCCATTTTAGCGGCATTCAGCGAGGCTGCAAACCGTGGAAAATGCGTGATAAAGCGATAGAGGCGGCGGAGCGATCCGCTTAGCAAGACAGCAGGTAGGCGATGACGTCGCTGGCGCCGTAATCACCACCATGTTGCCTGGCCAGGGCTGCCAGTGCCGACCAGTCATCACCCAGCGTGACAATAGGGACTTCGCTGCCACCAGCGCCGCGCTTCTGTCCGAGCCCAATTGCGGCCAGGAGGCCATTGCACAGGCATCGGCGACCCGGTATCTCGTCTGGTGCGCCACCGGCCGACAGAAACGTGCTGAAAGGACCCGCGGGACAACGGTATCCAGGTGTGCCGTCGTCACGGAGGTAGACGGTGCGGAGGTAGCCCAGATCGCACACGCGCGCCCGGGCCTCGATATCATCATAGCCAGCCGCCCCCTCGGGCAGATTGCTGATCTTGAAGGGATAGCCCGTAGGTGAGGCACGAAAGTCAGTGCACACTTGCAGATCTCCAGCCAGCGCGTGGGCGTTCAGCGCCGCTTTGATCGCAGGCGCAAAGCCTGACTCGCGGCACGCGGTGAATGCCGTGCCCACCTGCACACCGTGGGCACCCGCGGCAAGTGCATCTTGTACGGCCTCTGGTGAAGAGATGCCGCCCGCCAGCCAGAAAGGCCGGTCGAGACCACGGAACACGGCGAGATCCGCCTCGTCTTTCGGCCCATAGGTTGTCTCGCCCATACCTTCGGCCGACCTGTCACGCCTGGGCGGCGCGTTGTGGCCGCCGGCGGTATGGTGCTCTACGACAAAGCCATCAATGCGACCGCTCGCGCGGCGCAAGAGCGCCCTGGCGGCCGCGTCGGTAGACACAATGGCAAAAAACAGGGGCCTGGAAAGGGGAGGAAGCGGGCCCTGCGCGAGCGCACGGGGGTCAAGCTGCTGATAAAGCAACTGGTCCGGCCCGGCTCCGGCGACGTCCACGCGGATCTCCACCGCGTCACCCCGAGAAAGCCCGTCGAGGATCCCCGGTATCGCTAGAGGGATACCGCCGCCCATCAGCACCGCGGTGACCCCTGCTAGCATGGCGCCGAGCAGCAACGGTAGTGTTGGAAGTTGGATTTTCTCCAGGAGATTGATCCCGATGGGGCCCTGGTGACCCTCGCGCGCCAGTGAGACTTCGCAAAACGCTGCCGTGACCAGGAGATCGGTCTGATCGGGGCTGAGCGGAATCTCGGGCATCGGCGTGGGGGAAAAGGGGCGCTCAGCTGCCTGTTCCGGACTGCGCCACCAGCGCCGCAAGACGCGCTCGGCCATATCAGGCCAGGGGTGCCGGCTCAGGGCGCGCCGCATAGCGCCGTCGGCGTCGCCCAGCTGCAGGCGCCGCGCAAGAACGGCATCCAGCGCGGTTCCGGAGACAACGCCCATCTGGCCCGCCAGTGCCACAGCGCGCGCCAGCCGCCAGCCAGATACGGCGACGCCCATGCCGCCCTGGATGAGTGTAGGCAGGCGCTCTGCGTCCTGAATCGGTCTGCTATCTTGCGACATATGCTCCTTGGGTGATGAGATAGCGCGCGTGCTCATAGTATATGTCCAACAAGCGCTGGTATTGTAACCCCTAGATAGGCCCTGCGATGCGCCAGCCGCCGCAATCACGCTGACACAGTTACCCCGACCACTGCTCCAGGGGTCACTGCCAGCTGAATGAACGATCTCACAGCATATAATAGCGTCCCAGTCTGCAGAGACTGGGACGCGAGTATGCCTGCAAGTCGTGCGAAAGCTGTCTAGCCTGCCACGGGCAGGGCGCGCTCCACCGACAGGAATTGTGTCTCGTACAGGTGGGCATATAGGCCGCCCTGCTCCAAAAGCTCTTCGTGGGTGCCGCGCTCTACGATCTGCCCGTGATCGATCACCAGAATCTCGTCGGCGCGCTGGACAGTGGCCAACCGGTGCGCAATCACCAGCGACGTCCGTCCCTCCATCAACTTGTCCATGACATCCTGGATCAATCCCTCGGTGCGCAGGTCGACGCTCGAGGTGGCCTCATCGAGCACCAGGATCTTGGGTTCTGCCAGGATGACACGTGCCAGACAGATGAGCTGACGCTGGCCGAGAGACAGGTTGGCGGAGCCTTCCAGGATCTCGGTCTCGTAGCCTTCGGGCAAGTTCATGATAAAGTCATGGGCATTGGCCGCCCTGGCTGCCGCGACGACCTCTTCGTCGGTCGCCTCCGGCCGTCCAAAACGGATGTTGTATGCGATGGTGCCCGTAAAGAGGAAGGGCTCCTGCGGCACCATGCCCAGCTGTCGGCGCAGCGATGCGAGCGTGACGCTGTGAATGTCCTGGCCATCGATGAGGATCTCGCCGTCGCTGATGTCGTAGAAACGCGTCATCAAGCTGGCGATGGTCGTCTTGCCAGCGCCCGTAGGGCCCACGAGGGCGATCGTGGCGCCGGGTTCGATGGCGAAATTGACATCCTTGAGCACCTCTGTGCCCTCAAGATAGTGGAAATCCACGTCCTTGAACTCGACGCGTCCCTCTACCTCGGCCAACTCAACCGCATCCTCGCGGTCCTTGATGGCAGGGTCGATATTCAGGATGCGCAGGACGCGCTCGCCGCCGGCCATGGCCGCCTGCCAGGTGGTAAACACCATGCTTAGCTCTAGCACAGGCTGGAAGAGGCGCGCGGTATAGCTCAGAAAGGCCACAATGACACCCAGCGTCAGCGTGTTGTCGATCACTGCGCGGCCACCGTACCAGAGAATGATGGCCGTGACAGCGGTACTCAGCAGTTCCATGACGGGCGTGAAAGAGGACGTCAGCCGCACGGCCTCGACGTTGGCATCACGGTTGGCGGCGTTGATGGCGTCGAACTCTTTCCCCATGCGGTCCTCTTCGTTGAACGCCTGGATGACTCGCATGGCAGCGATGTCTTCGGCCAGGCGGCCGACCATGATGCTGTTCTTTTCACGAGTCTTTCGGTAGACCTTTCGGGCAAAGCGGCCAAAGATCAGCGTTGCCACAACCATGATCGGCAACACCGACAGGCTGAGGAGCGCCAGACGCCAGTTCATGACCAACATCACAGTGATGACGCTGAGCAACACAAAAACGTCACTGAACATGGTCACCAAACCGCTGGCCAGCAACTCGTTCACCACACCGACGTCACTGGTGATGGTGGCGATGAGGCTGCCTGTGCCAAAGGTGTCAAAGTAGCTCATAGTGAGGCGCTGATACTGCCGGAAGAGGTCGGCGCGCATCGTGCGCAAGACGCTGTTGGCCACGGTCTCCATCTGCCAGCGCCGGCGCCAATCCAGCCCAAAGTCGAGCGCATATACGGCCAGCGTAGCGAGGGCCATCCAGGTCAGCCCGGCCATGTCCCCGGCGGCGATGTAGGTATCGATCAGCACCTTGACCAGATACGGCGCGAGCAGTGCCAGCCCCGCACTCACCAGCATCCAGGCGAGTGACTCGATCATCCGTCGTTTGTGGGGCTCGAGAAACTGCAATAGCCGGCGCATGATGCGGGCATCAAAGCCCTGTCCCTCCGCATCACGGTAGTGATGCAGATGGACGTGAGGCCCTCCGAATCCGCCGCCTCCACTAAAGTTGACGCTCATGCGCTCCTCCCCATAACGGCCTCGGCCAGTTCCACGTCCTCCTGGCGCAGTTGCCGGTAGTATATGTCTGCATAGATGCCGGACTCGCGGATCAGGTCCTGGTGGCGTCCCTGCGCCACCAGCTCACCCTTGTCGATAACCAGGATCATGTCCGCCTCACGCACTGTCGAGACACGCTGGGCGATCACAAAGGACGTACGCCCGCGCATCAGGCGCTTGAGGGCATCCTGAATCTCCTGCTCTGTTTCGGTATCGACACTGGATGTCGCGTCATCCAGGATCAGAATGCGCGGGTCCAGCAGCAACGCGCGGGCGATAGCCACGCGCTGGCGCTGTCCACCGGAGAGGGTGGTGCCGCGCTCACCTACCTCGGTGTCATAGCCATCAGGGAATTCTGTGATAAAGTTGTGGGCGGCCGCGGCGCGGGCTGCCTCCTCTATCTCTTCCTGCGTGGCCTCAGGGCGTCCAAAGGCGATGTTCTCTCGCACGGTGCTGCCAAAGAGCATCGTCTCCTGAAGTACCATTCCGATTTGGCTGCGCAACGAGTCCAGCGTGACGTCACGCACGTCGTTTCCGTCGATGCGGACGGCACCCGCCTGCACGTCGTAGAAACGGGCGATCAGGTTCGTGATCGTGCTCTTGCCAGAGCCCGTCGGGCCCAGGAGGGCGACCACCTGTCCCGGCTGGACCTCAAAGGAGACGTTCTTGAGCACCGGGCTTCCCCGGAAGTAGCTAAAGGTCACGTCCTCGAAAGTGACGGCACCCTCAATCTGCGCCAGTTCAATGGCGCCCGGCTTGTCCTGGACATCAGAGTGGGTGTCGAGCACCTCAAACACGCGCTCAGCCGAAGCCTCAGATTCGCCTATTAGGTTGATCAGAAAGCCGATGCGTCGCATGGGACCGACAAGCTGGAGCACGTAGCTGTTAAAGGCAACCAGAGCACCCAGCGTGAGGACGCCCTGGATGACCATACGCCCACCCAGCAGCAGAATGACCACGGTAGAGGCGCTGGCCAGCAGGATGATCAGGGGCATTGTGCGGCTGCCACGGCGAGCCAGCGTCATGGACGTGTCGTAGAGATAGTCCACTTCTTTGTCAAAGCGGTCGATCTCAGCCTGCTCCTGCGCAAAACCGCGCACCACCGAGACGCCATAGAGGGTCTGGTTCACCCGCGCCGTAATGCGGGCCATTGTCTCCTGGCGGATGCGCCAACGGGGCATCTGAAAACGCACGTGGTTGTTCATGATCCAGACGATGACGGGCATCACCAGTAGCGAGAGCGCGGCCAGCAGAGGCTGCATCCCCACCAGGATCACCACCGTGCCGATCATCATCACGCCCGAGTTCAGCAGGCCCAGGACGCCGCCGCCTGTCAGCCGGCGGATGCGCTCCACGTCGCTGGTGGCACGGGACAAGAGCTCACCGGTCTGTGCCTGGTCATGGTAGCTAAAGGAGAGCTCCTCCAGCTTCTGATACATCTGGTTGCGCATGTCATAAGAGACCGTCTGCGCGACCCGCTCACTGAGATAGCCTTGCCCAAAGCGGAACGCACCGCGCAGCGCCGTCAGGATCACCAGGTACAACACCTGCTGCCCGATGACGTCCATGTTGCCCGCCAGGATGCCCTGGTCGATTACCGTCTGCGTGATTCTGGGAACCGCGAGCGCAACGCCGGTCAGGGCGAGCATGCAGACGTACGCGACCGTCTGGCTAAACCAGTACGGCTTGAGATAGCTCAGTACACGCCAAAAGACCTTCATATGTCCCTATTCACTCCAGCAAAGATTCATCCAGGTCAGCGATTGCCACAATGCGCACCAGCGCGCGATCGATTTCCGCCAGCTCTTCGGCGGATAGCCCGGGCAAGTCCCGCCGCAACCGGGCAAACACCGTCAGTGGTGTGCTCTCTACGAGGGTACGACCCTCTTCTGTAACGGAAAACAGCACACGTCGACAATCTCGGGTACAGCGTTCCCTTGACACCAGGCCGGCCTGTGCCATACTATCCAGCAGCGGCGACGTGGTTCCGTCGCGCAGGTTGAGATAGCGGCTGATATCGCCCAGGGATTTCTGCCCATTTTCCAGCAGATAACGCAACACGCTCAGCCTGCGCCCGGACACACCGTACTCTCGTTGTAGTCGGTGTCCGAAGCGGTGCGAATAGCGCACCAGGCTGAGCAGACGACGCACAATAGATTCTGATAGCTCTGCGGGCGTTTGCACCCCTGAATCCTCGAACAGCAATCGTTAGGTTCCTAACTATTCTACGCTACCCGAGAAAATGGGTCAAGTCCGCCTTGATCTGGGTTTGACCTCTCTTACTGCAGCAAGTCTGGTTGCCGTGCCGTCGACGAGCGACGCCTCATTATGAGCGGCGCGCCGCGATCCTGGCCGGACACTACCGGTATCCTCCTGCCAGGAGGATATAGTCATCCTCTCATCAAGAGAGACCGGTGACATAGACCAACGCATCCATCGTCCCGACGGCCTGTTCCAGCGCCGCGCGCAGTGCCAGGTATGCCTGCGCCCGCTCGGGGCCTTCCAGCCCAAGCGGGCTCAGCAACTCGCCCGCCAGCCGTCCCACGGGCACCCCGGAACGCCCCCGGGCTGGTTCGGGGGCCAGGGACTGTACGAGCGCCAGGAGCCGCGCGGGCTCCAGTTCATCTCTCAACCGAGCAAGCGGATCCATATGTCATTCCGTCTCACTTTTCTGCCTGCATCCTCCCGCCAGGAAGATGATGTCAGGCGTTCATCAAGAGTCCCCCTCAACATACCTGAGGCCGTCAGTCATCGCAGCGGCCTGCGCGATCGCGCGCTTGAGCGCGAGCTGTGCGTGCCAGCCCTCGGCCCCATCCGGGAGCGCCATGTCTCCCAGTAGCGCCTTGATCACGTCTGCCACCTCGACATGGTCGCAAGCGGCCGCACCGCGATCCGCTGTGAGCCGTCCGATCGTCTGAGAGAGGCGAGACGGTGAGAGACCGTCGATGATCTCACTCAGACTGCTGGGGTTCATCCTGCTCCGGCATCTCATCGAACACCACGGGCTCGTCCGGTGCGATCTCCTCGGGCGCCGCCTCCACTGCCTCAGCCGGCTCTGTCGCTGCGTGAGGCAGCTCGCGTCCGCAGTAGCGGCACAGCGTTGCCTCTTTGGCGATCCGTTCGCCGCAATAGGGGCAAGCCACCCGGCCGGATCGGACCACCAGCGCCACGATGACGGCGATGGCGGCAAGAACAAGCGGGAGGAGGCATACGGCTGCCACCAACAAGAACTCTGCCATCCCGATGCGTGCCATGTTCGCTCTCCTTCTGTCAGTCGCCCAGCATGCCGCGGACGATGACGTCTACAGCGCGCTCCTCCGTGAGGCCGCGGGAGAGGAGCGTCTCCAGTTCCTTTTTGTCTACGGTGCCGATCGCCGCCTCGTGGGTCACCTGCGCCTGCGGGTCGGTGACCCGCACCACGGGCACGGCGTTGGCGATGGCCTCATCTCTGACAATCTCTACGCAGTCGATGTGCCCGCGGGTGCGCGGCGCGTTTCCCTCGGTGGTGCCGAAGACCTCGCTGCGTGCCTGCTCACGTACCGCGATGCGCGACTTGGCCAGGCCGCGGGCGCCCTCACCGTTCAGACGGATCGTCTCGCGCACGATGATCTCGTCGTCGCCATAGCCCATCACGCGGGCGTCCAGTTCGGCGACGCCATCTTGCGCCACGTCAATGTCATAGTCAAAAGCCACAACGCCTGCGCGGCCGTGGCTCAGGCTAAAGGTCGAATAGTACCGGCCGCCGGCATCGACCACCACGTGGGCCACAGGCCGTACCTCGGTGCCGCCCGTCTCGCCGTGGTAGTGCGTCTCGTGGTAGCGCATGGTCGCATTTGTGCCAACGTGGATGGTGCCCTCCATCAGGTGCTGGACATGGACCGCGTTGGGAAAGGTGCAGTGCGTGGTGAACGAGACCTCGGCGCCCGTGCCGATCTCAAAGTCGGAGACGATGCGCTGCACGCCCTCAGCCGGGAGCACGCCGAAGCAGAGGTGCACAGGCTGCGCGATCCGCGCGCCTGGCGCAACCCGCAGGGCCACCTTGACGCCGTCCTCGAGTTGCTCGGCCGTCATGGTGATGCCGGGGATCTCGTTGGCGCCGATCACCTCGTTGCCCGAGACCACCAGTCGCGCCACGTCATCTTGTGCCAGCAGGCTGGCATCGCCGCCCGAGGCCTCGTACGCCAGCATGATCAGGTCAAAGTCACTCATAGCTATCCTCGGGCTCGACGATGATCGGGAACTCGCAGGGCCTGCATAGATGCGTGTAGCGGTCGCAGATTGCATCCGGCGTGCCTGTCTGCATGATGCGCCCGCTGCAGATGAGCGACGCGCGGTCGGCGATCTGCACCACCTCGTCGCGGTGACTGATAAGCAGCACGGCCGTGCCCTCACTCGCCATGCGGCGCATCAGGCCGGCGATATCATCCAGCGTAAACCGGTCGATCCCCGAGTCGGGCTCGTCGAGGATCGCCAGGCGCGGCCGCATCGCGTACACGGCGGCCAGTTCCACCCGCTTGCGCTCGCCGCCCGAGAGCCCCTCGTCTACAAAGCGCGGCAGGTACTCGGGCTCGAGATTCACCGCCTCCAAAGCGGCCAGCAACCGCTCGTGGTCCGGCGTCGTCTGGCCGAGCTCCAGATACTGCTCGATGGTCAGACCTTCGAAACGGGCCGGCTCCTGCCAGGCGAGCGTCATGCCCAGGCGCGCGCGCGCGTCGATAGGCTCCGCAGTGATGTCCTGCCCCGCAAAGCGGATCGATCCGCCGAGTGTGGCATAGCCGCCCGCCCCCATCAGCGCATAGGCCAGCGTGGACTTGCCCGAGCCGTTCAGCCCGAGCACCACATGGACACTCGCGGGCGCGATCTCGAGATCGACACCTCGCAGGATTTCGTGACCTTCGCGGGCGATGTGCAGTTCCTGCACCTGCAGCAGCGCCTCACCGTTCTGGGACCCCATCGGTTTCCCCCTGTAATGTACTGTCGATACATCCCCATTATAGTCCGGCGCTAGCCCCGTAACAAGGCATGAGATGCTCTACTTCACTTGCTATTCATTACGCGAGGCGATACACTGGCCGCAGCCTATACACAGTAAAGGAGATCCATGGCAGGACTGCTTCCGAATAACGTCATCACCCAGGTGGCAATCGTCACCGACGACATCGAGACGCTGGCGGCCCGCTGGGCTGAGGTGCTGGGGGTGCCCGTGCCCGAGCCTCGGTGGACCGATACCCGCGAGCTGGCGCACACGACTTTCCGGGGCCAGCCCACCGAAGGGCGCTCGCGCCTGGCGTTTTTCGATCTGGGGCCGCAGGTGCGCCTGGAGCTGATCGAGCCCGATCACGAGCCCTCCACCTGGCGCGAGTTTCTGGATGCCCACGGCACGGCGTTGCACCACATCGCCTTTAACCTCAAGGGGATGGACGAGGTGCTGGCGGTGCTCGAGGCGCACAACATGCCCACGATCCAGCGCGGCGACTATACTGGCGGGCGCTATTCCTACGTCGAGAGCGACGGCTGGCTCGGCTGCATCCTGGAGTTGCTGGAGAACTACTAAACAGGGCGCGCGCAAAGGGTCCGGACGCACCGGCAGCGATTTGACACATCCCCCCGCGCGAGTATAATGGTGTTTGTTGATGCGGGGTGGAGCAGTGGCAGCTCGTTGGGCTCATAACCCAAAGGTCCTAGGTTCGAATCCTAGCCCCGCTACTGCAAGGGTCAGGGCAATGGCGCTCTGACCCTTTTGCTTTAGGCCACAAGCCACTGGCGCGACTTGACGCGGCGTCAGAAAACCATAGAATACCCCTTGTTCGGCGACGTAGCTCAGTGGTAGAGCAGGGGACTCATAAGCCCTTGGTCACTAGTTCAAATCTAGTCGTCGCCACAGCACACAGGCCCTCTCCAACCCGGAGAGGGCCTTTCTGTTACCGCTTCATGCGATCGCGTCGCGATATCACCCGCCCACCGGTCGCGTTTCGTGACGACATCTCAGGATGGGTGCTGTATACTCAGCCTAGCCCGGGCCGTTTCAATCAGGAGCCTTTCCCATGACACATGTCTTGTTGCCCGCTGGCGACACAGATACTCCCGTCCTCCTCCCCCCTGCCCTGTATCCGGCCTTTGCCGCCGCGCTGGGCGACACGCCGGAGACCGCGATGGATCTGCACCAGGTCCTGCTGGGCCGCTGCCGCATCTATCTCGCGGGCGAGCTGCCCGCCTTTACCGCGGCGGTGGTGCAGATCGACGACAACCCCGCGGAGGTGAACGGGTACGGCAGCGACGCGGTCGCCCTCGAGCGCCTGCTGCAGCAGGTGCAGGGCTGGTATTGTGTCCTGGTGGCGCCGCCGCTGGCTGAGCCGCTGTCGGCGCTGCTGCAGGCCCGCCTGGGTGGCCACGTCCGCCATTATGGCGACGTCGAATACGTGGCGCCGGAGGAGGGGCTGGTCCGGCACGCGCATCCCGATGTGCGGCTGTTGACCCCTGCCGACCTGCCGCTGCTGCGGGCGGCCCCCGAACTGCAGGGCAAGGGGTTCGGCGGTCCAGCCGAGTTGCTGGAGCATGGGCTCGCTGCCGGCGCCATGGTGGACGGTGCGCTGGTGGCCCTGGCGCACACCTGCGCCATCACAGAGCGCTACGGCGAGATTGGCGCGTACTGCCTGGAGCCCTACCGCCGGCGCGGGTACATCACGGCCGCCGCCTGGCTGGTGGGCGATCGCCTGCGCGCCCTGGGGCGCACGCCGATCTGGAGCACCGGCGAGACCAATTGGGCCTCGCAGCGGGTAGCGACCAAGCTTGGGTTCCAGGAGAGCGGCCGGCGGGTATACCTGATACCGGAGAAGGCGGCAGGCTGAACAAGACGCGTGCTCGGTTCTCGGTGCGAGGTGCCGCCGGGCCGGTGGCGGCAGGCATAAATCGGAGAAGGGGGCGAAGACGATGAGCAATAGACCTCTTTCCCTCGAAGGGCGCTGGGATATCCTCTACCGCGACTACCCCGAGGTGTATGATGCCTTTGCGCGCATCCCCAAACGCCCGACATGCTAGAGGTGCTCCAGGAGCGATTTGACTTTTCCTGCAAGGTGATCGTCGATGTCGGCTCGGGCACGGGCCTCTCGACGTTTGAGTTTGCGCGCTGGGCGGCGCTCGTGATCGGCATCGAGCCGGAGGAGGCGATGCGTGCGGTCGCGGTGCGCAAAGCCGCGGCGCTCAATATCCCCAACATCCGTTTCGAGCGTGGCGATGCAGAGCACATCCCCCTGCCGGACAACTGCGCGGATGTTGCCGCCGGCATCACCCAGGCCAACGGCGATCCCCGCCGGGTGTGC
>CAZMAI010000047.1:15237-16749 GCA_964564195.1 uncultured Anaerolineales bacterium | reverse complement strand
CCGTGCGGCTAAGCGTCTCGCCTCGCGGGCCGCGGCGAATGCGATTCTGGCGATACTCCTCGATGATCTCCTCATCGAAATCCTCAAGGGCAGCACCCGCCACGGTTTGATCCTCAAAGCTGGCCTGGGCACCAGTGGTGCGGGCGCGCTCGGCGACGTCGGAGGCGAGGCGCACATTCGTACGGCCAGATCGCACATAGACCTCGCGCCCCTCGAGACTCAGCTGGTATGGCGTAGGTCGTACAACGATGGTTGCGATCTGCCCCTCTGGAATCTCCTCATAGTACCACTGCGGGATCTCGCTCTCGGCAAAACGTGGCTCGCAGAGGGCCAGCGCGCGTGCCAGCACCGGCTCCAGATCATCGCTCACACCGGGGTTCAGATGGCCATGTTCGTCCATCCCCACAATGATCGTGCCCCCGGCGCCGTTGGCAAAGGCTACCACAACCTCTGCCAGAGTCCGCGCGTCAGGATCCGCCAGATATTCCAGCATCGGTCCAGGTTCCACGGCGTGTAGCCCGCCGCCCGTTCGCCTTCCCCTCTCCATCTCACTCCTGATCCTACGGTGCAAGACCAAAGGGCCACGCTACACGCCAGCTACCTTCGTCATTACGCAACTGCAACAGCAACTCCCGACTGACCGGACCACCCTCCGCACCAAAGGTGACACTGACCAGATAATAGTGCACGCCGTCTGCGTCGAACAACTTGTCGGCTTTGATGCGCTCAACCGTCCTCGGATCAGAGCCGCGCAGCTCCCGCGCCTCGGCCATGAACGCGAGGCGCTCCACCGGCCTGCCATAGAGGTCGGTGAGGCTTGCCGCATCGGTCATGTTGTAGACGGTGTCCAGGTTGCCCTCATACAGCGCCTGGGCGTAGGCCTCTGCGGCCCCGGGGGCAGAGAGCCCCACCTCCTGGCTGTAGAACTCGATGAGCCTGAGGACGCCCGTCACGGCGATGGCCACAAGCACGATGATGCCCGCGATGCGGGCGATGTTCACCGCTCGACGAATGTTGGCCGCAATGCGGCGGCGCTCGTCCATCTTGTTCGTCATGCGCTACTCCCCCGTGGGCTTGCGTTGCGGACTCTGGCGCGCTCGCCTGACGGCGGGCCGTCTCGCTGGCGCACCGCTGGCGATGTCCTGGTCCGGCTTGCTCTCATCGGCGTTCTTGTCGCCGCTCGCGGCCTCCGACTGTGACCCCGCCTTTGTGGCAGCGCGCCTCGGTGCCCGTACGGGAGCAGATGAGGCCTCTTGCTTCGGGGTGGCACTGCGCCTGGTGCGGCTGGTACCGCTCGACGATGCCGCGGTCTGCTTTGTTTCAGCCTTGGCAGTGTCGGCGGCTGGAACCTCATCAGAGTCCCCGGCGCGCGTGGATCGCGTGCGTCTTGGCCGTGTCGTGGCCGGCTTATCGGCCTGCGAATCGTCAGCGGCCGCAGCAGTCTTGGAGGCGCGTCCTCGCGCAGGTGCGGGACGAGCGGCCTCCGCGGGCGGGGTCTCTGTCTCCGCAACG
>CAZMAI010000047.1:0-15137 GCA_964564195.1 uncultured Anaerolineales bacterium | reverse complement strand
GAGGCAGCAGGCTTTTCGGAGGCAGCAGGCGCCTGGTCGGCATCCGAGGCCGGCTTGCTGCGCGACCGACGCGTCCGTGTGGCAGCAGGTCTGCCATCCGCCTCGGGCGCGGGCGTCTCTCCTGGCGCGCCTCCACCGGCCCCACCACCCGTGAGCCTGAGCGCGACACAAGATACCACCCGTTCGTCGTCGCCCACAGCGACAACGGCGCCGCTCCGCGTGCGTGTAACGATTCTGCCCCAGGTATCGCGGCGTGTTCGCGGAATGTCACCCACCGAACGCTCAACCAGGGATCCGCTCGAAACACCCAGCAGCGCCCGATCGCCAGGCTCCACAACACAGGCGCCGACGAGTTCCCCGGCAAGCGCCGTCTTGCTGGTGTCGAGAGTCAGCACACCCTGCCCGCCACGCCCCTGAGCGCTATACTCGCGCAGAGGCGACCGCTTGCCAAATCCATTCTCGCTGACGATCAGCAGTTCGGCGTTCTCCTGAACAGCGTCGATCGCCACGACCTTGTCGCCAGCCTTGAGGTCAATACCTTTCATGCCCGTCGCCGGCAATCCCTGCGGACGAACATCATCGGCTGAGAAGCGGATCGCGCGGCCCTGAGCCGTCACGAGCATGATCTCTTCTCGAGCATTGGCTGGAACAGCGCCGGCAAGCGTGTCGCCACCATCCAGACCAAACACCGTTGTCACGTCCCGATTCACACTGTTCAACTCGGCCAGGGTTACCCGCTTGACGCGTCCCTCGGCGGTAGCAAAGGCGATTGCGTGTTCCTCGTCGGCCTCATCCAATGAGATTAGCGCCATCACCTGCTCCCCGTCGTCCAATCGCGCCAGGCTACCCAGCGTGACGCCGTCCGGCTGTTGGCCCAGATCAGGTATCTGGTGAGCACCAAGCGCAAAGGCGCGCCCCTGCTGCGTGATAAAGGCCACCTTATGCTGGGCATTGGTGCGCAGGACAGCCAGCACGGGAGCCCCTGCGGCGGTGAGATCCTCCGCCAGCCCCCCTGGTCCAGCATGGTAGACGCTCGCGGGATACCGCTTGACCCAGCCCGAGGCGCTGCAGGCCAGCACCACATCAGCATTGAACACCAGGTCCTGAGCCGAAACCGCGGTGGACACATCCAGGTCTCTCACGCGGGTACGGCGCGGGTCACCGTACACACGCTTGAGGTCCAGAATCTCATCCTTGACCACCGCCCGAATCTTGTCTTCACTGGACAGCAGATCCTGCAGGAAGGCGATGCGCTCGACAACCTCGCGATACTCTTCTTGCACTCGCCGTCGCTCCAGCGCGGCCAGTCGCCTGAGTTGGAGATCGAGAATCGCCTGCGCTTGCACCTCGGTGAAGCTAAACCGCTTGCACAGGTTGGCCTTGGCTGTGTCCGCCGTCCGCGAGCGCCGAATCGTATCGATCACCTCATCCAGATGGTCCAGTGCGATCAATAGCCCCTCGAGCACGTGGGCGCGGCGCCGGGCTCTCTCGAGCTCAAACCGGGTGCGCCGCTCGACGACGCTATAGCGATGATCGATATAATGCAATAGAGCGCGCTTGAGTGACAGCGTGCGCGGCTCACCATCCACCAGCGCCAGCATATTGACACCAAAAGTCGCCTGAAGCTGTGAGTACTTGAGCAGGTTGGCCAGCACTGGCTCCCACTCAACCCCCCGCTTGAGCTCGATGACGACACGAACGCCCATCCGGTCAGATTCATCTCTCAAGTCGCCAATACCCTCGACACGGCCCTCACGAGCCAGCGTCGCGATACGGCCCACGAGCGTAGACTTGTTGACCTGGTACGGCAGCTCTGTAACGATCAGCGCCAGGCGCCCGCCGCTAAGCTCCTCCGGATGCACTTGAGAGCGCATGACGATACGGCCTCGTCCGGTGGCATAAGCCTGGCGAATGCCCTCATCTCCAAGTATCATCCCTCCGGTCGGGAAATCGGGACCCTTGACATACTGCATCAGTTCGTCCAGGGTGACATCCTCCGCCTCGCGATACCGGTCCACCAGGTAGGCCACCGCGTCCGCGATCTCACCCAGATTGTGGGGAGGAATGTTGGTCGCCATCCCCACTGCGATGCCGCCGACACCGTTCACCAGAAGGTTGGGCAGCCTCGCCGGCAGCACGAGTGGTTCCTTGAGCGTGCCATCAAAGTTGTCGCCCATATCGACAGCATCTTTGTCCAGGTCGGTGAGCATCTCGTCACCCATAGCGCTCAGCCGCGCCTCGGTATATCGCACGGCAGCCGCACCGTCGCCATCTACCGACCCAAAGTTGCCTTGACCGTCCACGAGCGGATAGCGCATCGAGAAATCCTGCGCCATACGCACCATGGCTTCATATACGGCCGAGTCGCCGTGCGGATGGTACTTGCCGAGTACCTCTCCCACGATACGGGCGCTCTTGCGCGTGGGCCGGTCGTGATGCAGCCCCATGTCATCCATCGCATACAGAATGCGACGTTGCACGGGCTTGAGGCCATCGCGCACATCGGGCAGGGCGCGCGCCGTAATCACACTCATGGCATAGCTGAGGTAGGCCGAGCGCATCGTCTCTTCTATATCGGTCTTTTTGTAGGCGACTTCCTGCATTAGGCTCCTGTCAGTGTAGAAAGGAAATCGGGTGCGCGTGGGGTGACCATGCCCCGCCTGCGGCCATACCAAACGCCAAACAGGCCGGGGTGATCAGCGACCCACCAGCCCGGGGTAGACGCGAACCGTCCGTAGCGTGTCAACCAGCGCCTCACCCGCCAGCATTCCCTGGCCGGTGATCACAGCCGAGATGCGGTCAACCGGTGTGAGATCCCAGATGACGTTCCTTATCGTGATGCGCTCGTGGGACTCGGGAGAGATCTCCTCTGGGTCACCGGTAGATGACTCGATGCCAGAGACATACTCGGAAGACATGAAATCGGCCCGCGAGCAGATCACATAAAAGGGCAATTCGCGGACGTAGGCCGCCTCGGCCAGAGCAGCCGTGCCCCGCCGAAAGATCAGCCCCCTGGCGGACAGGCTCTCTGCCCCGACCACCACCGCATCGACATCCTGCAGCCAGCCAAACAGCGCCATGTCGACGCCCAGCGTGACATCGATTCCGGCCCAGGCAAGCTCGCTGGCCATGGTAAGACCGTCCAACCGCGGTCTGCCCTCGCCCAGTACGACCCTGGGCGCAGAGCCCTGCTCCGCGGCCGCCCCGAGCGCAGCGAGCAGGGTCAGATCCCTGCCATAGGAGAGAATCGCCCTGTATCGCGCCAGCTCGCGAGCGCCGCTCGCCACAAGCTCCTCAGTCAGGGCCGCGCGGCGCTGGCCATACTCGTGTAGATACCAAAGCGCCTGCGCGCGCATGTCGCCGGCAGAAGGCGCCTCATCCACAGCCCAGAGCAGGCCGTTGACCAGGCGAAAGACCGCGGCGCGCTCGCGACCCGCCGCGACAAGGCGCTTGGAACGCTGCACCAGCCAATTGCGGTAGGCCTCCCGTGACTGAGGCACCGAGTCGGCGATCATCTCATTCAAGAGGCCAGCGATGTCATAGAGATAACCCTGGCCATCCAGGCGGGTATCCTTGATCAGGCCATCAAGCGTCTCCTGCCAGCGCAACCGTGCCATCCTCTGGACACTCCCATCTTGACCTGCCAGGGCAGGTCACTGAACCGGCTACTCTCACCTCAGTATAGCGAACGCTGGGGGCTTTTCCAACCCCCTAGTTCCTGACCAGCAGGCCCGGCTGGCAGGTACGGCAGTAACTCGTGGGGCGCTTTCCGACGTTGATCTCAGAGATGGCAGTGCCACAGCGCGGGCAGGGCTCACCACCCCGCCCGTGTACAAGGAGGCCATCACGCCAATGCAGGTTCATCGTCGGGGGCCAGTGTTGAAGGAGGTAGGCGATTCGAGACGCGAGCACCTCGCGCAAGGCCACATACAGGCGATCACGCTGCTCGGCGGTTAGACGCGCACTCTTGACAAAGGGATAGATGCCAGCAGCAAACAGTATCTCGTCGGCGTAGGCGTTGCCGATGCCGGAAGCGATTCGCTCTCGGGTGAGGACGCCCTTGATCTCGCCCGTCTGACCTTGTAGTTGCTGCGAAAATACCTCGCGGGTGTACTCCTCCGACAACGGGTCAGGAGCCATGCCGATGAAGCCGGGGATCGCTACGAGGTCACTCACCAGATAGGTCTTGCCCATGCCGCGGGCATCGTTGTATCGCATCATGAGATGCTCGCCGAACGCGACCGTGTAATAGTCACGCACCTTGACCCGCTCGCCCGCATTGGGCCAGGTCAGGTTGCCTGTCAGCATAAAGTTCGTCGCCAACCAGTACCCATCCAGGCCGATGAGAAGATACTTGCCCCTTCGCTCCAGGGCTGTGACACGATGACCAATAATCGAGGTCTCCGATTCGGGCTCGGGCAAGAGATTGCGAAAGACGAGCGGGCGGTGGATCTCTAGCCGGGTGACGCGCTGGCCCACCAGGCGAGGAGCAAGGCGCCGGACGAGCGCTTCAATCTCCGGCAGCTCTGGCATCGCTCACAACTCCTCCGGCTCAGGCTCGTCGGTGACGATCATCTCCTGGATCCGGTCGAGCGCAAAGGTGCGCTTGGCCCGCCGCAAGTAACAGTGCGCTACCAGATAGAGCTGCCCGAACCGATTGGAGACCTCGATGGGCCGGATCAGCCTCTCAGTGGTAGACCCATAGCTGTCACGATACCGGATGCGCATGAGACTCCGGCGGCGCAGAGCGTCACGAATCGGCGGCGGGATCGCGATACCCGCATCGCCCCGCTCTCTCAGCACGCCGCCCTGAGCTCGTATAAACTCATCAAGCGTGCGCACGCCCCGCCGTTCAAGTCGTCTGCAAAGATGCAGGAACAACTCGCGGGTGGCGTGCACATCGGCCAGCGCCCGGTGTGCGTCGTCGAGGATAATACCAAACTGCTGGCATAGCGCCCCCAGTGAGTAACTGCCCGACGCGATGTTATTCCGGGCAAGGCGCAGTGTGTCGAGGACGACAAGGGAGGGAAAAGGGCGCTGAGACAGGGTCAGCTCGGATTTCAGAAACCCTAGATCAAAAAGCGCATTGTGTGCTACGACCACCGTGCCATTGATCAGCCCCAGGAACTCGTCGGCTATTTCGCCAAAAGCCGGAGCATCCGCCAGCATCGCATCGGAGATGTGGTTGACCCGGTAAGCCCCAAAGCTCACGGCCCGCTCAGGGTTCACCAGCTGGTCCCACTCGACCTCGATGGCGTCGCCGCGCGCACGCACCAGGCCGATCTCGATGACGCGATCCCCCCGGGCCGGATCGAGGCCGGTGGTCTCAAAGTCCAGAAACGCGAGCGGGGCCTCCTCAATCTGCACGTGAAGGTCAACCATCGCACATCCTTCCGTCGATGGCCGAAATCGGGGCGTACGAGTGGCGATGGATCGGGGTTGCTCCGAGGCGCGCCAGTGAGGCCTGGTGCATGGCAGTGCCATAGCCCTTGTGCGCCGCAAAGCCGTATCCGGGCCAGATCCCATCGAGATCGCGCATCCAGCGATCGCGGGTCACCTTGGCCACAATGGACGCGGCAGCAATCGATAGAGACAGACGATCCCCCTTGATGATGGCGCGCTGAGGCACCGCCAGGGCCGAAAGTTGCACGGCATCGATCAGCAAATAGTCTGCGGGGACAGCGAGACGCTCCACGGCTAGCCGCATCGCCTCGCGCGTGGCTACCAGAATGCCACACGCATCGATTCCTTCGGATGACACGGCCCCCACTCCCCAGAAAGCGGCGATTTCGAGGATCGCGTCATAGCAGCGATCGCGCTGTCGCGGTGAGAGAAGCTTGGAATCGCGCACGAGGCTCAGCGGATCGAGGTGGTATGTGACGTTGGGCGCGAAAACGACAGCGGCCGCGACCACGGGACCTGCCCATGCGCCGCGACCAGCTTCATCGATACCGGCTATGACCTTGAACCCCTCAGCCCAGAGACGCCGCTCAAAGGTAAGAGTTGGAGATCTGTTGGGAATGACAGGGCTGGACTTGAACAAAGTCCCCCAATCATCTTGTGCTACTTGCGAACGCGCTCAAAGGCCGAACGGTCCTCGCGAAGACGCGCTGCCTTGCCTCGATACCTGCGCAAAAAGTACAGCTGCGCGCGCCGGACCTTGGCCCGCCGCACGATCTCGATGCGCTCGATACGGGGCGACTGCAGCATAAAGGTACGCTCCACGCCGATGCCATGGGCAGCGATACGCCGTACAGTGAAGGTGGCGTCAACGCCATTGCCACGCATACGCATGACCACACCCTGGATGACCTGGATGCGCTCTCGGTTGCCCTCGACGATGCGCAGATGAACGCGCACGGTATCCCCCGGGCGGATCTCGGTTACTTCCGTCTTGAGTTCAGGATTCCAGCCGCTCAACTTATCTGACATCTCGGGCCACCACCTTTCATCGCGTGTCACAATCGCTAAATATAGCACACGCTGCCCACAGCGCAAAAACGCAACGACTCGCTAGCTCCGATCGACCTCAAGCGCGATCTCTGACTCCGCCTCTGCTATCCTCGCCTCCGAACAACCGTCCAGAAGTCGTTCAGGAATGCCAGGGGCGAGTGCGTACCAGGAGGTGTCTCGCGGAGCCAGGCGATAGGCCGGCTGGCCGCGTTTGACCGGGTTATCCAGCACATAGCGCTCCAGGTAGCGTCGCAGCTCGCCAGAGACGCGTTCGGCGACCTGGGGAGTCTGGTAGGCTGGGCGAACCACGGCAAAGCAGTCCACCAACGGTTCGTCGCCGCTCATATAGACGGGGCCCAGCGCGGAAAACGACACCACCTGCCCCTCGGGATCAAGCGCGATCAACGCCACCCGCCAGGCTTGCCCAAGCACGGGCAGGTAGCGGGAGTAAACCTCTTCCTCGGAGACCTCCTCCCCGGTTGTCTCCTGGAGCAGTGTGACGACGTCCTCGATATCCCCTGGTAAACAGGGCCGCACCTCGAGCGCGTCATCGTCCTCTTCGTCATCGATATACTGCACCCAGGCGTACTTGCGCCGCAACGCCGTCGGGAAAAAGGTATTCAGCACATCATAATCCACCCGCTGGCCCCAGCGATGGTACACCCGTGGGTCGATGTAGGATTTGAGACTCGTGCTGGTGTTCCACTCTCGCTTGCGCCTGGCGATCTCCATCTGCGCCCTGATCTTGTCGCGAGCGAGTTCGGCACGTTTCTTGCGCTCGATGGACTGCTCCACCCTGCGCTGTGCGACCTCGAGGCGTTTCTTGTAGCGCGCCCGCACCTGCGCCCGCTTGGCATCGCTCGCGTCGGATTCTTTCTGCTCTGCCTCAGTTTGCAGATCGGCATAGCGCGCCCTGTTTTCGGCGATCTGCTCCGTGTATTTGGCGATGCGCTCCTCGGCCTTGGCGATGCGTTGCTCGTAGCGAGGCTGCACATCCTCCCAGCTACCCCGCGCCTGCTTGGTATGGTTGCACAGCTGCGCCGCCTCAAGGTTAGCCAGGTTTGCGGCACGCCATTTCTTGTGCTCGGGATCGCGTGCGCGCACCTTTGAAGCCGCAAGACTTTGCTCCACAGCCTTGGTGGCGTGATAGGTACGGAACTTTTTGGCCGAGAGCCCCGGCAGGATGCTGGAGAAGAACGTGTTGACGTGGCTGCTCGTGATATCGGGAAAGAGCTGCGGGAGGGCCGCCGCCGCATTGGCACTATCGCCGTTCGCGGTCCGAGACGGCCGGGCGTTCACGATCAGCTCTGCGAGGCTATCATACACATGCGACGGTAGCTCCAGCTTCTTGTGCCAGTGGACCGAATCCTTGCCAAGGAATTCAAACTCGGCGACTCCGTCAGCATGGAGCGTGATGTGCTCAGGACGGAGCGTAGTCGCGCCAACGGTGTCTGCCTCATCGGCTTCCTTCTCGTCGCCGACGCGCAGGCACAGGGTGTCGATCAGGTAGCAGGCAGTGGCGACCATGCGCTTCCTGGGGTCCTCAGATTGAAGGCCGCGCTCGATCTCAGCCCGCACCTCCTCCAGCTTCTCATCCAACTGGAGCGCCTGATCGAACTTGTCCGCCTCACGGGTTTGTTTCACCGGTGCTGTATCGCTGAGCCAGATGTACTTGAGTTTGCCCGTAAGCTGGTCCTTCCAGCGCGCCACCCAAAGCGACTCGGGCTGCCACACAATCTCGTCCCAGCCCTCAACCAGATCCTCAGGACTGTCCGGCCCATAGTTCAGCGTGATGTCGCTACGGCGGGCGCCTTGCTTCCACCGGCCGCGCAGGGGATGCTGCCCGCGACCCATGAATATGCCACTGGGCTCCACCATATAGGTGCCTAGCTCAACCCGCTGGCCATTGACGATCGCATAGCCGTACCTGGCTTTGAGCCGCTCGCGCTCTGCCTTGCGCTCTGTGGCGAGCGCCTTGCGTTCCTCGCGCGTCAGCGCCTCCTTCTCACGGCGCATCTCATCAACCCGCTCGTAATACAGAGTGAAATCGACATCATCGAGGGTCAGCGTCGCCTCCATACCAAGCGCGGGACAGAAATCCTGCAGGAAGTTGGCGATAAACACCGGGTCCTCGGCGTAGACGGTGTCTTTCTTGGCGGCCCAGGCCATGGCCATCTCTTCCTGTTCAGGCGTCAGATCGATGCGCGTGCCGCGCACGGTGACATAGAGCCCTGGCGCCTCGGGCGGCTCGGGCACGATCACCCCATGATGAATGAGTTGTTCCAACACTTAGTTTATCCCCTCAAATACCGCGGCAGCGGGCCGCGTTATGTCTATCGCCACTACACGATCATCCAGTATACCACACAGGGGCATCCATATCGAACGCTGGCCGGATGCGACAGACGGTAACTAGACTGTCGTGTCCGGATAGAGCGCAGTCGTCAGCCGAATCCAGTCCTGCACATCCAGCGCCTGGGGGCGCAATGCGGGGGCAATGCCAGCGGCGTCCAGGGCACTGTCGACCTGCGCTGCATCAAGAGGCAGGTTGGCCACGAGGCTGTTGTGGAGCTGCTTGCGACGTTGCTGGAACCCGGCCCGCACGACGTCAAAGAAACGCCCCTCGATCGCTGCGGGAACGAGAGGTGTCGCGTGTGTCCGGATGGTCAGAATCGCCGACGACACTTTCGGTCGAGGGTAGAACGCTCCAGGGGGCACGACACAGACACGAGCGGCCTCGCCATAGGCCTGCACGCTCACCGCCAGCAGCGACATCTTTCCGGGCTGTGCGACGATGCGGTCCGCCACCTCTTTCTGCACCATGAGGGTGAGCAGATTGGGACGCACTGCTGCCGTGAGCACATGTCGCAATATGCGGGAAGTGATATAGTACGGGAGATTGGCGACCACCTTATAGTGTGCGCTGCCCTGCTGATCCAATATGCCGGCGAGTTCGTCGGGCGGCATGTCGAGAATATCGCCCTGCACGATCGAGATGTTCACGCGGTTCGACAGCGTGTCCTGCAGTACGGCTACCATCCGCTTGTCCAGTTCCACCGCCGTTACGTGGCCGGCACGATCCGCCAGCCGCCAGGTCAGCGTGCCAAGCCCGGGTCCGATCTCCAGGACGTGATCCTGGTCAGTGAGCGCACTCGCCTCGATGATACGCTCGTAGGCCCACTCCGCGACGAGCAGGTTCTGCCCCAGCCCCTTGGACGGGTGTATGTCGTACCGTCGCAACAACTCGTGAACGTCCATGCCTCTACTCGCGCTCCACCGGCGTGTTGGGAATGATCCAGGCGATCTGACTGGCCGGTGGCACGGGCGTCAGCAGATAGACATCCACCCAGCGATACCAGAGCTCTAGATTGTCATCATCAAAACACAGATCGACCCGCCGGTTCTTAATGGCAGACCCGGTATCGCCAGCAAATCCGACGCCATAGCCAGGCACGTACATCGGCTGGCGCATCGAGATCACCGTGGGATCGACGGCAATGACGCCCTTGCGGGCGGGCTCGCCCAGCCGCGTGTAACCAAATGTGGGGCTCGTAACTGGCGTGCCAGCGGTGGCCGCGTTATAGGACGTGGCCAGCATGCGGACCTTGCGCCAGTACTCGAGGATGCCGCCGGGCGTCTCCAACTGCCGGACAACGATACCGGTGCCGTACTCGATGATCCGATCCTCTGGTTCGCGCGCCACCCAGGCCTCCTCCTCAACTCGCATCACCTCGACACCATTCTCATAGTGTACACGCACCTGCTGGCGCATCGCGCCCTCCTTGCCCCAATTCGCAGTGCGTTTCTGGTCGATTTCCAGCGCCGGGTTCGCCTCCCAACGCGTCTCGAATGGGATCGGGACTTCCTCAACAAAGTACTCGTCATAGATGCGCACGACTGTAACGCGCATGCCATCATCTATCGCAACGCTCTCCTGTGGTGAGACACGATCCTCGCCCTCCAGGGCAATACCCACCTCATCCAGAAGCTCCCCAACTGTTGTTGCCCGGGTCCGGATCATTCGCACCTTGCCATCGATTTCGATGCTCACGGGAGACGCGCGCTGAATCTCTACCGTAAGCCCCGTTACTACGGGCCACTCGAGCCCCGGGACGACGCGATCCCCTTCGTATACAGCCACGCCCTGGCGCTGCAAAGCCTCCGCGACCGTATCCGCGGTGGTCATGAACGCACCAGGCGTGCCATCGTCGATCACCGTCAGCCTGACTGCACGAACGATAGTTACGTACTGCGGGTTGCGTATCTTTTCCATCACTGCAGGAACGTTTGCTCCCCGCACGGGCGCCTTTGCCCGCAGTCCTTGTTGCGGGTCAATTCGGCCTTGAGGGGTCCACAACTCATCCCACGGCGCGATCTCGATGCCACTTGCCGTCAGCGCACCGATGAGATCGTCGTCATGCATGTGGACTGTGGTGATGCGACCCTCTCGTGACACGTGAACCGGCGTAGCGATATCGAGTCGAATGGATGCCCCTGCCGCGAGCGCCTCATCGGAAGGGACTTGTACCATATCCCAGGGCTCCAGATCGATCTCGAGCTCCTTGAGGATATCTTCTCCCGAGCGCCGCTGCGTATAGTGGACCACCTGGACACCGTTCACATCGATGGCGACTCTGGTGTGGGTATGACCATACAACGATGCAAGGTAACCACCGCCGACCACCAGCCCGAGGGCGATCCCGCTGCGCCAGGGAAGACCGCCCAGCCGAATCACTATTCCTGCGAGCAGACTCTTTGCTCTCGCCAGCGCGGTCATGGATGTACCTCGGTGGCACCGGCCGCGGCCTCGCCGGCCAGCCGGCCCGTCGCAAACGCAGCCTGAAGATTGTAGCCGCCCGTAGCGCCCGCGATGTCGATTAGTTCCCCGGCCAGGTACAGACCGCGCACGAGCCTGGAGCCCATCGTGTGCGGATCGATCTCATCGGTAGCCACGCCGCCCAGCGTAACCATGGCCTCTTGAATCGGCCGCGTGGCAACCAGCGTCACCGGCAGCCCTTTGAGCACATCGACAACCCGTAGCCGGTCCTTAGCGCCCAATTCCGCGACGCGCCTGTCCGGCCTGACACAGGCAAGCCTCTCGACAACGCGGATTACGGCCGCCGGGGCCTTTCCCTGTAACAGTGGAGCCAGATGCGACCTGCCAGCCGCCTGAAAGGCGACCGTCAAGTCCTCATCCAGTTGCTGAGGCGTGGCCTCCGGAAGCAGATCGATCTTTAGCTGGATGGCACCCCGTGAGAAGTCTCGGCTGATTGACGAACTCAGGTCCAGCGCAGCGGGCCCTGAGAGGCCATAAGCCGTGAACAGCAAATCCCCGCGGGTGACCGCCAGCGGCCGCTGCCGCTGTACGGCCGTCAGAACGACATCCGCAAGACCGACACCAGCCAGATCTGGTATCCACGCATCAGACGCCACCAGGGGCACCAAGCCCGGAGCGGGTGGAATCACGCGATGGCCGAGGCTCTCGGCCATCCGGTAGCCGTCTCCCGTCGAACCCGTTGTAGGATACGACACCCCTCCCGTGGCGAGCACGATTGCGGACGCCCCAATCGTCAGATCATCGACGGTTACACCCATAACACCGCCCTCGACCACGTTGACCACACTGACGGGCGACCGGTACCGAAAGGTCACCTTGTGCTCCAGACACCACGCACGCAGGGCGGCAAGCACGGTGTGGGCATTGCGGGTGGCAGGGAACACGCGCCCATCGGGCTCGATCACGATGGGGACATCCCTCTCGCGGAGGAAGGCGATCAGTTCACGGGGCCCAAAACGCTGTAAAGCAGCAAGACCAAAGCCGCCGTTGGGACCAAGGTGCGTGGCAATACTGCGCGCATCGCCAGCGTGCGTCACATTGCCTCTGCCGCCACCGGTCAGCCTGAGCTTGTTGCCCAGACGTGGCGTTTTCTCGATGAGCAGGACGTCGGCGCCACACTCTGCAGCGCGACCCGCTGCCATCATGCCGGCGGGCCCCCCGCCCACCACAATAACTCTATCGGGCAAACTACCGCACTCCATACAGAAGAAAGAGGCGAGAAGACCCCGCCTCTTTTTATGCAATTGGCCGTGCACCCTCTGTTGTGACCACTCGCCGGCGCGTTCCGGCTGGCTAGCTCAGACCAGGCTGCCCCGCGTCACCCGGAGGACACTTCTTACCGCTGCTTCCTTCCGGACCTGACGGGGTTCGCAGGCCTCCGCCGCGCAGGACCCAATCTTCAACGCCGCCTGGCCGGACATCCACCTTCGAGCAGGCCCCGAGAAAGGGCATTCGACCCCGCTATAGCGGATTGCGGGTAAAGGGCACCGCTGGCTCCCCGTCTAGCACGACCACAGGGAGCATACCAGCATGGCATCGATCTGTCAAAGACCCGCGCTATCCACAGATCCAGCCCAAAGTCCAGTCGTGCGATCCGCATTCAATCGAGGAACGGAGTGATGATTCGGGTAACAGAGCAACGACCCGGTCGCCCCCCGGTTAGGGCCGGCCATCAGCGCGTGCTATAATCCTCTGAGAATTCCATCGAGCGGTTGATGTATGTCCATCCTTTCTGCCCAAAACCTGGCCAAGTACTTTGGCGCGCAGGATGTCTTTCGCGAGATCAGCGTCGACCTGGCGCGCGGCGACAAGGTCGCGCTGGTAGGCCCCAACGGCACCGGCAAGACCACGCTGCTGCGCATCCTTCTGGGTCTCGAGGAGCCCACCGAGGGCTCTGTCACCCTGGCCCGGGGGCTGCGCGTTGGCTACCTGCCCCAGCATGCCGAGCTCGTCAGTGAGCACACCCTGCATGAAGAGATGCTGCACGTCTTTGATGATCTGCGTCGCCAGCAGGAGGCCTTGCTGACGCTGGCGGAGGAGATGGCCCATGCCCGCGATCCAGAAGAGATCATGGAGCGGTATGCCGCGGCAGAGCAACGCTTTGAGCTGGCCGGTGGCTACGAGTACGAAGCTCGCATCCGACGTGTCCTGGGAGGCCTGGGCTTTAGCCAAGAGATGTACACCTGGCCGGTCGCCGTCCTGAGCGGCGGGCAGGTGACGCGAGCGTTACTGGCCAGGCTGCTGCTTCAAGAGCCCGATCTGCTGGTGCTGGACGAGCCGACCAACTATCTCGATCTCGCGGCGCTCGAGTGGCTCGAGAGCTATCTCCAGGCGCTGCCACAGACCCTTTTGGTGGTTTCGCATGACCGTCGATTTCTCGACAAGGTGGTCACGCGGATCTGGGAGTTGGACCGCGGCCGGATAGAACGCTATCGTGGCAATTACTCCCGTTACGTCCAACAGCGCCAGGAACGCCAGGAACGACAGCGGCGCGAGTACGAGGCGCAACAGGAAGAGATCGCCCGCACGGAGGAGTTCATCCGGCGTTACAAGGCCGGTCAGCGCAGCCGTGAAGCGGCGGGCCGTGAAAAGCGGCTGGCCCGCGTGGAGCGTATCGAGGCGCCCGAGACAGAGCGACGGATGCGCCTGCGATTGAGCACCACGCTAAGGTCTGGTGACAGAGTGCTCATCAGCGAACAGGGTGTGGCGGTGGGCTACCGGACGCGCCCGGATGCCGGTCAGGATGATGGCCAGCCGCATCTGTTGTTTCGCTCGGGCCCGCTGTTGGTGGAGCGCGGGCAGTGTGTGGCGCTGCTGGGCCCGAATGGATCGGGCAAGACCACATTCCTGCGGACCTTGCTGGGAGAGACGGAACTGCTTGGTGGCGACCTGCGACTGGGCGCCAGCGTCAAGATCGGCTACCTATCGCAGACACAGCATGAACTGGATCCCGATCGCACCGTGATGCAACAGGTCATGGTGGCGGGCCGCTTTGAGCGTGAGCCTGCACGGGCATTGCTGGCGCGGTATCTCTTTACCGGGGATGATATCGACAAGCGGGTTGGGGACCTGTCGGGGGGCGAGCAGTCGCGTCTGGCGCTGGCCCTGCTCTCCATTGTGGGCGCCAATCTCCTGATTCTGGATGAGCCCACAACCCACCTGGACGTGGCGTCGCAAGAGATCTTGCAGGATGTGCTTACTGACTTTGCTGGGACGATCCTGTTGGTATCTCATGACCGCTTCCTGATGGATGTGCTGGCAACCCACGTCTGGGCCGTGCGCGGGGGGTGGCTGCACCAGTATGAGGGCAACTACTCGGCCTATCTGTCACAGGAAGCCGAGCGGCAAGCCCAGGCAGCGCTGGCGGCAGAACGTGAGAGTGCTCCGGAGACCGGGAGGCGTAACGACCGTCCAGCAGGGGGCGAAGAACGCAAGAGGCGTTTGGAGATGGAGGCGCTGGAGCGGGAGATCGAGGCACTGGAGCGAGAGATTGACGAGGCCGAACACCTGCTGAGCCAGGCGAGCAACGCTCAGGATGGCGATCGGGTAAGGGAACTCAGTATAGGCTACCACGATCTCCAGGCCTCACTGGCGGAGCGACTTGAGCGCTGGGAGGCGATGGCGGAGACGGTCAGCGATGGCTAAGCCCTACGTCATCGGTTTGACAGGAAACATCGCCACCGGCAAGAGCACCGTCGCGCGGATGCTGCGTGACCTCGGCGCCTGCATCATCGATGCAGACCAGGTGGCCCACAGTGTCATGCAACCAGGAACCGCAGTGAATGCGGCACTGGTGGAACGGTTCGGTGACGCTATAGCGGCACCCTCTGGAGAGATCGACCGGCGC
>CAZMAI010000046.1:0-16972 GCA_964564195.1 uncultured Anaerolineales bacterium | reverse complement strand
TGGCGATCGCCTCCTGCCGCTGGGCATGCGGGGCTCGCAGAGCGTCAAAGAGCTGATGATCGACTGCAAGGTTCCCTCCGGGGAGCGCCATACGCTGCCGATTCTGCAGGGGGACGGCATGCTGGTCTGGGTTGCGGGTCTGCGGGTGGACCGGCGTTTTGCGATCACCGAGCACACAAAGCGGGTGCTGCACATCTGGTTCGAGCCGTTGGCGCCCCAGGGGGAGGAATCATGATCACAGTCCGGCTCAAGCCGGGACGAGAGCGGGCGCTGGAGAACCGGCACCCCTGGATTTTCAGTGGCGCCATCGAGCGCCTGGACCGCGGCATAGAGCCGGGCCAGATCGTACAGATTGCCGATGCAAAGGGCGCCGTGTGCGCACTGGGTTACCTAAACCCGCGCTCCCAGATCGCCATCCGCATCTTCTCCTGGAATCCAGACGAGACGATTGACCGGGCCTTTCTGCGGCGACGCTTGGAGGCGGCGATCGCGCGTCGCCAGAGCCTGCCTGGGCTGGCCGATACCACGGCCTGCCGGCTGGTCAATGCCGAGTCCGACGGCCTGCCGGGCTTGATCGTCGACTGCTACGATGAGTGGCTGGTGCTGCAATCGCTGACCGCCGGCATTGAGCGGCTCAAGAGCGAGATCGCCGACGTGCTCTTGGAGTTGCTGGGGCCACGGGGTATCTATGAGCGTAGCGATGTGGATGTCCGCCCCAGAGAGGGGCTGGCCGATCTTGTGGGACCGCTTAGGGGCGAGACGCCGGCGGAGCCGGTGGCGATCCAGGAGCAGGGGCGCCTGTTCCGGGTGGATCTGCTGCGCGGGCACAAGACTGGATTCTATCTCGATCAGCGCCAGAACAGGGAGCGGGTGGCGGCCTACTGCGCGGGCGCCGAGGTGCTGAATGTGTTTTCTTACACCGGCGGTTTTGGGGTGTACGCGGGCACGGTCGGGGCCAGCCGCATCGTGAACCTGGATAGCTCGGCGGATGCCCTGGCGGTGGCGGCGGAGCACATGGCGCTGAACGGCATCCCGGCCGAGCTCTGTGAGAACGTGACCGGAGACGCCTTTCGGGTGCTGCGCACCATGCGCGACCAGGCCCGGCGTTTCGACGTGATCGTTCTGGACCCGCCCAAGTTCGCCTTTTCCAAGGCGCAGCTCCACTCGGCGACGCGCGGCTACAAAGACATCAACCTGCAGGCGATGCACCTGCTGCGTCCCGGCGGGATACTGGCGACCTTTTCCTGCTCCGGAGCCGTGGACGAGTCGCTTTTCCAAAAGGTGGTTTTCGGGGCGGCAATTGATGCCGGCCGGGATGTACAGATTCTGGAGCGCCTGGGGCAGGCAGCCGACCATCCCGTGCTGCTCTCATTCCCCGAGGGCACCTATCTCAAGGGGTTTGTCTGCCGGGTGGACTAGTGAGCACAACGGAGAGGCATTCGCTGCGCTTGCGCCGCGCATGACCTTGGCTAGAATGGGCGCACGCCATTTCATGGGAACGCGGAGGAGCGCTATGGCACAGCACCAGCACCCCGAGAACGATGTTCAGCTTGGCGATGTTGATCACATTCTCATCACCGAGGAGCGCCTGCAGAACAGAATCTGCGAGCTTGGGCAGCAGATTGCCCGCGACTATGAGGACCTGAACCCTATGCTGATCTGCGTGCTCAAAGGGGGCTATGTCTTTCTGGCCGACCTCACCCGGGCTCTGGGCCTGCGACACAGCATCGACTTTATGGCTATCTCCTCCTACGGCAATGCTACCGAATCCAGCGGGGTGGTGCGCATCCTCAAGGACCTGGACTCGGATATCAGCGGGCGCCACATCCTGGTGGTCGAGGACATCGTCGATACGGGCCAGACGCTCACGTATCTGCTGGAGAACCTGCGCTCCCGCCAGCCAGCGTCCATCCGCGTATGCACACTGCTGAGCAAAGCCGCGCGCCGGCAGGTGGACCTGCACGTGGACTATGTGGGATTCGAGATTCCCGACGAGTTCGTGATCGGATACGGGCTTGATTACGCCGAGGCGTACCGCAACCTCCCCTTTGTTGGCGTCCTCAAGCCCGAGATATACAGCTAGCTCCGAGGGAGCACTACAGGCTGGCCAGCGTCGCGCGGATGCGCTCGACGGCCTTTTCGATGTTCTCCACCGAGTTGGCGTAGGACAGGCGCAGGTACCCCTCGCCTGTCACCCCGAATGACGTCCCAGAGAGCGTGGCGACCCCCGCCTTTTGCAGGAGCAGGTCCTCGCACGCCTGGCTCGACAGGCCCGTGCCGGTGATATTCGGGAACACATAGAACGCTCCCCTGGGCATGCGGCAGGTGATACCCGGGATGCTGTTCAGCCCCGCGACGATGACTTGCCGCCGCTCACGGAAGGCGGCCACCATCTCGGCTACGGGCTCCTGCGTGCCGGTGAGTGCAGCCACGCCGGCCCACTGCGTCGCCGCGTTGGTGCACGAGTTCGAGTTCACCATCAGCCGCTTGACGTGCTCCGCCAGCCACTCGGGCATCACGCCATAGCCCAGGCGCCAGCCGGTCATCGCGTAGGTCTTGGAAAAGCCGTGCAAGATGATCGTGCGCTCCTGGGTGGACATGCCCGGATAGGTGGCGATGCTGTGGAACTCGCCATCATAGAGGATCTGCTCATAGACTTCGTCCGAGAGCACGGGGATATTGTGCTCCACGCAGAGCTTGGCGATCTCTCCCAGGTCAGCGGGCTCCATGATGCCGCCAGTGGGGTTGTGCGGCGAGTTCAGGATGATCAGCGCCGTGCGTTCGTTGATCAACGGGCGCAGATCGTCCAGCTGGAATCGGAAATCCAACTCCTCCCGCAAAGGGAGTGGCACGGCCTTGGCGCCGCAAAAGTCGATCATCGACTTGTAGATCGGAAAGCCGGGATCGGGATAGATCACCTCGCGGCCCGGCTGCGCCAGGGCGAGCAGCGTAAAGAACATGATCGGCTTGGCGCCCGGCGTCACCACGACCTGCGCGGGGCTGACTGGCTGTCCCCGGCGTTCGCCGATCTGCTCGGCGATCAGGTTCACGAGCTCCGGGATGCCCTGCGTGGGCGTATAGTGGGTCCAGCCCTCATGCAGGGCGCGGCACGCGGCTTCGATGATGTGGTCCGGCGTGGCGAAATCGGGCTCCCCGATCTCCAGATGGATGACATCTTTGCCCTGGGCCTCAAGGGCTCTGGCTTTGGCCAGCACCTGAAACGCAGATTCGGTGCCCAACCTTGACATGCATTCAGCGAGTTCAAACATGATTGGCTCCCTGCAATAGTTCCATATAAGCCATGTGCAATACTCCGGCCGAGTCACGCCACGAGAAGCGTTGGCACTGGCTCAGCCCCGATTGCACCAACTGTGCACGCAGGTCTGTGTCGTCGATTGCGCGCCCCAGCGCATCTGCCAGGGCATCGGTGTCGGTAGGCGAGACGAGCAGGGCCGCATCCCCGGCGGCCTCGGGCAGGGAAGACGTGTTAGATGCTACCACGGGGGTGCCACAGGCCATCGCCTCTAGCACGGGGATGCCAAAGCCCTCGTAAAGCGAGGGGAAACAGAACACGTCCGCCCCGGTATAGAGCGCGGGCAGGTCGCTCTCGTCCACGTAACCCAGCATCTGGACCTGATTTTGCAGGCCGAGCCTCTCGATCGTCTCATAGATGGGCTCGTAGAGCCAGCCGGGACCGCCGCCGATCACCAGTCTGTGAGGGATACCGCTCGTCTGCTTTAGCATCTGGAACGCCTCGATCAGCCGTACATAGTTCTTGCGGGGCTGGAGCGTGCCCAGGCTGAGTATGTAAGGTCCATCGATCTGGTGGCGTGCGCGCACGGCCATCACGCCTGCCTGATCACTGCGCATGAATGTTTCATCCACGGCCGGATACACCACGCGGATGCGCTCCGCGCTTACCCCCATGAGATCCACCAGGTCCTGCTGCGTGCTCTGCGAGTCCGCCAGGATGATGTCAGCCCGCGCCACCGAACGTGGGACGGCGCTCATGAGGTATTCCAGCAACGCGGGGGAGGAGCAGTCCGGAAGTCGCAGAAACGAGAGATCGTGAATGGTTACTACGGTCCGCGCGCGGCGTACCGGCGGCAACACAAAGTCGGGCGAGTGGAAGAGATCCAGACGGCCGGTGAGCCACTCCACCGGCAGCGGCAGCCTCAGTTTCTGCCAGAGGATGGACAGGTGCCGGTCGGTCAGGGGCAGCGTGCGCAGAGAAAAGTTCGCGGGCCAGGGCTCCCCATCTGCCTCTTTGCCCGCGCTCAACAGGACATAGGCGTTCTCATGGTCCAGGCGCGCGAGTGCGCGGATCAGGCTGCGAGCATAGCGCCCGATGCCCGCCCTCTGGCGCACGGCCGCGGTATAGTCGATGCCAATGCGCATCACTTGACCTTTCCGTAGGTCCACACGCGGTTGACGCCGAAATTCCAGAACAGCACGACCCCGATGGCGATCACCTTGGCCAGGTTATAGCCCAGCGGCCCCCAATCGGCAAAGACGAAGCTGTCCAGCGAGAGAAAAATCGCCTGGTTGATGGCATAGCCGCCTACGTTGACCAGCAGGAACTGGCTGAGCTGCGGTCCGATGGGATCCCCCCGCGTCTCAGGGTAGGTCCAGCGCCGGTTCCAGAAAAAGTTGCTCAACACCGCGGCGAAAAAGGAAAAGGTGTTGGCCAGCCATTTGGGCAGCCCCAATACCTGGATACCAAAGTTGAGGATAGAAAAGTCAACCACGGCGCCGATGGCGCCCACCACGCAGAACTTGAGGAAACGCACCACCTCTGCCCGCTGCTCGTGCAGCAGCGTCGCGATTCTCGCGGATATGCCTCTCGATGTCATACCACTTCCGATCTACACTGGCGCTGCTCCTGGCGGACTGCGCCGGCAGGCTCTCGATGTTTCTGATCCGGGCCGCTGAGGAGCATACCCAGGACCAGGGCCACCAACAAATACATGTCCTGCACATACAGGTTATCGACCATGCTATGGGTGATGACATGTCCGAGCATGCCCAGCGCCGCGAGCGCCAGCACGCGCGTCCATCCCTCGGCGCGGCGTGCCTGCCGCCAGGCGAGGGACAGCGCCGTGATAAGCAGGCCGAGATAGGCCAGCAAACCGAGGATCCCTGCTTCAGCGAGCATGTGCAGATAGTAGTTGTGAGCGTGACCCAGCGGGTCCTGCCAGCGCGGCAGGGAGACCGATGAATACACCACGGGGTATTGCCCGATACCCACGCCGGTCCACGGGGATCGGGAGAACATGCGCCAGGCGGCCTCCCAGTGGGCCAGTCGCTCGATGACGGCGAAATTCGCATCGTCGATCTCGACGAGGGCGAGGTCCTGCCCGAGATAGGCGGTGGTGTCGTCCAGTCGCGAGAGATAGTCGCCAGGGACCAGCGGTGACCACAGGGGGGCCAGAACAATGGCCGCCAGGGCCAGCGTGACGAACAGAGGCCAGGCGCGACGCGCCAGGGCGAGCATCACCAGCGCCAGGCCCGCCAGCGCGCCGAGCAAAGCGCCGCGCGACCAACTCATGATCAATCCGGCGAACATGGCCGCAAAGGAGCCAAGGCCCAGCAGCCAGAGCGCGCGGTTGGCCCAGTGCGAACGCAGTTGTCCGGGGTCTGGTGCGCTCCACCGCGTCACGACGATGGCGCAGGCCAATGGCAAGAGCATGCCCAGATAGCCTCCGTAGGGGTTGGGCTGGGCAAAGGTGCCATAGGCGCGCATATAGCGACCAAAGAGTACAAATCCCGGTGGCCCCACCTGTCGCAGAAACTGGTAGATGCCCAGCAGGCCCTCTGCCAAACCGGCCAGGAGCAGGGCGGCGACCAGCCAGCGGCTCTCCCGTCCGCGAGCCGTAACGGCGACACAGGCGAGCAGCAGGGCGAACTCGATCCACTTGAGCAACTCGGTCGCTGCAGCTCGCAGGTCGCTGGCCTGCAACAGCGACAGTGCGAGAACGCCCACCAGTCCCGTCGCGGCCAGCGTCAGCCCGGAACGTAACGCCGCACACCGGCGATGGGCCAGCATCTGCGCCACCATGGCGGCGAGCGTCAGCGCCAGCACAGGCTGCGCCAGACTGAGACTGGCACCGCCAATGCTCAGTGTGCGAACCGATCCAAAGGGGATGGCAATGGCCAGCACATAGAGACCAATGACCGGTCTGATGAGCAGGAGCAGGCCTCCGGTCGCTCCCACCAGGAGCGCCAGGGCCCATGTGAGCGGTGCGCGGGCCAGGAACAGGCCCAGGATCGCAAGGGCTACCATGGCGATAGCGGAGCGCGGGAGGCGACTGGCCCGTTCCAAATCGTGCGCTGGGCGACCCTGGCTCGCAAATGCAGCACTCAGAGAGGGCATCTAGACCACCTGAGCCAGATACGCGATGGTGCGACGCAGCCCCTCTTTTAGCTCGACCCGTGGCTCCCAACCAAGCAGCCTGCGGGCACGGGTGATATCCGGTTGGCGGGTCTGCGGGTCATCCTGCGTGCGGGCGTCTCCAGGGGTTACCAGCGTGATTGGGGAGGTACTCCCTGCCAGCGACACGACGGTCTCGGCCAGTTCCAGGATGGTGATCTCCTGCGGGTTTCCAAGGTTGACCGGCTCGACCTCTTCCGAGAGGAGCAGGCGATACAGGCCATCCACCAGATCGCTGACATAGCAAAAGCTGCGCGTGCGTGTGCCATCATCGTAGACAGTGAGTGGCTCGCCGCGCAGCGCCTGCCGCACAAAGTTAGGCACCACACGCCCATCGTTGATACGCATCCGGGGACCATAGGTGTTAAAGATGCGCGCGATTCTCGTCTGCATGCCGTGGGTCCGGTGGTAGGCCATGGTCAACGCTTCGCTAAAGCGCTTGGACTCGTCATACACGCCCCTGGGACCGATCGGATTGACGTTACCCCAATAGGTCTCGGGTTGTGGGTGGACCAGGGGATCGCCATAGACTTCGGAGGTCGAGGCCAGCAATAAGCGCGCGCCTTTGGCCTTGGCCAGTCCGAGGGCATGCAGGGTGCCCAGCGAACCCACCTTTAGGGTCTTGATCGGCATCTCGATATAGTCCACCGGGCTGGGCAGCGAGGCCAGATGCAGGATGGCATCCAAAGGGCCTTCGACATGCATCGGGGCGGTCACATCGTGCAGCACAAAGGTCAAGCGCTCGTGATCGGCAAGGTGCGCGATGTTGTCGCGGCTTCCCGTGATCAGATTATCCAGACAGATCACGGTATGTCCCTGTGCAAGCAAGAGATCGCATAGATGCGATCCGATGAACCCTGCACCCCCGGTAATCAGTACGCGCATCCTGGCCACCTCTCTGTTCCCTCTCTGCATGGGGAGTATAGCGGGCGGGAAGGGGCGGGTCAAAGGCATCGGTACACCAGGCAACAACCCTGACCCCCGGGAGGCATATGCTATAATGGCTGATGTGGAAATCACGCTCGGAGGTGCTATGCGCTGTATCGACTCGATGAAGGATGGTCTGGGCGAGCAAGCCTGGGATGACCTGGTGTCGCAGGATCCGAATGGGCACTTGCTGCAGACCTGGGGCTGGGGCCAACTCAAGGGGGCCTTTGGCTGGACACCCTGGCGCGTGGCGGTGGAGCAGGATGGCGCCCTGGTGGCGGGCGCGCAGGTCTTGTACCGGCGCCTGGGTCCCTTTGCCATGGCCTACATCCCCAAGGGACCTGTGCTCTGTAGCGAGGACGGAGAGGTCGAGCAGGCGCTCTGGGAGGCGGTGCACGCCCACTCGCGCCGGATGCACGCGATCATGCTCAAGGTCGAGCCCGAGTGGCTCGACAATGAGCCCGGGCGCCATGCCTGGTTGCGGCGCCACGGTTTTCGTCCCAGCCCCATCACGATCCAGCCTCGGCGCACGGTCATCGTCGATCTCGTCGAGGATGAGGACACGATCCTGTCGCGCATGAAGAGCAAGTGGCGCTATAACATCCGCCTGTCAGCGCGCAAAGGCGTGGATGTGCGGGATATCGGGCCGGACGGGCTGGGCACCTTCTACGATCTGATGCGCGTAACAGGTGAGCGCGATGGCTTTGGGGTCCACTCTCGTGCCTATTACGAGCGCGCCTATGAGCTGTTTGCGCAGCACGGTCGTGTGCGCCTGTTGCTGGCCTATCGCGATGACGAGCCTCTAGCCGCGCTGATGCCCTTTGCCTACAACGGACAGGCCTGGTACCTGTACGGCGCATCCAGCAACTCGGGCCGCGAGCTGATGCCCAATCACCAGCTCCAATGGCGCGCGATGCAGTGGGCCAAGTCTCTAGGATGTACCCAGTACGATCTGTGGGGCATCTCCGATGCCGGGCCGGATGCGCGGGAAGATGATCTTCAGGGTGTGCAGCGCTTTAAGGAGGGCTTTGGCGGGGAGGTCGTGCGGTACGTCGGGGCCTATGATTATGTCTATATGGCGCCGCTCTATGCGGCTTTGCAGAAATTCTGGCTACGCCGGGGGCGCGGGGGACAGGCTCCAGCGTAGCATGAAACGAAAAAGGGGCGCCGGACATTCGTCCGGCGCCCCTCTTGGCAGCAAAGTAGTGACCTACAGGCCCTGCTTGCCAATGTAGGAGATAACATCGGCCAGGCGGTTGGAGTAGCCCCACTCGTTGTCGTACCAGCTGATGACCTTGACCATGTTGCCGCCGATGACGGAGCAAGAGTCTGCGTCAATGATGCTGGAGCGGGTGTCACCCATAAAGTCGGTGGACACCAGCGGCTCGTGTGCAACGCCCAGGATACCCTTGAGCTCGCCCTCCGCGGCCTTGTCAAAGGCAGCGATCAACTCGTCCTTGGTGACCTCTTTTTCGAGCTCGGCCACAAAGTCAACGATGGAGACCGTCGGCGTAGGAACGCGCAGGGCCATACCATCGAACTTGCCCTTGAGGTCCGGGATCACCAGAGAGACTGCGCGGGCCGCGCCGGTGGTCGTCGGAACGATGTTCAGCGCTGCGGCGCGGGCACGACGCGGGTCCTTGTGGAAGTTGTCGTGCAACACCTGGTCGCCCGTATAGGAGTGAACCGTCGTCATGAGGCCCTTGACGATGCCCCAGTTCTCGTGAACGACCTTGGCGGCAGGGGCCAGGCAGTTGGTCGTGCATGAGGCGTTCGAGATGATGTTGTGCTTGGCGGGATCGTACATCTCCTCGTTAACGCCCAGGACCACGGTCAGATCAACGTTGGTGCCGGGGGCACTGATGATGACCTTTTTCGCGCCAGCCTCGAGGTGCGCCTTGGCCTTGTTGCCATCGGTGAAAAAGCCGGTGCAGTCGATGACGACGTCGACGCCCAACTCGCCCCAGGGCAGATCCGCAGGATTGCGCTCGGCGGAGAAGCGGATCTTGTTGCCGTTGACAATCAGACCGTCTTCCGCGGTCTCGACCGTCCCGGGGAAATGGCCATAGATCGAGTCGTACTTGAGCAGAATGCTAAAGCTATCGGGCGGGAAGAGGTCATTGATACCGACGACCTGCATCTCTTCGGAATAGTTCTGCACGATGGCCTTGAATGCCTGGCGGCCAATGCGCCCAAACCCGTTAATACCTACCTTGATCACCATATCGGACTCCTTTCGTCACTGCCAGAAACGCTAGTCTATCCTGGAGCGCGTGACGCCCGTGTCAGCGGGCCGAACGCAGCCAGCCCAGGCGAATACACAGGTAACAGCGGACAACGCCGCCACTCCCGTGCTCTTCTGGAGTATATTCGATGTGCCGTGGGCTGTCAAAGAAAAACGAAAGCGGCCCGTGGCTAAAAGAGCATGGCGTTGACGAACTCGTCCTGGAAATCTGGCCGCCCCGACAGTTCCAGATACTCGACGTGCTCGAGCAGCTTGCTGGCCAGGGTACGCTCGCGGCGTGAGAGCAGTGCCAGTCTGGCGCCAGAGCCTGCGGCGTTTCCAACCGGGATGAGGGCGGCATTCGGAAAGTGCGGCAGCAGCCCGATCCCCAGAGCGCTCTCTGGCTGGATATAGTTCCCAAAGGCGCCTGCCAGAAACACTTTACGGACATCTTGAGGTTCCAGGCCCAGTTCTGTCATCAGAATCTCAATGCCAGCGCGCACTGCGCCCTTGGCGAGCTGCAACTCACGAATGTCCCGCTGTGTGAGTTGCACCGGTCGACCGCTCGAGCCTTCGCTGGCCAACACCAGGTCAAAGGTACGGTGCCGGTTCTCTCCCTGTACGCGGCTAGCCAGGGCCGGGTAACCACGATCCGCGATCGTGTCGGGGCTTTGCAGGCGTCCCTGACCGTCGATCACTCCCGTTCGCAAGAGTTCGGACACCGCATCCACCAGCCCCGACCCGCACACGCCGCGCGGGGCTCCGTCCGAGATGGCGTGCCAGCGTACGTCGTTGTCTATGGCGATCTGATCCAGGGCGCCGGCAGAGGCGCGCATCCCACAGGAGATGTGTGCCCCCTCAAAGGCAGGGCCTGCCGCTGTCGAGCAGGTGATCAGCCTGTCACGGGACCCCATGGCCATCTCGCCGTTGGTGCCGATGTCGATGGCCAGCGCCGGCTCGTCTTGGTCATAGATGCCGGTGGACAGCAATACCCCCACGGTGTCGGCGCCCACCCAGCCGGCAATATTGGGCAGGAGCCATATGTGCGCACCGGGATCGCATCGCAATCCAATCTCCGCGGCCAGCACCCGTTGCGCGCCAGTATAGGCGGGGACATAGGGCGACCGGGCAAGATGCGACGGGCTCACGCCGAGGAGCAGGTGCTGCATGGTGGTGTTGCCGACGACGGTTGCCGCCAGAACATCCCCGGGTTGCCTCCCCAGTTCCTCTGTGGTCGCGGTGAGGATCCGGTTCAACGCGCCGGCGATTTCGACCTGCAGTGTCTCCAGGCCTTCCGCTACCTCGTCGGCGTACTGGATGCGCGAGATCACATTGTCGCCATGCTTTGTCTGGGGGTTCAATTCGGACGAGACGGCGAGTTCCTCGCCGGTGCTGAGGTCCATGAGGTAGCCCACCACGGTGGTGGTGCCTATGTCATAGGCCATGCCGAGCAGCGGCTCACTATTGTGCCCGGACTCTACCCGAATGACCGTCTCATCAACACGGTTCAATGTGACCAGGCCATTTGCACCGCGCAGCGCGCGAGGCAGCTGGCGCAGGGCTTGCAGGCTCAGGCGTAATGGGGTGCTCTCGACGGCGCGCCACGCCCGGTCCAGCGCATCCAGATCAGCCGTCTGATCCTCCAGTTCGGCAGCCGGGACGCTGAGATGGTACCGTGTAACCCAGGGATCGACGGGACGGACATTGTCAATGCCCGACGCCAGGATGTGCACGGCCTCATGTCGCGCCTCGTCCGGAATGCTCAGGATCACACGAGACGCGCTCTCCAACCGAGCCTGGCAGGCGAGACGGTAACCGTTACGCCGCTCTTCTTCGGAGAGGCTGCGCATCTCCGCCTCGGTGTGGGCCCCGAGCGTCCCTTTTTCGAGCACAACGCGACATTTGCCGCAGGTCCCGCGGCCGCCGCAGACACGCTCGATGGCGATTCCGGCCCGGTCGGCGGCTTGCAGGACCGTCTCACCGTCATAGGTATCGTGCCAGGTGTCGTGCGGGACAAATCTCACGGGCATCTAGGGCTGTCCCTTCGGCGGCGCCTGCTGCAAGCCTGCCTTTTGAAAGAGGATGAGATGGGAGAGCCCGAGCCACTGGAGAGGCGTCTGTTCCAGCGCATAGCTGGCATCGCGGATAGCCGCACCCAGCCGGGGATGCCGGGCAATAATATTGTCATAGCCGGCATAGACGCCGCGATGAAGGACGATTTCACCCGCCAGGCCGTCGAACAGCCTCCTGAGTTGCCGGCGCGTGTACGCACGCACGTGAGGACACAGGCGATTACGCAAGACGTCGGGGAGGTAGTTGATCAGGGGGATATTCCCAAAGCGGTATTCGCCGCGCCAGTACCAGCCGTGCGTCTCAAAGGGATAGAGACGGTTTGGCACGTAAAAGGCGAGAAATCCTGCGGGTCTGGTGACGCGATAGGATTCGCTTACCGCCTGCCGATCATCGTCGACGTGCTCGAGGACCTCATTCGCAAAGACGAGGTCGAAGTACTCATCAGGGTATGGCAGTGCCTGTACTGATCCTTGCCTGACCAGCGGGCTGATCCTGCGTGCGATCTCTATCCGCTCCGCATCGAGATCAACGCCGTGCGCCTCCGCGCCCAACGCAGCAAACTGCTGTACATAGAGTCCGAGCCCGCATCCCACGTCGAGCACGCGGCGCCCGGCGATTGCCACGTGGGGCCGGAGCATCTCAAGGCGACGTTGCTGCCCGGCGCGCCAGACATAACTGGGGTGACCCAGTTCAATCGTCCGATCTACGCTGGCCTCTCCAGTCACATCACGATCCTTCCGTGGCGCTGCAGGCTCGTTGCTCTCTCTGGATGCCATCTGCCATGCCCGGTTCGATGGTTCTGACCCTATACACAAAGAACCATCGCTCCGGCGGAGCGATGGTCTCATTGCATCGCGAGCGGAACACTGCCCCGGCTCGGGATTACTCCGACAGGCCGTTCAGGCGCATCATCAGGCGAGACTTGTTGCGAGAGGCATTATTGCTGTGGATCACGCCCTTGGACGCGGCGCGATCGATCTCGCTGATGGCGGTACGGACGGCATTTGCTGCCAGATCGCGGTCGCCTTGAGCGATCGCCTCGTTCGCCTGTTTGATGAACGTGCGCATCCGCGACTTGACAGCGTGATTCCGTGCCCGCCGTTTGGTTTCCTGACGCACACGCTTGATAGCTGAAGCTGTATTGGCCAACTTGACCCTCCCGAAATTCTACTGGACAGAGCATCCAAGGCGACGATCGGACTCGAACCGATGGTGGGGGTTTTGCAGACCCCTGCCTTAACCACTTGGCTACGTCGCCGCAATGGGACGCGGTTCCTTGTCTACAAGAGCAAGGAACCGCGCCGTGGCTGGAGCGGAAGACGAGATTCGAACTCGCGACCCTCTCCTTGGCAAGGAGATGCTCTACCACTGAGCCACTTCCGCGTCGGTGACGGGTCTACCGTCAGATGCCGAAGCCCAGACTTGAACTGGGGACACCTTGATTTTCAGTCAAGTGCTCTACCAACTGAGCTACCTCGGCACTGCTCTAGCGTTCCGGATTGTACACGATCGCTCGCCGGCTGTCAAAACTCGAGCTCTATCCAAATCGGCTTGCGTGGCAGGGGGACCTGTTACGCTTGCCAGGAGCACTTGTGCATTTGAGAAGGCACCATACGCAGTCTCAGGTAGAGGGTGCTTTGTTGTCCGTGGATGGGCTGCATGCTATAATCGCGAGCGTGTTCCAGGGATCCTCTGGATTCAGGCGGGAGGGCCATCTTGCAAGTATACCTTGACATCATTCAGATTATTGTTTCTATCGCGCTGATCGCCGTTACCTTGCTTCAGGGCAAGCAGGGTAGTTTGGGAGGTCTCCTCGGAGGCGACACCGGCGTGTATCGCACGCGACGCGGCATCGAAAAGACGCTTCATAACCTGACCATCATCCTGGCAGTGACGTTCTTTGTCACGTCACTGCTCACCGTGTTGATCTAGGGCCATTTGATGCAGTCGACAGGTTCGGGGCGCGTCCGACTTCAGGTCGCGATCGCGCTCGCGGCCGTCCTGATCCTGGCAGTGGTGCTGGGGTATGTGGCGCTGACGGCTACGACGGTGATGGTGCCTCAGGCTGGGGGCACCTATACCGAAGGTATCGCTGGTAGCCCCATGCTCATCAACCCCGTGCTGTCCCAGGCCAACCCCGTCGACCAGGATCTGGTTTCCCTGATCTTTTCGGGGCTGACCCGCGTCAATTCGCAGGGCGAGGTGATTCCAGATCTTGCCGAGCGCTGGGAAATCTCCGGCGACGGCATGGTCTATACCTTCTTCATGCGTCAGGACGCTACCTGGCACGACGGCGCCCCTGTGACCTCGGCGGACGTGGTCTTTACCGTCAACGTCATGCAGGACGAGGGCTATGAGGGGATGTCCTTTATCTCCACGATGTGGCGCACGGTCGTGGTGGAGCAGCTTGATGCTCTTACTGTACGCTTTATTCTGCGCGAGCCCTTTGCCCCTTTCCTCGACTATACGTCGATCGGATTGCTTCCGGCCCATGTTCTGGGCAGTGTAGATGTGTCGCTGTTGAGCCGCAGCACTTTTAATGCGACTCCTGTGGGAACAGGGCCCTACAAGGTAGAGGATATCGACTCGCAGCGTGTTGTGCTGGAACGCCATGATGGCTACTATGGGACGAGACCCTATATCGACCGGCTGGAGCTGTACTTTTACCCTGATGCCGAAGCGGTAATAGAGGCAAGGGAGCGCGGTGAGATTATGGGGATGGGACGGGTCTTGCCGCGTCACATCGCTACAGTGCAGCAAGATCCAGATCTCACCCTCTACTCTGCGCCGCTTTCGGGCTATAACCTCGTCTTTCTGAACCTCGACCGGGCGATTTTCCAGGATCGGCTGGTTCGCCAGGCGATGATGTGGGCGTTGGACCGGCAGGCGCTCGTGGACGAGATTCTACAGGGGCAGGGTATGGTGATCGACAGCCCCATTCTGCCGCAATCGTGGGCCTTTAACGAGGGGGTTCCGGCGTACACCCAGGACCTGCGCAAAGCCCGCACGCTCCTTGAGCAGGCAGGCTGGTTCGATGATGATGGCGATGGTGTACGCGAGCGGGGCGAGCTCAAACTCGAGTTCCGACTGGCCACGAACGTCGATGATGCATCACGTGTGGCGATGGTGGCTATGATCAGCGCCCAGCTTGCCGAGGTGGGCATCCGCGCGATCCCGGAATATGCAGAGTGGGAGGACCTGGTCGGCCAGCAGCTGCGCTTGAGGCGGTTCGACGCGGTGTTGAGCGGTTGGCAGAGCCTTCCAGCAGACCCGGACCCCTATCCTTACTGGCATTCGAGCCAGGTAAACGAGGATAGCGTCAACTTTGCCAACTATATCAGCTCCGAAGCCGATGCGCTCATCGCTCAGGCCCGCCGTACCGCTGACGTTGATCAGCGTTGGAGCCTGTACCAGCGTTTCCAGGAACTCTTTGCTGAGGATGTCCCCTCGCTGTTGCTGTACCAGCCCGTCTATACCTTTGCAGTCGACGATGGAGTCTACGGCGTTCAGATCGCGCCCATGTCCAGCTCGGGGGAGCGGTTCGCGACACTCCCGCAGTGGCATCTGTCCCTTCAGCGCATGTTGTACACCGAGGCCAGGGATCAGGGGCTGATCACGCCGATTTTCGACTAGTCGTTTTTGACGGCCTCTTGTTTGACAGGAACGCCGCGGAATGCTACTATTCGAATGTGCAGCCGAGATGGCGGAACCGGCAGACGCGCTACGTTCAGGGCGTAGTGGATATTAGATCCGTGAGGGTTCAAATCCCTCTCTCGGCACAGAGTCCCCCGGCCGTACTCGGTCCGGGGGCTGTTTTATTCCCAGAGGAATCCCAGGAGGACAGCGCGTGGCTGGTGCAAGGCGGGCTTCTCGCGGTCATCCGGTGACGCAGCAACCGGCGAACGAGAGGTCTCTGGACGGTTTTCGCGTTCGCATCATCACCAGCGAGCGCCGGAAAAAGACGATCAGCGGCCGTCTGGTCGATTGGCAGACTCTGGAGATTCGCGCACCGGCGCATCTGGCCGGCGCAGAGTTGGATCGTGCCGTGGCTGACCTTGTGGCGCGTATGAGCAGGCGGCGCGCTCGCCAAAGGGACTTTCGGTCCGATGCCGACTTGCAGGCCAGAGCGGAGCGCCACAATCGGGCGTACTTTGATGGTGCCTTGAGCTGGCGCAGCATCCGCTTTGTGAGTAATCAGACACAGCGATTCGGCAGCTGTACGCCGGCCAATGGGACGATTCGCATCTCTGACCGTCTCAAGGGCGTTCCTGATTTTGTGCTCGATTACGTGATCGTGCACGAACTGGCTCACTTGATCGAGTCCAATCATTCACCGCGGTTCTGGTCGCTCGTCTATCGCTTTGACAAGACCGAGCGTGCCCGGGGCTATCTGATGGCCATGGCGATGGAGGAGGACGCGTCGGTTTCGGAGCAGGATGCGTGACCGCGGTCCCGCAATGACATAGTAGGAGGAGGCACGATGCGGACGGAAACGGACTCTCTCGGACCTGTGCAGGTTCCTGACGATGCGTTGTGGGGTGCCCAGACCCAGCGGGCCGTGGACAACTTTCGGGTGAGCGGGCTCAAACAGGCGTCCGTCTACATCTCCTCGACAGCACTGGTCAAACGGGCCGCGGCCGAGGTCAATGTCGCGCTGGGCATGCTGGATGCAGCGCCTGGGCGCGCCATTGTTGATGCGGCGACCCAGATCGTGGACGGATCCTGGCACGATCAGTTCGTCGTGGATCCGTTCCAGGCCGGCGCGGGCACATCACACAACATGAACGCCAATGAGGTGATCGCGAATCTGGCGAACGTTGCCCTTGGCGGGGAGCGCGGCTCCTACCGGCCCGTGCACCCCAACGATCACGTCAATATGGCGCAGTCCACCAATGACGTCATCCCGACAGTGCTCCGCGTCGCGGCATCCATCCAGTCATTGGCGCTGCTCGAGGCGCTCGATGGCCTGGTGGCCGCGCTCGAGGAGAAGGCTGCAGCGTTCGATCGTGTTCTCAAGCCTGGCCGTACCCATCTGCAAGATGCCGTCCCGGTGCGTCTGGGGCAAGAGTTTGGCGCGTATGCACGCGCGGTGGCCCTGGACCGGCAACGTATCGCGCGGGCGCTCGAGATGGTGCACCGGCTGGGGATTGGCGGCACGGCCACAGGTACCGGATTGAACAGCCATCCCGAGTATCACCTGCGTATGGTCGAGCGCCTGTCAGAGCTCACCGGGATACGCTTTGAGAGTGCGGGTAATCTCTTTGAGCCCATGCAGAGCGCCGCGGATATGACCGACCTTTCGTCGGCGCTGCGTACTC
>CAZMAI010000045.1:0-17258 GCA_964564195.1 uncultured Anaerolineales bacterium | reverse complement strand
ATCGATTGCGTTCCCGAGACCACCCGGGATGACGAGGCCGGTCGTCGCCGCGAGAAGCCAGGCGAGCAGCAGGCCAATCGCCACCGTGCGGGCTGCGGCGCACCGCCACCGCGCACTCCATGCTGTCTGCTCCAGAACAGGCGTGCCCTGCCAGTAGTACAGCGCCGCGAGGAGCGCAGGGACAAAGAGGGAGAGCGCCTGCGGCCCTCCCGCGAGAGCGAGCCCAAAGGCCGCACCCGCTGCCCCGGTAACCCACACTCCTGACGCGGGTTCGATCTGCCTTGTCAGCGAGAGGCCCAGCAGCCCCAAGCCGACGGCCACGACGGCCCCGTCGGCTGTGCGACCCGCGTACACCCATAGTGGAGAGAACGCCATCACTGTCGCCACGCCCAGCGCGCCCTGCCGCCCCAACCACGCCCGCTCGCGGTAGGGTAGCAGCACAAGCAACGACCCCACCAGGGCTGTGAAAAGCCGCACGGTTGCAGGGCTGGTGTGGGGTGACAGGAGCAGCAGTTGGGCATCGAACAGCAGCGGCATGTAGCTCCGCACCGCGACACTCTCTAATCGAAGAGCCTGGGCGGCGGCCAACGCAGTGGGCACCTCTTCGGGGAGCAGCGGCCAACGTCCAAGCTCGGCGACCCGCACCACCAGCGCAAGTACCGCCAGCAGGCCGTACAGCGCGACCTCGACGGTCAACCACGCTGGCAGGTCCGGGTTTCTGGCAGGACTACTGCTCTCTTGATTTGTGGGAGACGCACTCTCCTCACACATTGCGTTTCCTCGCTATCACTCCATCATAAGGCGGCTACGGCGCGGCTGGCAGGACTGGCTGCTACCAGGTGCGCCCATACACGATATAGGCGTCGTTTTCAAAAGCTCTGACCATAACGCTGTCCAGCACGTCCAGCACATCCGGGCCGACACCGTATTTATCTCGTTCGTCCGGACCAACCACGATATAGTCTACGCCATATGTCTCCAGCAGTCGATGCGTCTCACCGGCATCGAACGCGGTATAGATGCTTGCCACGACAGCGTCCCTCGCAGCGGGCAGGTCGCCGCTCCCGCGCCACTGACGCTCGTGGCCTGCCCATCCCAGCAGGCTCTGCAGCCCCGTGTGAGCCGAGATCCAATTCTGCGTGGTGTAGCTGCCGCCCGCTGCCTCGACGATGATCGCGTCGGGGGCTGCCTCGGAGCGCAACCACTGGATGACCGCATACTGCTGCGGGCGTTGGCGCGCGACATAGTCCGTGCCGTTGAGCGTGGCCGTCCCTGCAAAGCCGTTGGCCTTGCTCACCGTCGCAGCCGCGGTGTAGCTCAAACCTCCGACGATGAGCAGCGCTGATAGAGCCAACCATCCGCCGGTCAGGACCTTACCCATACGGCCCTGTTCCTGCAACTCGCGCAACACATGGTACACGCCAAAAGCCCCGGCGAGGCTGAGCAGCAGCCATCCCTGATAGTAGAACTTGAACACTGTATTCATGCGCGAATCAAAGACGTCGCGCAGATAGATGAACTCGACAGACACGATCAACAAGAGCCCGATGACGACCATCAGCAGGGCAAACAGCAATCCCGGGGAGTTCCCTGCGTCTGAGCGCCGGGCAGATGCGGCGCCATCGATCAAGAGCAGGCCCGCCAGACCCAGTGTGAAAAAGCAGAGAGCAGCGGTCCACCAGGTCGCTGCCAGTGCGGCCACTGTCGCGACTCCCAGAACAGCGCCACAGACCAGGGCCACAGCCGGCGGTCTCGCGGCGCGCAGCTGCGTCCAACGCGTCCTCAGAACGCTCGCGAGGAAGAGCAGCACGAGGGTGAACTGGACGCCGAACATGAGCAGAAACTGCTGGTACTGCGTTTTGATGTGCGCCGGCACCAGGCCAATCCCTCCCGCCTGCGAGCGCAGGCTGATAAAGAAGGGCAAGTAGGCCAGCAATCCGATGGTGCCCAGCAGTATCGTGACGATGACAGTGTCCCCCAGCCAGCTGGAGTCCGTGCTGCGGCTGTACCGGGCGATCGCCAGGGCTCCCGCAAACAGGGCGAGGTAGATGGGATAGTCCCAGGTATTCAGAAAGGCGAGTGCGCCCAGGATCAGGCCCCAGGCGCAAACATCCACCGGCGTGGCGGACCATCGCTGCACCAGTGTGCCAAGTCGAGAGAACAACTGACTCGGACCGGGGCTGGTCCCATCCTCGCTCTCCTCCCGTCCTCTCGCGAGCAACAGAAGGTTCAGGGCGAGGGCCAGCACCAGCAGGACAAAGGGCAACGCCAGCACATGCGGGTGATTGTCCCCCAGCAAAAAGCTAAAGAAGGGGAACTCTGAGATCACCTCCTGCGTGGCTCCACCTAGATCGCGATCGTGAATCACCCGTGAGGCGCGCCACCACCACCACATATCATCGGGGTACCAGGTGCTGCTGGGCGCGCTCGGCACAAGATTGCGCACGTCCAACCAGCGGTAGAAAGCCTCGCTTCCCAGTCCCCGCGCTCGGATCATCTCCAGCACGCCCTCGAGGTTCCCCATGATGGCCACAAGCAGCGCACCTAGTAATCCATATCTTGCCATCCCTTGCCGCGCAAGAGGGTCTTTTCCCCGCGCGCTGGCGGTCAGGTTCCACACCAGCGAGAAACTGCCGCTGACCGTCAGCGCAAAGAGGCTGATCCCCGTCAGGTTGAAGGTGATATCGCTCGGCAGGGCCGAGAGCCGGGTGAGCATGGCGGACATGACATAGCCCAGGTAATAGTAGCTGATGCTATAGCCCGCCAGCCAGGGGTCGTGCGGCGGAAACGTGCGGCTCTGCAGGATGCCATTGAGAAACGCAAACTCCATGGGTTTCTCGGTGGCGGCGATCTCGGGGTTGTATGCGCGAAAGAGCCCAAAGAGCACAACGCTGGCCAGGAACAGCAGGGTCTCGATCAGAATGATTCGTCGCAGCCGCGAGACATCCTCGATCAGCGATTGTCCCTGACGCCAAACCAGCGTTAGCGAGACACACGCGACGATGCCAAGGGACAGGGCAGCGGACGCGGTGGTGTTTTGCAGCAGCCCCAGCGTTACGAGCAACCAGAAAATGTAGGCCGAAAGCAACAGCCCTACCGGCCGGCGGAAACAGATGCCACGTCCCGGCAGCGCGCGCAGCACCACCATGCTGATGGGCAGTCCCACCAGACCGATCAGTTCCAGGAGCAGCCACCAGCGTAACATAGGCAGCAGGACCATCACGACTGGCCCTCCTCGGCCGCCGGGAACTCGCCAGTATAGCGGTAGAGGTCGACCTGCTTGTTCCAGTAGATGCGTTCGAGCATTTGCTGCTCCACCAGTGTGTCAAACTTGTCCAGGGCGGCCGGTGTGTACAATGCGCGCTCCAGCGGTCCCACGTATACCAGGCGCACACCTTGCCGCTGGATGACCTCCAACGCCACCTCCGGATCCTCTGTGGCAAACAACCGCTCGGCGTCCGCCTGGCGCGGCCCCACCTGAGCGGCCGGGCGCTGCTCGTACTGGTGGGCGCCCAGTAGCGTAGGCAGACCGGTGTAGGAGGCGATGCGCAACCCGCCTGCGCGGTAGAAATCGACGGGCGCCTCGGCGATCACCGGGTTGCCGGCTATGTGCTCCCAGATCCAGACCACAGCCTGGCGATCGTAGCTCATATCGACGGCATCTGTGCCACCCGGCGGATTGTACACGGCATAAGCCATGTAGGCTGTGCCATCGAGTGTATTCCGCGGAGGCGAGCCGCTGGAGAACCGTTCCTGCACGCGCGCCGGCACCGCTGCCAACGGATAAATGAGTGCTGCTACAATCAGGACAACAACCCCTGCATGCCACAGGTTGCCGTAAAGGCCCCGTCGCCGTCTCCTGGATCGCCACAGAACGGGGAGCATGGCACCCAGAGAGACGCCCAGGAGCACCCATGCCTGAAGTGAAAACTTGAACACAGTGTTCATTCTGCGCCACTCCGAGCCGCGCAGGAAATCGGCCAGATAGACCCACTCGATCCCCAACAATACGCCCAGAGCGGCTGCTATGAGCAGCCACGAGAACCATCGTTCCGCGTGATTTCTCTGGGCGATCACCATCGCGGCCGCCGATACCAGCAGCAGAACGAGCACCGGCCAAATCTCCGCTCTGCCGCCGGCGGCTGTGAGAACCGCCCCTATTCCCGCCAGGCCTCCGAGCCCGAGCAGGGGTCCGGACAGCGACGCCAGCCATGACGTTGAGCGCCACAGGCGGAGGCTGCCGATCTGCCAGCCTAGTCCACCGGCGACCAACCAGAGAAAGAGTCCCCATATCTCGATAAACGGCGTAACTGTTGTTCGATCTCCCGGCAAGACACGCTCCAGCCCCAGGTCCTGCGCGCGAAAAGCAGCGTAGAACGGCGCATAGGCAAGCATAGCTGCCAGCCCGAGGCCCAACACCAGCCCGAGAGCCAGCACCGCTCCCCGCAGGCCAGCACGCTGGTACCCCACATAGATCAATGTGGCGGCGGTGATGAGGAGATAGATGGGCAGGTCCCAGGTGTTGGTGACCCCCAGCATCCCAAGGGTGAGCACGAGCGTAACCGCAAGCAGCGCGAGCCGCGACCAGGCGCTCTGGCGCGACTGTACCACGAGGCCACAGAGCGCCAGCACGAGCAGTCCAAAGGGCAGCGCCATCAGGTGCGGATGCAGGTCCGCAAAGAGAAAGGTGAAAAAGGGGAATTCGTTGATCGTGAACGGGATGATGCGCGTGCCGGCGTACCAGTAGTCAAAGGTTAGCGGGGGGCCACCTGGCTGCCCGACGACTCCCAATCCGTTCAGGACGCACTCCACGCCTCGCAAAAACCCGGTGGTCTGTCCGGGGCAACCGGCGGCGAGCAACTGCTCGAGATACTGCCATGCACCGGACAGGTTCCCGACCAGCGCCACCAGCGCGGCCGCACATGCCCCTTGCCAGGCGCGCAGCTTGCCTGTTCCAAGCACCCTGCTCCCGACCGCATAGGCATGGCCCACGGTCAACGCGAAAAAGGTTGGGACCGCCAGGTTATAGCTGATCTCTGCAGGCAGTCCCGTAAGCTTGGCCAGCAGGTTCACGAGGTACAGCCCATAATAGTAGTAATTGAGTGTGCCGCCAGCAAAATAGGGATCGTACGGGGGCAGATAGGCTGACCTGGAGACGGCGTTTAGCATCGCGATCTCCATCATCTTTTCGCCGCCGAACCAGGGTTGCCAGAGATCTGGATTGAGCAGCCGCACCAGGACAAAAGCCAGAAAGGCTCCACTAAAGATCAGTTCGCTGTACAGAACCTTGCGCCAGGGGAACGGGCTGCCCCGCTGGCGGCGCCAACCGACGAGCCAGGCGATCACGGCGATGACGAATAGGGCGCCCCAGGCGGTTACGGGCGTGTTCTGCACCCAGCGCAGGCTGGCACCCAGCCAGGCGAGATAGCCAGAGAGGATCAGGCCCAGCCCCTTGGCGATAGCATAGCCCCTGTCGGGCCAGTGGGGCGCAAGCCGGACCACAAGCGGCCAGGCGGCAAGCCCCACCAGCAGGAGGATCCCCCACCAGCAGAGCGTGGCCAGCACAGCGGAGCCCGCAGCCGCCTTGTTCCATCCGCGAGCACTCACGACGGGAATCGTCTCGACGGGCACATCCAGAAGCAGATCCTGTGTGCTATCCGGGGGCTCAGCGTCGTTCTGTTGCCCGGGGGCCTGTGCGACGACGCGTGATGGAACCCAATGGCCGGCCAGCCAGTCGGATAGGGCAGGCGAGCGACCAGACGACGACTCGGGCGCCACCAGGCGCACGCCGGAACCGAGGACGCGATAGATCGTCACAGGGCCCTCGCCATACACGCGGTCCAGCGACTCGCCGACCATGGCGTCGAACTTGGCCAGGGCGTCCGCGGGGTAGTAGGCGCGCTCCAACTCACCCACATAGAGGAGACCCACCTGGTACCTGTCCAGCAACGCCAGCGTCTCGGGAATGCTCGGGCTGGTGTAGATGGCATTCAGGTCCGCGAGCCGCCAGTCCACGACGATGGAGCTCAGCGCCGCCCGCTGTTGTTTCTGATGCCAGTCCCAGCCGATCACCGAGGGCAGCCCGGTATAGATCGAGATACGGCCGCCCCAGCGGTACAACGGGGTGTTCGCCTCCGCGATGACTGGAGAGCCCACGATGTTGTCCTGCAGCCAGCGAATCGCCTCGGCATCGTGGGCCAGCGTCAGCGCCTGCCCATTGTCGGCGTACACAGCCGTGTCCATGTAGGCCATGCCATCGAGACCCCTCGGCGCAGTGTCACTGACGCGGTCGCGCACCTTGCCTGGGGTTGCCAGCAGGGGGTAGCTGAACATACCGATCGCCAGCAGCACCAGGATAGCGCGCCACCAGCCCTTCCGCGCAGCCCTGGCTACTGCCTGGTGCCGGTCAAACAGATGGGCAAGCGCGACGGCTGATGCGATGCCCCACAGTATCCAGATCTGTAGGGAGAACTTGAACACGGTGTTCATGCGACCGATGTCGCCTTTGAGCACCACCCACTCGATGCCGAGAGCCAGCGCCAGCCCGCCTGTGATGAGCAGCAGCACAAAGCGCTGGGTGGTCGCCCGCCGTCCGCTCAAGAGACCGGCCGCGGCCAGCGCGAGGAGCATCGTCAAGACGGCGCTCACGGGCTCACCCAGCATAAAGAGTACCAGAATGCATATCATGCCGAGAGCAAGCCCGAGCCAGACCAGCGGATAGAGCAGTGTCGGGTAGCGCACCAGCACGCGGCGGAGGCTCCAGGCGCGTGCAAAGCGGCGCTGGCGTGCCAGCCCGAGGCGCAGAGAGCGCCACCAGGGCGTACGCGCCAGCACCCGCCCGCCCGTGCTCAAGAGGAAGGTGACCAGCACAAAGAGATACGGCAGGTAGATCAGAAGCAGATCGCCAAGAGTAGAGCGATCCCCATGCCAGAGCGCGACACTGGTGTAGGCGGCGCCATAGTGGGCATGGAATGGTTGGTACAGGAAGCGCGTCAGCGTCCCCAGAAGCAGTGTCTGCGTGACGAGCAAGACAATCGTATGGCGGTCCCAGCGATCGCTTGCGCTGCGGGCGCTGATCGCCAGAGCAACCACGGCCAGCACCACGCCTGTCGGCAAGTCCCAGGCGTTAGCGCACCAACTGGCGCCGAGAGCCAGCCCCAGCAGTAACAACTGGAGCGCCCGCTCGACTATGGAGCCTGTGATGCGATAGGGATGCTCACCCGTCCGCGGCGCTTGACCGGTTGCCACGAGGCCGGCCAGGCCGATGGCCAGCACAAAGAGCGGCATGCCCATTACGTGGGCGTGCAGATCCGCATAGAGAAAGGAGAAATAAGGAAACTCGTTGATCTCCCCATGGGCCATGACACGGCTGGCATTCCAGTACCACCACTCTGGCCGGAATAGCAGCGTCTGCTGACCTGTAACGATCGCGTAGACGCCGTGAAGGACGTCGCCCAACTCCCCGAGCAGGGCGCTATCCGTCAGCCGGCGCCCGGCCTCAGCCAGGCCCTGCCAAAGCAACTCGATCTCGCCCAGATTCCCCGCTACAGCAACCAGCAGCCCGGCGGCGATGCCCCATCGCAGGCGCCGTGTCAGCCAACGACTCTGGTCGCCTTCTGTGGCAGGGATGAGGTGTGCTGCGACGGCCACGCTCCCTGCAAAGACGAACGAAAACAGGCTTGCCAGTGCCAGGTTGTACCCGATCGTCGGCAAGATGCCTGTCAGCTTGATCAGCGCGGCAATGGGCACCCAGCCGAAATAGTAGTAGTTGATGTATCCGCCAGAGAACCAGGGGTCATAGGGCGGGAATGTCTTACTCTTGATGATGGCATTCAGATAGGCAAGGTCCATGGGCTTTTCGCCGCCCATGGCAGGATGCCAGAGATCGGGATTGCCCTGGCGTACGAGCAGCATCGCGATAAAGGCCCCGGTAAAGAGTGCTTCGTGGACCAGCAGTGAGCTCCAATGGGTGCCAACAAAGGTGACCAGTGTGCGACGCTGCAACCAGGCTGCGCTAGCCGCAGCTGCGCTTAGGAGAATGAGCACCAGGATGAGCGTACCCCGATCAAAGCGGCGCACGCCTGTACTGGCCACGAGCCAGCTGAGATAGCCGTAGAAAAGCATGCCAAGGATTTTGGCCAGGCTGTATCCACCATCGGGCATACGCTTGAGCGCCGGGTAGGTCAGCGGCCAGGCCACAATCCCCAGGAGGGTGAGGCACAACCACCAGAGCAGCGCAGGTACGCGATTGGCAAGGCTGTCCCGCGTAAAGATCTCTGACCAGGTGCCTCCCTGGCGTTGCGTGCGCAGTGTCTCTGTACTCAGCATTAACCCGTTGGGCGCGGACGTAACCTGCGTGGGCCGGATGCGCACAATCCGCTCAAGATCGTACGCGTCAAAGAGCGCACGGACGGCGTCCATGTCAAAGTCGGCCCGTTTGCGAAAGATGGACACCTTCGGATGGTCGTACACGGTAAAGGACTCATCGGCATCGTCGTCCACAATCTCGATGCCGAACAACTGCGGGCGCGAGGTGAACGTGATAACGGCCTCAAAGCCGAGCTCGCCACTGAAAAGCGCCTCATAGTAGCGCGTCGTCATCGGGTACCGGGTGGCCAGGCGCGGGATGGAGCCATACAGCCGGTTGCTGCTGAGCACGATATAGTCGGCCTGCTCGATCCACTCGTAGAGCATCGCGCGCTTTTCGGGAATGTCCTCCCAGTAGGGCTCTGTCCTGATCGTCCTGAACACCTGATCGCCGATCTTGCCGTCGATATTGAGCGGCAGCGGGTCGTCCCACACCTCAAAAGTCACGGTTGAACCGGGCGGGATGTGTTCGTACATCCAGCGCGACGCCTCGATGCGCGTGATCGGACGGGTGTAAATCGAGGTAAAGGCCAACGCCCAGAGCGCGGTGCCAACGATTACAGCTGCGATAGCCGCACGGGCCAAAGCTGGCGCAAGGCGTCTGCGCGATCCGCTCGTGCGATCCCAGAGCCAGACCAGGCCATAGCCGGCCATGAGCGCCATGGTGGGATAGATCGGCAGCAGGTAGCGCACCGTCTTGACGAACTGGATGCTCTGGTAAAAGAAGGTGAGCGTCATCCAGACCCATGGCAGGAGATGCACCAACCGCCCATGACGGGCCAGCTGCCACAGCATCAGTCCCCAGGCGAACCACACTGCCAGACCCAGCGGGAGCCCTAGCCCCCAGCGCACCATATTCTGGAGCATGTAGACCACCGGCGTGCGATCAGCCCACTGGTGGCTCGGAGGATAGTCTATCTCGCCTGAGGTAATCTTGCGGATATTGACCATATCATCGAGCCAGCGCTGGTTCAGTTCCAACCCGAATAGCCCCGGCCCCTCAAACGCCTGCGGCATTGTCAACCGAAATGCCCAAAAGGCGATAAACAGGATCACGAACATGAGGACCGCGACTCGGATCCAGCGGAACGTGAGAGCGTCCAGCCGCTGGACGCTTTCCGGCGGATCCCCGCCATCCACTGTGAGCGCGAGGCGCCAGCGGCCCAACTGCATCGTTCGTTCCGGACCTCCCTTTGGTGGGCCGCCTGGCTGCGCCCCGTATTGAGGTGCCATCTGCGGCGGCGGCTGGCGCTGCGCAAAGACGCGTACCAGCAGAGCCAGACCAATCACCAAACCAAAGGTCGCGATGCTCACCTTGGACGCCAGAGCAAGCCCAAAGGACACGCCAAGGCCCGCGATGCTCCACCGTCCCTCGCCCTGCGCTACGCGTATAGCATAATAGAGCGCCAGCGTCACGAGAAAGGTGGTCGCCGAATCGACGGTAAAGTAGTGGGACTGCTGGATATTGAGCACGCTCAGCGAGAGCAACAGTGCCCCCAGAAGGCCCACGCGGGCGTCGTACAGCCTCTTGCCCAGGGCAAAAACGACCAGCACGGCCATCAGATCCAGCGCGCCGGACATGGCGCGACCGGCCAGGTACACACCCGAGTACCCTGTAAAGCCCGTCAGTTGTCCCAGAGCCTTGGCCAGCACAAGGGGCAGCAGGCCGTAGACATAGGATCCCTGACCCCGGTTGTACGGATTCAGTGGATTGACCGACGTGTCCAGATACTCGCTCAACGACGCTGGCCAGGTGAGCGCGTTTTCCACCATCGTCAAAAAGCGTTCGTCAGGGTGCAGATGCTGGCCGTCGTCCCAGTCCAAACCGGTAAAGCGCAAGGCGGCCCCCAGCAGCAGGATTGCCGCCAGGGCGAGCATCACGGCGAGTCGCGGCCATCCTTCGCCCGCGTTGGCACCGCGCGGTGTATCGCCGCGATGGGCCTGCTGGAGGCCGTGTGCCGACGCGACAGGCTCATGCATATTGCCGGAGCTCATGAACGGCTACCTCTCACCATAAAAAGCCTTGAACGCAAGACTGCCATCCTTCCAACGATGCTCAAGGACAATTTGCCTCTCAAAACTGCGCTCCAGCAACGCGAGCGCATCCCTCGCATCCGGATGTAGAATCACCAGTACGCGGCCCGCTTCACCGTCTAGAGGCGGCTTACCCGGCTCTAGAGCCATCAATTCATTCGACCACTGGCGCGGAGTGCGCTGAAACTGGGCGCGCACCGCATTTCCATCGTACCAGTGCGCTGCGCTCAGTATGTATGCCTCTCCGTCATCGGCAAAATCGTCGATGGTACGTGCCATCTCCAATGAGATCGACTGGTTCTGCAGCGGCTGCGCATTGGCGTAGCGCTCAAAATAGAGCGGATACACGCCGATGATCTCCAGGGCCAGGCTGGTAGACAGGATGGCGGCAACAATAAACGTGAGTGTACGCGTAGAATTGTGACTCGCGTCACCGTCTGGGGCTCTGGACCCGGCGCGGACCAGCCATGCTCCGGCAGCGCGCAGCCCCAGTGCAGAAATGAGCATCGTAAAGGGCAGTGCACCGATGCTTCGCACGGCGCTGGGGACTTCATCAGGAAAGGCCAGCGCCAGTGTGGACGGTAGCATCGTGCCCGCCAGGGCTAGCCATACCAGCCAGGTCTCGCGACCGGGCCTCCGTAGGACAGAGTAGACAGCGCCAAAGGCGAACAGAACCGCTGTCATAAAGCCAAGCTGTCTGTGCCGCGGCACGTTGCTGACGAATACGGAATCACCCTGATAGTGGAACATGGCCGCTGCCTTGCCAGCATTACCGAGCCAGGTTAGGGCCGGCGACTCTGGCAACGCCGACTCGATAGAGGTGACGCGCGTGGCTGCACGGTACACATAGCGCTGTGGATCCTCGAGGACATAGGCGAGCAAGGGCAGCGCCGCCAGAAGCACCACGATCGTCCACAGGACCACCTGACGCCACTGGACGACCGCCTGCCAGCGACGCGCCAGGAGGCGGGCCACCACCAGGGCAGTACCCAGCATGGGCGGGACGACCATGAACGCGTTATAGCTCTGGAGGCCCAGCCCGGCGAACAGCGCGCTCAGCACAAAGTGCACGTCCTTGCCGGTCCTGAGGCCGCGCAGAAGAAACAATAGGCTCAGGCTGACCAGGAGTGGCATGAGTACGGCACGGTAGCCAACGCGGCTGAGAATGATGTGCCAGTGGCTGAAAGATAGCAGAAAAGCCGCCAGCGCTCCTGTCCAGGGATCGAACATCTCGCGGCCCAGCCGGTACACGACCGGAATCGTCATTATGCCGGTGAGCGCGGCAGCCACTTTGATGCTCGTGTGGCTCAGGCCGGCAACGGCGGCAATGGGGGCGGCGAGGTAGAAAAAGAGCCCTTCCCGCCCGGGATGCGACTCGAAAAAGATCGGGTACTCGCCGCTCAGGATCTGGGCGATGTTGGCATGGATGAGCGGCAGGTCGCAGCCCATCTCCAGCGGGAGTGTGTGTATACGATATAACCGGAAGAAACCACCCAGAAGGATAGAAAAGAGCACCACGATGCTGGGGAGAGAGAGCCGCGAGGTAATGGGGAGGCGCGGAAGATGCAGACGGAATTCCGACGGCAGGTGCGCAAGCAGCACACAGCACAGTGAGCCAGCCCAGAGAGTCACCCCGTGCAGGGTATAGCGGTTGCCGGCGAAACCCATGAGGGAAACCAGGCCGAGAAGCAGGGCGCCCCCCAAAGGCAGCCAGCGTACGGGCTCATTGATCGGTGCGGGCAAGGCCTCCTGTGGTCGGCGCCCTGCAGGCGCAGTGACGCCAAACACGAGCGCCCCGAGGGCAAGCAACACGGCCCCCAAGGCTACGCCGGTGCCGAGATCGAGCAGCAACTGTCCGGCGACTCCCAACACAAATGCCGCAAGGAGCCAGACGACCGGTTTGTTCCCGGCGATCAGTGCCCCCTGCCGCTTTGCTGCGTCGGTTTTGCTCACTACAGTCGCCAATGGGCCTCCCGGGCAGCGACGGCGCATCTTCCCGCACGGACGGCGGTGGACTAACGCTTGGTTGCCATTACAGCCAGGTTGACAAAGGTGTCGACCCTGGCCATCCGTCTTTCATCCTCGTTCAGGCGATCGATCCGGTGAAAGAGCGCCAGCGCCCAGTTCAACGGGTTCAACGGACTTGCCCGGTTGGCCTCACCCTCAAAGCGATGGACCGAGCGCGATACCGCCGCCGGCAGCAGGCCTCTCTCAATCAGGCCTTTGCCGATCGTATACACAATGGTCTGTGTTCCGGGGAAGCAGTAGTGTGTGAGATAGGCTACCGGTCCGACGGCAAAGCCGGCGTCGTTCAGCACCTGGTCCAGTCGATCTGCGCTGTAAAGGCGCTGATGGTTCGCCCAGATCCCGGCAAAGGGCCCTGTACGTATGGGGCGACCGCGAATAACCTCCGACACACGGTTGATCGGATCGTACCATCCCGAATAGCGTTCGAAGGGAACCGTAATCGCCAACTTGCCGCCGGGCACGAGCACGCGGCGGACCTCGACCAGCCCCGCGGACTCATCGGCGAGATGTTCCAGAACCTCGGACATCAGCACGCTGTCCACACTCTCTGTCGCCAGCGGCAGCCTGTAGATGTCTGCGTGTGTGACCAAAATGCCCGTGTCCAGGTTGGCGCGGGCAAAGGCCAGCGCGCGAGTGTCCATGTCTACTCCGATGACCTGAACCCCGGGATACAGCCTGTGAATGGCGCGCGCATAGAATCCCATCCCGGTGCCGCAGTCGAGGATGACCTGCCCGGGTTGCGGATCGAGATACGATAGCATGTTGCGCACGCGCCGCCGGTACGCAACATCTGACTCGTTGTGCAGCAGCCGGCTCAGGATGCGCTCGCGCTCTGCCACCTGCTCTTGCTGATCTGTTGTCATCGGTTGTGCCATTGATGTGTCCACTCTGCTAACGGCATGATCTCAGGAAAAGACTCGCTGCGGTGGAGAGCCGTGGATCGGGCGTGAGCCCCGCTTCGTGCGGCTTTGCCGTCGCTCCGATTCGCGGACTAAAGCTCCGCCGCCTGGCTGCCGCTTTCCACAACGCTCTTGACATGGGCGTAGGTCAGCCCTTGCGTGACCATGCCGACCAGACCCAGCACGATCAGCGTGAGATTGGTGAACAGATGCAACCCCAGCATATAGCCAAAGGCGGCGCTCTGTTCCACCGAAAAGATGAGCAAGCCCTGTACTCCGGCCCATTCAAAGACGCCTATGGCTCCAGGAGACGAGGGGACCATCATGGAGAAACCGGTGGCACATAGCACCATGAGCGCGGCAGAAAAAGGCAGGGCGCCCATACGGAAGACCAGCATCATGATATAGTTGAGACCGGCGCTAACCACCCAGAGAATCAGCGTAGTTAGCAGGATCGGGAGCACATAGCGCCATTCCAGCAACACGCCAAACCCGCTGATCAACTGCGTAAAGGCCGCTTTGACGCCCGGCGTGCCCACTTTGGGAATGCGTCCGATGTAGGACCAGGCCCAGTCCAGGCCGCGCTGCCCCTGGCGCGCGATGATGAGGAGCAGGATAGTGCCTCCGACGGCAAGCGTACCGAATACAAGACCGCCCTGGCGAATCCAGTCAGGGATCTCGAGGACGGGCAGCAGGCCCACAAGTATGATGATCATGGAGAGGACGTCGAGGAGAGCGCCAATCAAGAGTGAGGACGCCGCCTGGCCGTATCCTCCGGTCAGCTGGCGACCGGCCAGGTAGCCACGGACGAACTCTCCGGCCTTGGCCGGCAGAGTATTATTGAAAAAGTAACTGATGTTCATCAGGTGGAATAGCGTCCCTACAGTGATGCCGGGGTCCCGCCGCGTCAAATAGTGCCATCGCAGACCGCGAAGCCAGCTGAGGAACGCGATCACCAGGAAGGCCAGCACCAGATAGCCGTAGGCAGCTCCCTGGAACAAGCGGGCAAATTCCGCCCAGTCGATACCTCGAATGGAGAGATACAAAAAGAGGAGACTCAGCAGAATCCCCAGGGTCACGCGTACCCTCTGGCGGCTCTGACTCTTTCCGGTCATCGATCCTCTGTCCCTCGCATCTGAATCACCTTGATCGGGTAACATGCTGTCCGCTATTCATCGAGGCCGAGCCGTCAGCCTGGCGGCTCGGCTGTCAGCAGTGCCCTCAGCGCCTCCTCGGACAGATCCGATGTACGCTGAAAGACCAGCGGCATTGGGTGATCATACACGGAATAGCTCTCGTCCGCATGTCCCAGGACCAAATCAGTGGCCAGACTTCCCTCGGTTGACAACAGGGCTGGCACAGGGAGGCCTGGCCGACTCAGCGTATCGTTGACAATACGGAAGGGGCCCAGCTGAGGATAGACCTGGGCAAAGTAGACCAGCTCAAATCCCAACTCTTCTGCAAAGAGACGGCGGTAGTACTGCGCTGTCATCGGATAGCGTTGTGACAGTGGCGTGATGCTGCCATATAGCCGGTTGCTGGCGATCACCACATAGTCGGCTGACTGCAGTGACGCGACAAGTTCCTCCAGCTTGGCCTCATCGTCCGGATTATAGGCAGGAAACTCGATAATGGTGAACCTGTTCCAGCAGTTGTGTTCACCCACGCCCTGTAGAATCGGTAGAGGCTGGTCCCAGTGCTCAATCATCAGGGTGCTCTTCTCAGGCAGTTCACTGCACATCCACTCGGTCACCTGTTCCCACGGGTGTGTTGATGCATAGACGTTCAGAAAGGCGAGTACATACAGCACCGACCCCGTCAGTGTGACACCGACGAGGGCGCGCCCTGTGTAGCGCCAGCCAGACTGGAGATGGGTGCCAAGTTTGACCATCAGAGCGGCCGCCCAGAGGCAGAGCAGCGGCGTGACCGGCAGCATGTATCTGAGGAACTTTGTGTGAAAAGACCCGATAATCCCAAAATACACAAGAAACCAGACAAGCGGAATGCCCTCCAGCAGCGCGGTCTGCAAGCGGCCCTTGCGGATGTGCATGACCAGACGCCCCAGGGCATACCCCACTCCCATGAACCCGGCGATGCCAAGGAAAGGACCAAGGGACCACCTCACCGTTTGGGCAATCTGGTACAGATAGGGGATTGTACCGGCATACTGGCGTGTATACGGCAAGTCCCGGGCGCCCCTAACCATCATGCTCTCGGTCTGGATGTCGCCGAGGAAAGTGGGGAAGTCTATGAGCGCATAGGGCTCTAGCAACACAAAGACCAGGGCTGCAGCCCATCCGGCGACGACCAGGCCTCTGAAAGCCTCGCCGACCCATCGTGCGCCCGGTGCCGGATCGCTCGATCCATCGGGCTGAGACTGGATGAGACGGGCGCCGACGCAGGCCAAACATAAGGGTGCTGCAAGAGCCAGCGCGCTGATCTTGGTTGCTGCAGCCACACCGATCGCAGCACCCGCGCCCAGGCAGCGTGCCAGCGAGGGTGACTGTGCAAGGCGCATGTTGAGCAGTAGCACCAGCATCACTGCACAGGCGAGGAGGGTATCAACCGCATAATAGTGTGACAACTGCACGTGCAGCACCGCGAACGCCAAAAGAGCGCCGCCGAGAAGTGCCGTGCGGACGCCGTACAGGCGGCGCGCCATGCTATAGGTGAAGTAGATGGTGCCAACGTCTGCTAGCGCGGAAAGCACCCGTCCGATAACGTAAAACGAACGCAGGCTTTCCATCGCTGGCCAGAACCTTGCCGCAACACTGGAGAGGATGCGGAGGAGGTACATGGGCAAAGAGCCGTAGGAGAAAAACCCGGGATTCCAGGTGCTCGATGGAGAGAGTAACTCGGCCCAGTCAGGCGGCCAGGCGAACGACAGGTCAGAGGTCACAAAGACGACCATGCGCTCATCTGGATGGAAAAGGTAACCGTGATCCCAGGTGAGGCCATAGAGACGGACGCCGAGCGCTGCCCCCAGGATGAGGGCGAGCAGCAAGATCTCTCCACGCGAGCGTCGCGGCTCCGTGCGGCCCGCGAGTATGCGTTCACTCTCCAGTTGAGACATCGATGTCACCAGCCTGCAGTGGGGTAGCAGTGCTCGCCGGCCCGGGATCAATCGTTCAGCCGCAGAACCGTCATAAATGCTTCCTGAGGCAGTTCTATCCTACCGACCTTCTTCAGGCGGCGGCGGCCTTCCTTCTGCTTCTCCAGGAGCTTGCGCTTGCGGGTGATGTCGCCGCCGTAGCACTTGGCCAGCACGTCCTTACGCACGCCCTTGACCGTGGCTCTGGCAATCACCCGTCCGCCAACAGCGGCCTGGATCGGTACAGCAAAGAGCTGTGGAGGGATGACCTCCTTCAGTCGCCGGACGAGGAGGCTGCCCTTGTCGTAGGCGCTTTCGCGATGGATGATGACCGACAGGGCATCCACCGGATCGTCATTGACCAGAATCGTCATCTTGACCAGATCGCCAGCGCGGTGCCCAAGAAAGCGATAGTCCATCGACGCGTAACCACGCGACGACGACTTGAGTTGATCGTGAAAGTTGACCAGGATCTCGGACAGCGGGATCTCAAAGTTCAGCATCACCCGGCGCGTGTCCAGGTACTCCATCTTGTCGAAAACGCCGCGATGGCCAGTGGCCAGCTCCATGAGCGGCCCGATATACTCCGTGGGCGTGAATAGGCTGATATGCATCCACGGCTCGCGAATCTCTGCAATTTGAGACATATCGGGGAGCTCTGCCGGATTATCGACCTCAATGACTTTGCCGTTGGTCAGGAGCACTTGATACTCTACGCTCGGCGCCGTGGCCAACAGGTCGAGCTCGTACTCACGTTCAAGACGTTCTTGAACGATCTCCATATGCAAGAGCCCCAGAAAGCCACAGCGAAAGCCCATGTTCAGTGCCAGCGACGACTC